>CAJUHL010000001.1:0-91221 GCA_910586425.1 uncultured Bacilli bacterium
ATTGGCGGTTCTACTGCCATATCCCATGTTTTAAATTTTAACTAGCACAACGCGTAATATTATTTTAAATAATGGTATACTGTAATGCAGAGTAAGTCAGGATTAAAAATTTGCAATATAAACAAATTTTTAATAGAAGTGATTGTTTGTCAAATAGTACTGTATATGTTACAATGACAAAGGTGACTTTTATGAATTATATTTTATTGTTGGATAAACCTAAAGATTATACCAGTCGTGATATTGTAAATATAGTAGGCAAAAAATTAGGAACCAAAAAAATAGGACACACAGGGACTTTGGATCCTATTGCAACAGGGGTACTTGTATTATGTGTTGGCAATGCTACAAAGATGGTAGAAATCATTACTGCTTTAGAAAAAGAATATATTGCGGATATTATTTTGGGTACAAAAACAGATACAGGAGATATAACTGGTAATGTTGTAGAAGAACAAATGGCTATTTATAGCAAACAGGAAATTGAGCAAGCTTGTCATAAAATGATTAAAACATATGAACAAACGGTTCCTATTTATTCTGCAGTCAAGGTGAATGGCAAAAAATTATATTCCTATGCGAGAGAAGGAAAAGATGTACAATTGCCAACCCGTGAAGTTACCATTCATTCGTTAGAGTGCCTTGGGGAGCCTGTTTATGAAAAAGGTAAGACGATTATTCAAATTCGCACCCTAGTAAGCAAAGGTACTTATATTCGAAGTTTAATAGAAGATTTGGCATGTACATTGCATACAATTGGAACGATGTCCTCCTTGAGGAGAATCAAACAGGGGGAATATTATATAGAAGATTGTAATACATTAGAGGATATTGAGTCTGGAAATTTTCAATTGCATAATTATTCTCATATTTTATCCAAATATCCAGCCATTACTGTGGATTCTTATTTAGAAAAAAGAATTCGAAACGGTTCCATTTTAGAAAATCGATATCAGACGAGTGTTATTTTATTTCAAGATCAACATAAAAATCCTTTAGCACTTTATCGAGTATATGAAAAGGATAACACAAAGATAAAACCATGGAAAATGTTATAGCTAAAAAAGTATTTCGAAAAACCATAGAATTGTGTATTTTTTTGCTTGTATCTACATAGAATTATATGGTATAATACAAATGGCTTTTTCAAATAAACACATTATGGATTGTAATGCCGAGTGCCAGCAGGTGGTGTTATTTCGAAATAATGGAAGAAAATAACAAAAGGAGGAATGAAATATGGCAGTAGTGTCAATGAGTTATTTACTAGAGGCAGGTGTTCACTTTGGTCATCAAACCAAAAGATGGAACCCCAAAATGAAAGAGTATATTTTTACAGCAAGAGATGAAATTTACATTATCGATTTACAAAAAACAGCAAAAAAAATCGAAGAAGCATATGCAGCATTAAAAGCAATTGCAGAACAAGGTGGAAAAGTACTTTTTGTAGGAACTAGAAAACAAGCAAGTGAAGCAATTAAAGAAGAAGCACTTCGTTCAAATTCTTATTATGTTTCAGAAAGATGGTTGGGTGGAACTTTAACAAACTTTAAAACCATTCGTAAAAGAGTAAAACGTTTGGAAGAAATCGAAAAAATGGAACAAGATGGAACATTCGATTTATTACCAAAGAAAGAAGTAATTGGTCTTAAAAAAGAATATGATAAATTAAATAAAATTTTATGTGGTATTCGTGAAATGACCAAATTACCAAGTGCTTTATATATTGTGGATCCTTCTAAAGAAGATATCGCAATTAAAGAAGCAAGAAAATTAAACATTCCTGTATTTGGAATTGTTGATACCAATTGTGATCCAGACATGGTTGATTATGTAATCCCTGGAAACGATGATGCGATTCGTGCTGTTAAGTTAATCACAGGTGTTATGGCGAATGCTGTTGTAGAAGCAAATGGTGGAAAATTAGTAGATTATGTCAAAGAAGATGACAAAAATAGTAGTGCAGAAGCCATTATGGAACGTGCAGTAGAATCTGTAAAAAGAAAAGAAGATAGACCTAGAAGATTTGAAGGAAAAAATAATCGTAACGATAAATTTCATGGAAATCATAAAAATGTAAATTCAGATAATAAAAAATCTTTCGAAAAAACTGAAGTAAAAACAGAAAGTCCAAAAGCTGAAGTTGTAGAAAAAGTAGTTGAAAAAGAAGAAGCCAACCAAGACTTGTCTACACTAACAGTAACTGAACTTCGTGAAATGGCAAAAGCGAAGGAAGTAAAAGGATATTCAACAATGAAAAAAGCTGAACTTTTAGAAGCTTTAAAATAAAAAGAAAGATGATATATTCATCTTTTTTCATAAAAAGGAGGAAATTTATGATAAGCGCAAATTTAGTAAAAGAATTAAGAGAAAAATCTGGTGCAGGAATGTTAGATTGTAAAAAAGCATTAGAAGCAAACAATGGAGATATTAATGCTTCTATGGATTGGTTAAGAGAAAAAGGCATCTCAAAAGCTGCCAAAAAAGCAGATCGTATAGCTGCAGAAGGTTTGGCAAGTATTTTAGTAAAAGGAAATGAAGCTGTAATTGTGGAAATCAATTCTGAAACCGATTTTGTTGCAAAGAATGAAGAATTCACTGGAATGGTTTCAACTGTTTTAGAAGTATTAATGAATGGAAATGTTTCAACAGTGGAAGAAGCATTGGAACTTTCTTGTGAGGATGGGACCTTAAATGATTTAATTGTAAATAAAACTGCTAAAATAGGGGAAAAATTATCATTGAGAAGATTTGCAAAAGTAAGTAAAGCAGATCATGAATTCTTTGGAGAATATATTCATATGGGTGGAAAAATCGCTGTTTTGACGATCATTGATGGTGGAAATAGTGAGGTAGCTAAGGATGTGGCAATGCATGCAGCTGCAATGAAACCAGAATATGTGAAAAAGGAAAATGTACCAGCAGAACAATTGGAAAAAGAAAGAACTGTTTTAAAAGAACAGGCTATTAATGAAGGAAAACCAGCTGATATTGCTGAAAAAATGGTTGAAGGTCGTATTCAAAAATACTACAAAGAAATTTGTTTGGAAGAACAACCTTTTATCAAAGATGGGGATATTTCTGTTGGAACTTATGTCAAGAACAACAATGGAACGATTATCAATATGATTCGCTATGAAGTTGGCGAAGGGATTGAAAAAAGAGAAGAAGATTTTGCAGCTGAAGTTGCAAAACAAATCAACGGATAAGAGCTTTGCTCTTTTTCATTTTCTAAAAATGTGTTATGATAAATATTAGGTGATATTGTGGACTTATCGGAAAAACAAAAATTGAAACAATTAGATCGTGTTGCTGTTAGAAAATTATGGCCTTATTTTACCAAGGATGATATTGCCCTATACGATAATGGTTATATTGGATTTCATCCTGATGTTTCGGATGAAATCGTTGACGAAATTGTATCAAATGTGGAATTGCTTGATGAATTTATGCACCAGTACTATCAGACTGTAAAACTCGATTTTCATCATCAATCGGAACGTGGATGTTATATTCTTTCTAGTATATTTTGTCTTGCCAATCCTTCTTGGCACCTGATTCAAGGTGTTTTCGATTTTGAAGATAAAAATCAGGTATATTACCATTCTTGGTTAAAAAAGGGCCATATTATTTTTGATTGTGCCATGAGAGTGGTAACCATAGATTCCCTGTATGAAGAGTTTTTTCTTTCTAAATACTGTTATCAGAAAGAGCAATTAATCGCTTTATTGGAACAAACAGGCATGTTTACTTATTATGAAGAAGATTTAAAAAATGGATGTGTGAATCCAATTGGTCAAATGTTTTATTATAGAACAGAAAAGGCCAAACAAACAGGTTCTGAAATAGTACAGAAATTAGAAACATTTTTACAAGATAAAACCAAACATATTTCTTGAATATTTAGAATGACTATATTATAATAATATTATAGGAGGATAGAATGGAACAAATTTTAGAAGAAACAGAATTTAGAATGAAATCAGCCATTGAAAGCTTGGAAAAAAGATTATTAAATATTCGTGCTGGAAGAGCCAATCCTGCGATTTTGGATCATGTTATGGTATCTTACTATGGAGTTGATACGCCTTTGAAACAGTTGGCTACCGTATCGATTCCAGAAGCAAGACAATTGTGCATCAAACCATTTGATAAATCCAGTATTGGATTAATTGAAAAAAGTATTTATGAGGCCAATATTGGCTTGACACCTAATAACAATGGTGAAACAATTATCTTAAATATTCCAGCACTTACAGAAGAAACAAGAAGAGATTATGTCAAACAGGCTAAAACAATTGCAGAAGAAGCGAAAATTGCGCTTCGTAATATAAGACAAGATGCCAATAATGATGTAAAGCATTTGGAAATTCCAGAAGATGATATGAAATCTTTACAAGATGAAATACAAGAACTGATTCAAAAATACAATAAAATTGTAGAAAATTGCGCAAAAGAAAAAGAGCAAGAATTGATGAGCATATAAACTTTGCTCTTTTTTCTTCCTGTTTGATTAAATTTATGTTAAAATGAATAAAGGTGAGCAATATGGAGCAACGTAATCGTAGTGAACTTAGAAAAAAAATAATGACAATTTTATATCAAATCAATGTATACCAAAACAATAAAATACAATATGATACGGATTCGATTATCAAAGAAGTTGTCGAAATTGATAATGAATTTGTCAAAGAGATGGTATATGGTGTAATAACCTATAAAAGGGAAATCGATCAACTTGCCAATACTTATTTGGAAGGTTGGACAATTGATCGTTTAGGGAATACAGATTCTGCGATTTTAAGACTTGGTATTTATGAATTAATGTATACAGATACACCAGATATTGTTTGTATTAATGAAGCAGTGGAACTTGCCAAATTATATAGTGATGATAGTGTAAGAAAAATGATTAATAGTGTACTAGACAAAATATATCATAATAAATAGGAGAATTTATGGACGATAAGTATTTAACTGTTACCGCTCTTACACGGTATTTAAAGTATAAATTTGATAGTGATTCCAACTTAAGAAATATTTTTTTACGTGGAGAGATTTCCAATTTCAAGTCTCATACAACAGGGCATTTATATTTTTCCATCAAAGATGAAAATAGTAAAATCAATGCCATCATGTTTCGTACCCATGCTTCTAAATTGAATTTTGTTCCTGCAGAAGGAATGAAAGTACTTGTAACAGGTACAGTTAGTGTTTATGAAGCAACTGGAAATTATCAAATCTATGTAGAAGATTTAATAGAAGATGGAATTGGAAATTTGTATGTTGCCTTTGAAGCATTGAAAAAGAAATTGGAAGCAGAAGGTTTATTTGATTCTAAATATAAAAAAGAAATACCTAAAATTCCAGAAAAATTAGGAATTATTACTGCATCTACAGGGGCAGCAGTCCGTGATATTATATCTACAATTCGAAGGAGATTTCCTTTATGTGAAACGTATTTATTTCCCTGCTTGGTACAAGGTGAAAATGCAGCAGCTGATATTGTTCAAAAAATCAAACAAGCCAATACTTATAATTTAGATGTCTTGATTGTAGGTCGTGGTGGTGGTGCCTTTGAAGATTTGAATTGTTTCAATGATGAAGAAGTGGCACGTACCATTTTTGCATCTGATATACCTATTATTAGTGCAGTTGGACATGAAATTGATTATACCATTGCGGATTTTGTTGCTGATTTGAGAGCGCCAACGCCAACAGGGGCAGCAGAGCTTGCTGTTCCTAGTTTGATGGATTTGAAACATAGAATGACACAGTATCAAATTCGTTTGAATGAAAGTATTATGAAAAAAGTAAAAATGCAAAAATTATATTTAGAAAGTTTCAAGAGTTCATTTGTCATTAAAAATCCAATGTTGCTTTTTGAAAATAAAAAACAAAAATTGGATATACTGTATGAAAAATTAATGCATGGAATGCAAAAGCTATTAGAAAAAAAGCAGTTTTCCCTTAAACAATTTCAAACGCATTATATTCTTTGCAATCCAAAACAACTGTATGAACCTTATCAAATAAAATTAAAAAATACAATTGAAAAATTGGAATTACTGAATCCTCTTGGTGTTTTAAAAAGAGGTTATACACTCACATATCATAATAATACCTTACTTCATAGTGTTAAAAAAATTGAAAAAGGAGCCTCTATTCAGATTAAAATGATGGATGGTGCAATCGTCGCAAATGTGGAAGAGATTATAGGAGGATAATATGGCAAAAGAAAAAAAATTTGAAGAAAACATAAAAGAATTAGAAGAAATTATCAATGCTTTAGAAACAGGAGAAATTGATTTGGATGAGTCGATTTCAAAATATACGATGGCTATGCAATTGGTAAAAGAATGCGATTCTAAATTAAAAGATATTGAAACACAAGTAAGTAAAATTGTGTTAGAAACAGGAGAAACAGAGGATTTTGAACCAATTGACAATTAATACCTTATTGGGTATTTTTTTCTTGTTTAAAAAAATAATGTGTATGCATAATAATAATGTAGTCTGCCAAAGAAGGAGATGTAAAAATGATTTTTAAAAAATTTAAAAAATCAGCAACATTATTACTTCTTTCATTATTTATTATGCCATTTCAAGTCTTTGCTTATTCAGAATATCTAATTCCTGGTGGCGAAAATATTGGAATTCAAATTCATTCAAAAGGTATTTTAGTAGTCGGTGTCTATGAAGTCAACGGAACATATCCTGCAAGTGATGCAGGACTCATGTTGGGAGATAAAATTGTGCAAATCAACGGTGAAAACGTTGAAAATATTAATGATATGGTTGCTAAAATCAATGCTTCGGAGTCACTGTCTTTAAAAATAACATATGAAAGATCCAATAAAACTTTAAGTACCACTTTAAATATTGTTAAAGAAGAGGATGTATTTAAAACAGGTTTATATGTTAAAGATAGTATTACAGGAATTGGAACATTGAGTTTTATTGATCCAAATACTAAAATATTTGGCGCTTTAGGACATGAGATAACAGAGAAAAATACAGGAAAAATTTTAGAAGTAAAAGATGGAAAAATCTTTGATGCTTCTGTTACAAGTATTGACCGTAGTGAAGAAGGAACTCCAGGGAGCAAGAATGCAAAGTTTGATATGACAAGTCAAAATGGTACCATCAAAGAAAACACAGAAAGTGGTATTTTTGGTATCTTTACGGGCGAAATTCCAAACAAAAAATTATACAAAGTAGCTTCTTTTGAAGATGTTAAATTAGGAGAAGCCAAATTATTGACTGTAATTGCAGGAAATGAAATTGGTGAGTATGATATTCAAATTTTAAAAGTTAACAATAATGCAAAACAAAAAACCAAAAATATTTTATTTGAAATTACAGATTCTAAATTATTAGAACAAACAGGTGGTGTAGTACAGGGAATGAGTGGTTCTACAATTATACAAGGAGATTATATTGTAGGTGCTGTTACCCATGTCGTTGTCGATGCGCCTAATAAGGGTTATGGAATTTTAGTTGTAAATATGTTGGAAGAAGCAGAAAATTAGAATCATTTGGTTCTAATTTTTCTTGTATCTCGTACTATTTTATACTATAATAGAAATAGAATTGAGAGGTAACAAGATGGAGAATTCAAGTCTACAAATTCCAAATCATGTCGCAATTATTATGGATGGCAACCGTAGATGGGCAAAACAGCATGGTTTATCTAATACAGAAGGACATCGCGCTGGGGTGGATCAAATTAAGGAATTAAGTCAGTATATTTTTCAAAAAGGAGTAAAGATATTAAGCATTTTTGCTTTTTCTACAGAAAATTTTAAAAGGAGCCAAAAAGAAATCGATTATTTAATGAAATTATTTATTCATGCTTTTCAAAACGAATTTCAATTTTATAAAGATAAAAATATTCGTATTGTATTTTCAGGAAGAAAAGAGCCATTAACTGATAAAGTTTGGGCATCAATGCAAGAAGTAGCAGAAAGTACGAAACATAATACTGGTGGAATTTTAAATATTTGTCTGAATTATGGTGGGCATATTGAAATAATAGATGCTTGTAAAAAAATATGTGAAGATGTGTCTTTTAATAAGCTTAATTTAGAACAATTGGATGAAGAAATGTTTAACCAATACTTATATCAGAATTTGGATCCGATTGATTTTTTAATTCGAACAAGCGGAGAACAACGCATCAGTAATTTTATGCTATGGCAACTTTCTTATGCAGAGTTCTATTTTTCTAAAACCTTTTTTCCCGATTTTGATGCAGCACAATTTGATATTGCTCTTTTAGAATATCAAAAAAGAAACCGTAAATTTGGAGGTGGGGACAATGATTCGAAGAACCATTAGTGCATCTGTTGCCCTTCTTATTATAGTACCCCTTTTTCTGATTGGGGGAATTCCTTTTACAATTGCGATTTATATCTTATCCATTCTTGGATTATGGGAATTTTTACGTATGATGGAAAGTGAAAAAGAATTGCCTATTTTTATTGGTTTTATCTCTTATATCGCACTTACTTTTTTGGTACTTGGGAATCTATCTTCTAATACTTTATTATTTACCATTGATTATCGTATTCTTGCTGGATTATTTTTGGTATTTTTGCTTCCTACTGTTTTGTATCATGAGAAAAAAATTTATAATATAACTGATGCTTTTTATTTAATCGGTGGTATATTCTTTTTGGGATCTAGCTTTTCATTTATTATTTCTTTAAGACACTATCAAATGAGTATTTTGTTTTACTTGTTTTTAATAACTGCTATTACAGATACATATGCTTTAATTACAGGTAAATTAATTGGAAAAAGACAATTCACATCAATTTCGCCAAATAAAACATGGGAAGGAACGATCGGTGGTACTTTTTTTGGAGTCTTTGTTGCAGTTACTTTTTATCATACCATTGTAGATTCAACCTTGGCATTTTCCATTTTGATTCCAGTGACGCTTTTTCTATCCATTCTTGGACAATTTGGTGATTTGGTATTTTCTGCAATGAAACGTTATTATGGAAAAAAAGATTTTTCTCATATCATGCCAGGGCATGGAGGTATTTTAGATCGCATGGATAGTATTATATTTGTAGTACTTGGTTTTGTTTTCTTTCTTTCCCTTATATAGAAAAGAGGTAATTATGACGCTCATTTATTTTATCTTTGTATTAAGTGTAACTATTATGGTTCATGAACTAGGGCATTTTCTATTTGCCAAAAAAGCAGGTATTTATGTATATGAATTTTCCCTTGGGATGGGACCTAGAATTTTTCATTTTAAACGAAAAAATGATGAAACAATTTATGCAATTCGCTTATTTCCAATTGGAGGCTTTGTTAGTATGGCGGGGGAAGATTTGGAAAGTGATGATGCCATTCCTGCCAATCAACAGATGTGTAATAAACCTTGGTTTCAAAGATTTATGACCATATCGGCTGGGGTATTATTTAATTTTATCCTTGCCATTGTTCTTTTATTTGTGGTTGCGCTTATCCATGGTACACCTGCGACTAAACCTTATATTGATACACTCGATTCCACTTATCCCATTGCAGATACGCAAATTACATCTGGTGATTTGATTGTGAAAATCAATGATAACAAAATTCGTTCTATGGATCGCTTATTATTGGAATTACAGGTTCATACAGGAGAAACACTTTTGATTACGGTGAAACATGAAAATGGTGAGATAGAAACCGTATCTGTCAACCCTGTTTTAACGGAAGAGGATGGTGTGAAGGGATACCGCTATGGATTTACCTTACAAAATGAAACAGAATCAGGCTTTTTAGCATCCATTCGTTATGCTTTTGCAAAAACAGGTAGTTTGGTAGAACAAATGGGTTTGATTATTGGTTATTTATTTACAGGAAAACTCAGTTTGGATAATCTAGCAGGACCAGTTGGTATTTTTAACATTGTAGGAGAAACAGCCAAAGCAGGGTTTATCAATTTATTATATTTGATCGCTTACCTATGTATCAATGTTGGGTTTATCAATTTTATTCCGTTACCTGCTTTTGATGGGGGAAGGCTTTTATTTTTGGTGATTGAAAAAATAAAAGGAAGTCGTATTAGTCCAAAAGTTGAAAATATGGTTCACAGTGTTGGATTTATATTGCTCATGATTTTAATGGTATTTATTACTTATCATGATATCATTCGTTTGTTTCAATAAAGGAGTGTTGAAATGCAAGGACAAATTGAAGAAGTGCTTGTATGTTGTAAATATTATGATACCATTTTAAATTTTCATTATTCTTTATATGATGATATTACAGAGAAATTGATTTCTGCATATCAAGAATACTTATTTCAAATTGATGTTATTGATTCCAAAAAATTGGATATGGCGAAACAACTGGATCAAGTGATGTATGTTTATGTGACTTCACCTAGTTTTTATCGGTTTGTGCAAAATTATTATCGAAAAGATATAAGCATTTCCTTTGGGGATATTATGGATGTCATTGCCTTATATCATGATTATATTAAAATAGAAATTAAATTTCCCATAACAACAAAATGGATTTAGTTTCTTTTTTTTTACTTTCAAGAAGGAAATCAATTTTCTTGATACTATATTAATAGTGAGGAGGTGAATTATGAATCAAAAAGTCAAAAGATATCTATATCATTATCGGAAAGAATTAGGAATTGGAATGGTCTGCTTTTTTACTTGTTTTTTATTTTTATTGATTTTATTACCCAAATCCAAAGCGAGTAGTGAAAGTATTGATGAAACAGTTGTTCCTACACCCATCGGTTCCCATTTAGAAGAATCATCAAAACCGGATGATATCATTCGTGTGGATCTCAAAGGAGCAGTGGCAGCCCCAGGGGTTTATGAGATGAGAGAAGGTTCTCGTGTAAATGATGTTATTTATCAAGCAGGTGGGACTTTAGAGAATGCTGATTTATCACGTATTAATTTGAGTAAACATATAGAGGATGAAATGGTGATTATTGTATACACCAAAGAAGAAATGGCAGCATATCAAAATGCACAAACCAAAATAGAATATGTCTATATAGAGCCAGAATGTACCTGTCCTGATGATGTCAATGATGCTTGCATTGAACCTAAACCAAGTCATCCAGATGCAACACTATCTGAAAAAATATCATTGAATGAAGCAACACAAAAGGAATTGGAAATGTTATCTGGAATTGGAGAAGCCAAGGCCAAAATTATAATTGAGTACCGTGAAAACAAACCATTTGAAACAATTGAAGAGTTAAAGGATATCAAAGGAATTGGAGAAAAGATTTTTGAAAAAATCAAAGATTATATTACGATATAGTATTTTTTTCAGTGTTGTCTTTTTGGCAATTATTTTGCGAATTATTTGTTTTCAAACAATATATACAAAGGAAGATACCCAGATGAAAGGAGTGCTTCTTTCTTACCAAATAGATGGAAATAGGCTTAAGTTAGTATTACAAGCCAAAGAAAAAATAATGGTTCAATATACATTTTCTACAGAACAAGAAAAATTAGATTTTAAAAATCAATATCGTTTGGGTTATCAAATAGAAGTGAATGGTATTTTAAAACAACCTTCTAGTAATCGTAATTTTCATTTATTTCATTATCAAAATTATTTAAAATCCAAGCAAATATTTTGGATAATGGATGCGACTTTTATTGATTTGGTAGGAAAAAATTTGAGTTTTTTTTATCAATGGAAAGATAAGATTTATAAACAAATAGACAAAAGAAAAAATGGACTTTATTTTAAATATTTACTATTAGGTGATTCTAGTGAAGTGGATTCTGATTTTAAGGAGAGTGCACAAGTGCTTGGCATTAGCCATTTATTTGCCATTTCAGGTATGCATATTCATTTATTGGTAGGTATGCTGCTATGGATTATGAAAAAGGGGATTCATAAAGAGTGGATGCAAGGTATTCTTTTATTCCTTTTTTTATCTTTTTATAGTTTTCTTACCAACTTTTCACCTTCCGTAGTAAGAGCAAGCTCCTTTTTTATCCTTTTATGGATGAAAAAACTTTGGAAATGGAAGGTATCTTCTTTTTTTCTATTATTCCTTATTTGGATTTTAATGCTTATTTATAATCCTTATTATTGTTTTCATTTGGGTTTTCAATTTAGTTTTTTAATCAGTTTTTCTTTGTTATATTTTAGCCGATTTCAACAGAAACAAAGTTATTTAAAACAAATATTTCAAACTTCATGGATTTCTTTTTGGATGGGTGTTCCTATTATGATTCGCAATTTTTTCCAAGTGAATTTTTTAACACCTATATGGAATTTGTTTTTTGTTCCATTTGTGTCTTTACTTTTATTTCCCATTTGTGTGATTTGCCTTTTTTGCCCTTATCTTTATTTTCTAATGGATGGGTTGCTTTTCATTTTGAATACCACTATGGAATTTGCCAATCAGTTTTCTTGTTTCACGTTTTCTTTTGCGTATATTTCTTTACCTGTTTTCTTTTGTTATTATATCATTATTGTTTTTGTTTTAGCCTCATTTTTAAAAAAGCGATACAAACCATTTCTTTTTTTCATAGGCATCCTATGTCTTCATTATCATATAGCATTTTTTAATCCTCATTTTATTTTGACGATGATTGATGTGGGACAAGGGGATTCTACGTTAATGAGATTTCCTTATAATCAAGGAAATATATTAGTGGATACTGGGGGATTGATTTCCTACCAGGAAAAACCATGGCAAAGAAGAAAAAGCAATTATTCCATTGGAAAATCTACATTGATTCCATACTTGCGTTCTGTTGGCATTCATTGTCTTGATTATTTGATTTTAACCCATGGCGACTACGACCATATAGGGGAAGCAGAGACATTATTGGATCAGTTTTGTGTCAAACAAATTGTAATGAATTCTGGGAATCTAAATCAAAATGAGGAAAAAATTTATTCAAAAGCAAAAGAAAAACAAATTCCTGTTTTTTTTCTTTCTAATGGAAAAATAGAAATTGGAAAGAATACACTTTATTTTTTGAATACACAAAATCGGACAAATGAGAATGAAGATAGTTTAATTGTGTATACAAGAGTGTATCAATCGAATATATTATTGATGGGAGATGCAGGAGAAGAAGCAGAAAAAAAACTATTAGAAACTACATGTTTGCCAAAAATTGATATTTTAAAAGTAGGACATCATGGTTCTAAAGGCAGTACATCCTCACAGTTTTTAAATCAAATTCGTCCAAAGTACGCCTTGATATCAGCAGGCGTCAACAATCGTTTTTCCCATCCTCATTTTGAAACACTAAATCGTTTAAAAGATAGTATTATTTACACCACTCATATTCATGGAATGATTGAATTTAAAATTTATCGTGATGTACAAATAAAAACACGTTATGTGGCTCGCTAATCGCAAGTTAGCGTTTATATAGATTAAGGAACTGCATGGTTCCTTTTTGATTGGTGTCTTTCAATCAAATTTTTCATCAAATCATATTCATAAATTGGCTTCTTTTTCTCATAATAGTAGAGGTGATATTATGCAAATCAGACTTGGCTATGTTGCTTTACCAGTTGCGCTACCACTGACATCATCTTCTACAGTAACATATTCGCACTACCAGAAGCTTGGAAAAAAAAGAGGAAATGAGAAAATTCATCAAACGATTTTATCTAATTTAGATGCTTTTCAAGAAATTTTAAAATACAATGTGTGCAATGGCATTACCTTTTTTCGTATGACTTGTAATTTGATTCCACTTGGAACACACCCTGATGTATCATATGAAGTATGGAAACCTTATCAAAAAGAATGGAATGCGATAGGGTCTTATATACAAAAAAATCAATTGCGCATTGATTTGCATCCTGATCAATTTTGTGTACTGAATAGTGTAAATCCTGCTGTTGTAGATCAAACAATTCATATCCTTCAGTTTTATCAAGATATGTTACAAGCAATGCATCTGGATAGTATTTTGATTTTACATATTGGAAGTAGTGTGGGTGGAAAGAAAGAAGCCATGCGGCGATTTGAAGAGAATTTTAAACGGTTGAATCCAAAATTACAAAAAATGATAGTTTTGGAAAATGATGATAAAACCTTTAATATTCGTAATACTCTTTCTTTATGCGAAAAGCTTAAAATTCCTATGGTACTGGACTATCATCATTATAAGTGCAATCACAATCATGAAAAAATAGAGGATTATATAGAGCGTATTTTTGCCACTTGGTCAGATCGTTTTGAAAATCCGAAAATTCATATGTCTTCTCCTAAAAGTAAAAAAGAAAAACGAAGTCATCATGATTATATTAATAGTAATGATTTTATTGATTTTTTAAAGAAAATTCAATTTACAAATCAAGATTTTGATGTTATGATAGAAGCCAAAATGAAAGAAGAAGCATTGTTTCGTCTTGTAAGAGAGTTGAAATATAAAACAGAATATTCATTTGTCAATGAAACAACTTTTTTAATTTAAAAAAAAGGAAATTGAAAAGTTTTGTCGTATATTATAAATAGGAGAGTGTTATGATGGAAAATACATATCAATTATCAGAACAACAAATCAATCATATTCGCGAATCTGTTGATATTGTGGACATCATATCTAGTTATATTCCTTTGGTTGCGAAAGGAAAGAGTTTTTTTGGGGTATGTCCATTTCACGATGACCATTCTCCAAGTATGAGTGTATCAAAAGAAAAGCAAATATATCGATGCTTTTCTTGTGGTGCTGGGGGAAATGTTTTCAAATTTGTGATGGATTATGAAAATATTCATTTTTTAGAAGCAGTAAAGCTACTTGCTGATAAAGTGGGGATTCCAGTACAAATTGAAACAAGTCGTGCTTCAGTACCCCAAAAATACCAATCTTATTATGAAATATATGATTTGGCCTTTAAGTTTTATCAAAATAACATCAATACTACTATGGGAAAAGAGGCAAAAAACTATTTGGACAAGCGTGGTATCCATTCTGATATCATCAAAGAATTTGGAATCGGCTTATCTTTAAAAAATACAGAAATGTTAACCAAATTGCTTTTGAAAAAAGAATACCCATCCAAGTTGCTTTTAAAAACTGGATTGGTCAATGAAAATGAAAAAGGATTTCACGATGTATATTATAACCGTATCATGTTTCCACTTTGGGACTTGGAAGGAAAAGTCATTGGATTTAGTGGGAGAATTTATCAGAGTAATGACACTGCCAAATATGTCAATACAAAAGAAACAGAAATATTTAAAAAAGGGGAACTTCTCTACCATTATCATAGCGCTAAAAATGAAGCAAGAAAAATTGGACAAGTTATTGTAATGGAAGGATTTATGGATGTGATTCGTGCCTTTAGTGTTGGAATTACCAATGTAGTAGCAACTATGGGAACCGCTGTGACCAAGGAACAAGCGTTGTTACTCAAACGAATGGCGAAAGAAGTAGTTCTTTGTTTTGATGGAGATGATGCTGGGGCAAAAGCAACAATGTCATGTTCCAATGAATTACTCAAGATAGATGTAACACCTAAAATTATTCGTTTGGAGGAAAATTTAGACCCAGATGAATATATTTTGAAATATGGAAAAGAAGCTTTCTTTAGGAAATTGGAAAATCCTATGAATGTTATGGATTTTAAACTCAATTATTTAAAGAATAAGAAAGATTTTTCTAGTAATAATGATATTGCAGATTATGTCAAAGAAGTTTTAAAAGAACTCGAAAAAACGGATGACGTGGTTTTGAGAGAACTGACCATTCAAAGGCTCAGTCAAGAAACCCATTTGGAAGAACAATTTTTAAAGGATCAAATGAAACAGGTTGAAAAACCAGTAGTGATTACTTCAAAAAAACAAAATATAAAATTGACCAAATATGAACAAGCAGAAAAAAATCTTATTTATTATATGTTGGAATCATCTGAAGTGATTCAGTTGTATCAAAAACATATTACATATATGCCAACCAAAGCATATCGATTGTTGGCAATTCAAATCGCTTGTTTTTATCAAGATTATCATAGATTTAATATAGCGGACTTTATGACTTCTATACAAAAAGATGAAACACTTACGCAAACATTAAATGAAATATTGGATTTGAACTTGAAAGAAGAATATACACTAGATGAAATCATGGATTATATTAAAACCATTCATGAATATGGTGTAAAATTTCAGTGCAGACGATTAACTGAAATGCTAGGGATGGAAATTGATCCAATGAAACAAGCTGAAATTGGACAAAAAATAGTGGAATTAAGAAAAACAGAAATGATGGATAGGGGATAAGAATATGATAAATGAAATTAAAACATTTGAAGAAAGAAAAACAGAATTGGTAAAAAAAGGAAAAGAAAAGGGATTTATTACTTATGAAGAATTAGCAACATCTTTAAAAGGACTTGAATTAGATGCAGATGCATTGGATGAACTATATAACTTGTTCAATGAAAATAGTATTGCAATTGTATCAGAAGAAGAATCTAGTGGCGAAGAAGGCAATGCGGATAGACTGTTATTAGATGACAACACTTTAACTAAGGATTTGACTATTAATGATCCTGTTCGGATGTATTTGAAAGAAATTGGTCAAATTAAATTATTGTCGATGGAAGAAGAACTACAACTTGCAGATCGTATTTTGTCAGGTGATCCACAAGCAAAAGCAACATTAGCAGAAGCCAACTTGCGTTTGGTGGTAAGTATTGCGAAGCGTTATGTAGGACGTGGGATGTTATTTTTGGATTTGATTCAGGAAGGTAATATTGGTCTTATGAAAGCTGTAGATAAATTTGATGTAACCAAAGGATACAAATTTTCAACCTATGCAACATGGTGGATTCGTCAAGCCATTACTAGAGCGATTGCGGATCAAGCAAGAACCATTCGTGTTCCTGTTCATATGGTTGAAACCATTAATAAATTAGCGCGTATTCAACGTCAACTTACTTTGGAACTGAATCGTGAACCATCCGAAGAAGAATTGGCAGAGAAAATGAATATATCAGTTGATAAAATTAGAGATATTTATAAAATTAGTCAAGAACCTGTGAGTTTAGAAACGCCAATTGGAGAAGAAGATGATTCTCATTTGGGGGATTTTATCAAAGATGAACGTAATGTGAGTCCAGAAGAATATGCGACCAATGAAATGTTAAAGGATGAAATCAATGATGTGTTAGAAACACTTACAGAACGAGAAGAAAAAGTCATTCGCTTACGATTTGGATTGGATGATGGAAAATCCAAAACATTGGAAGAAGTGGGACAATTATTTGGGGTTACAAGAGAACGTATTCGGCAAATTGAAGCCAAGGCATTGCGCAAATTAAGACATCCTTCTCGTTCCCGCAAATTAAAAGATTATATGGGGGAATGATGCAGTTATCACTTCGGTTGCGTGCCATTGCAAACATGATTCCAGAAAATAAGATCGTTGTGGATATTGGTTGTGATCATGCATTTTTGGATATTGATCTGACACAAAGAGGAAAAAATCAATGTATCGCATGTGATGTTCGTAACAGTGTATTGGAAATGGCAAAAAAAAATATTTCTGATTTTGGTTATGAGGACAAAATTTCACTCATTCAAAGTAATGGTCTGGAAACCATTGATATTCCTTCTGGAGCGGTTGCGGTCATTGCAGGAATGGGAACTGCCACCATTCTTTCTATTTTAGAAAATCCCAAAGTTAATCTTTTTTCTGAACTTATTATTCAAACCAATAATGATTGGGCATTTTTTCGAAAAATGATGTCAAAAAAAGGATTCTACTTGCTAGAAGAACAATTGGTTTTGGAAAGAAATAAATATTATGTTTTAATGAAATGGAAAAAAGGAAAAAGTCATTATTCTTCTAAACAATGTTTTTTAGGACCTTTATTAAGACAAAAAAAAGATTCTATTCCTTATTATCAGTATTTATTACAGCAACATCAAAGGGTGGTTGCTAAAATTCCAAAACAATATAGAATAGAACACTATCAAGTGAGAACAAAAATTCGTTGGTTAACAAAAGAACTAAAGAAAAATAATCTTTAGTTTTTATATGAAGAAAGTAGGTCCCTCTGTTGTTTTTGCAGAAACGTTGGTATGTGTTTCTGTATCCACTGGTGAATTGGAAGTGGAAGTGGTTGTTGTTTCCGTTGGAGTATCTACTTTTTTAAATTCGTTCATTACGCGAAACATTGTTTTGGCATTCTTCATAACTGGGGAAATTTGGCGAATGACTGGTATGGCCTGATTTGCAACACCTAAAACTTTTTGTGTTCCAGAAAGTAAGGAACCCCATTTGATTCCGCCACCACCTAGTAGTTTTCCAAATAGCCCAGGAGTTGTAGTTGCGGCTGTTGTCGGATAAACACCAAAATATGGGTTATAATAATTCATAACTATACTCCTTTCTAAAATAGTATATGATTTGTCAAAAAATGTTTTACAAATAAAAAAATATATAGTATAATTTTGATAGTATAAAAATAGGGAGATTGGATGGTGTTTTTTCTATGCAACAGATGAACAGTCGGGTATTTGAGACTCTATATCAATTTATGATTCATGTATTAAATGTACCAATTTTTATCATTCGATATTTTTTCTTGGGCATATTTTTTACTTTGTATTTTATAGGATCTATTCTTGTTATGCTTACATATGGGATTGCAAAGTACTTTATTTTAGGTTTTTTATATGTATGTTATTCTATTATGCAAATGTTGAAATGGCTTGGGAAAACAATTTATCATTTGGCATATTATTTCTTTTTGGGGATTGCTTTCTTATTGTTTATTATCTTTTTACCATTTCGTTCTTTGTTTCAAAAGAAAAATCATACTTCTAAACAGAAGCAAGAAGAATCTACACAAGAGTCAAAGAAAGAAATACGTCGTAAGAAAAAAAATGATGATATATACGTAAATGAAAATGTAAAGATTGAGAAAGAATCATTAGCATCTAAAATTAAAAATATAGTTTCAAAGCTGAATACCATACCAGTATGGTTTAAAAATAAAATCGTAAATAATGATTTTGCGAAACATAGAAGAAATAAAAAAACAATGCAAAGAGAGGCTCTGTTGATTGATTTTGATGGAGAAGATGCAGAAAAAAGTGAAACAAAGGAACTATATCAATATGTTGCGAAAGATCAAGAAGGTCATGTGATTAAAGATTTTTTTGAAGCATTTTCTAAAGTGGAAGTGCACTCTTTCTTACTTAGTGAAGGATTTGAAGTATATAGTATAAAAAAAGCCAGCAAATGGACTGTATTTGTGCATGGAAAAGCCAGTGTGAATAAAGTAAGAATTAAAACGAAAGACTTGATTTTCTTTATTACACAACTTTCCACATATTTAAAAGCTGGTATTCCACTTGTTGAAGCACTTAAAATATTATCAAGACAGTTCAAGCAAAAAAGTTATCAGAAGATATTCAAAGCAATTATTTATGATTTGACAATGGGAGACAACTTTAGTGATGCATTGATAAAACAAAATGTTGCATTTCCAAGATTATTTATCAATATGATAAAAACGGCGGAAATGACAGGAGAATTGCCAGAAGTTTTGGATGATATGTATGCTTATTATACTGAAACAGAAAAAACAAGAAAGCAAATGATTACAGCCATGATGTATCCATCTTTGGTATTCATTTTTTCAGTTGCAGTTATTACTTTTATTATGATGTTTGTTATTCCACAGTTTGTTGAAATCTATTCTACAATGGATGCAACCCAGATACCAGCATTTACAAAGGCAGTAATTGCTGTTAGTGAATTTTTACAAAATTATATTGTTTATTTGTTGATTGGACTTATAGTATTTGTAATATTGTTTATGTACTTTTATAAAAAAGCTAGAGGTTTCCGTTCAGTAGTACAGTGGGTATTAATGCATCTACCTATATTTGGAAATACCATTATCTATAATGAAGTGACTATGTTTACAAAAACGTTTTCTTCTTTGTTAGCACACAATGTGTTTATTACTGATAGTATGGAAATTTTAAATAAAATAACCAATAATGAAATATATAAAATGTTAATTTTGGATACCATTACCAATTTGGCAAAAGGAGATAAAATTTCGGCTGCTTTTGCAGGGCATTGGGCTTTTCCAGTTCCTGCTTATGAAATGTTAGTAACAGGAGAAAAAACAGGAGAATTATCAGAGATGATGGCAAAAGTTTCTGCTTATTACCAAGAATTACATAAAGAATCTGTTACCAGAATTAAAACATTTATTGAGCCAATTTTAACAATTTTCTTAACCGTCGTAGTAGGTATTATTATTCTTGCGATTGTTATTCCGATGTTTGGTATGTATAGTACCATTCAAAGTTATGGGTAGTTAGGGTGGTTGAAGGTATGGAAATATATTATACAATTGTATTATTTCTCTTTGGAATGGTACTAGGTTCCTTTTATAATGTAGTAGGATATCGTTTACCAAAAGGAGAATCTTTATTATTTCCTTCTTCACACTGCACCAAATGTAATCATAAATTAGGGGCAAGTGAGTTGGTCCCTATTTTTTCTTACATATTTTTAAAGGGAAAGTGTAAGAGTTGTGGAGAAAAAATTTCACCATTTTATCCTATTTTTGAATTTTGTTCTGGATTTTTATTTGCAGTTAGTTACCTTTTGTTTGGTTTTTCAATTGAACTTGTGATGGCGCTAACTTTTATTTCTACTTTATTAATTATTATAATTAGTGATTATCAAACTATGATAATTCCAGATGAAGTGTTGCTTTTGGGTTCTGCTTTATTGATAATAGAGTTATGGATACAAAGGGGTGTTCAAGGGACGCTAGTATCTATAGGCGCTGGAATTGGGACATTTTTGACAATGTTTTTATTGAAAAAATTAGGAGATTTTTTATTTCGAAAGGAATCAATGGGTGGGGGAGATATTAAACTCATGTTTGTCTTTGGACTGATATTGGGATATCCTATGTCCATTATAAGTATTTTTGTTGCTTCTTTTGTTGCTTTACCAGTTGCTGTATATTTTACGATTAAATATAAAGATCAAAAATACATTGATGATGATGAAATACCAGAGCATAGTATTCCATTTGGGCCCTTTTTGGCCGTAGCAGCAATCTTTCTGTTGTTAACTAAAATTGATTTTGATTTTATAATTCATATATTAACAAAATAAAAACAACATTTGTTGTTTTTATTTTGTTAATTTGTATTTTCTTTGTGTCTTCATAAAGTAAATACCAAATAGGTAGGTACTAAAGAAAGAAACATAAGTAAGAATGGTATAGTGTGTTATTAATAAGATACCATCTAGAATACATAGCAATGCGATTGCGATGGAACCTAAAATAAGATAACACACCTTATTCCAGTTTATTTTCATTAGAAATTCCCCCTTTTTCCTTTGAATGCCTGCTATTATAACAGTTTTTTTGAATTTGTCAAATTTGTACTATTTTATTCGTTATATAAAAAAAAAAGAAGCATTAGTCTTCTTTTTGTAATTTTTCTAAATTTTGATCAATTTTCATTAAATTTTCTTCATATTTACTAGAGGGTTTTGGATGATAATATTTTTTACCAATTAAATTGTCTGGAAGATATTGTTGTTTGACCCAATTATTTGGATAGTCATGAGGGTATTTATAATCCTTGGAAGTTGTTTTAATGTGAGGAGGAACATTTCCTGTATTTCCAGCTTCTATATCAGCTAAAGCTGCGTCTAAAGCCAAATGACCTGTATTTGATTTAGGAGAAAGAGCGAGCTCAATGACTATATTTCCAAGTGGAATACGACCTTCTGGAAGTCCTAGACGTTCACAAGCTTGTATAGCAGCTTCTACTTTTGGTCCCATTGAAGGATTGGCAAGGCCAATATCTTCATATGCAATGACAGTCATCCTGCGGTAAATAATATCCAAATCTTCTGCCATAATTAGTCGTGCTAAATAGTGTAAGGCAGCATTTACATCACTTCCACGAATGGATTTTTGAAAAGCACTAATGACATCGTAGTGTCCATCCTCATTTTTGTCATGAAAAAAGACTGGTTTGGTATTGATATCTTTTAAGTTATTTAATGTAATATGATAATCACTACTTGCGTAATAAGCAACTTCTAATAAATTATATGCATATCTTAAATCACCGCTTGAAACAGTTGCAATAAATTCTTTGGCATCATCGTCTATTACAATTTCTTTTAGATATTCTGATGCACAAGCACGTTGAATTGCTTTCATAATATCTGCTTCTGATAATTCATGTAATTCAAATATTTGGCAACGGCTTCGAATGGCTGGATTAATTTTATGGTATGGATTGGAAGTTGTCATACCAATTAAAGTGATTAGACCACTTTCCAAATAAGGAAGTAGTAAATCTTGTTTGTCTTTGTTCAGACGATGAATTTCATCCATAATAACAACCAGCCCACCAAATAATTTGGCTTCTTCCACTACCACATCAAAGTCTTTTTTATGATTGATAACTGCATTTAACATTCGATATTTTTGTCCTACCGTTTTTACAATGGCTTGTGCAATTGTCGTTTTCCCGATACCTGGTTTTCCATATAAAATCATAGAAAAAATACGGCCATGTGCAACCATGTTACGAATTATTTTGTTTGGACCAATTAAATGTTCTTGTCCGATGACATCTTCTATGGTTTGAGGTCTTAATTGAATTGCGAGTGGTTCTGTCATTGTATCACCTAATATTATTTTACCATAGTTTTGTCAACTTTCGTATACTGAAGTGAGGAAGCGTGCATAAATATTTAAAATATTGTATAATAAAAAAGAACGGTAGTGATGAAATGAAATATCATGTAACAGATATGGATGCACTGGATTTTTTAGGATATCTATTCATTGAGCGTAAGTATAGCCATAATACAGTTTTGTCTTACGATTTACAACTGTATGAATTGGAGCAAGTGGTTAAAAAGCCATTACGTAATCTTGTCAAACAGGATATTCTTTCCTTTTTAACAATCAAAAAAGAAAGAAGCCAAGCACGTACTATAGCTCATTTTATGACAGTTTTTAGAAGTTTTTATAAATTTTTGGAAAGGGAAGAAGTGATTTTCCAAAATCCAATGGATGATATGGATATGCCAAAGTTGCCAAAATCGTTACCTAGAGTTCTTTCAAAAGAAGAAATAGAATTGCTGTTAGATGTCCCTCTTACGAATGCCTATCAGTATCGCAATAAGGCGATGTTAGAGCTTATGTATGCATCTGGACTTCGTATTACGGAATTGATTTCACTTTCTATTCATGATATTAATTTGGAAATGCAGACAGTTAGGGTATTGGGAAAAGGCAGTAAAGAACGATTGGTTCCGATTGGAGATTACGCAACCTATTACTTACATATTTATATAGAAGAATACCGTTTTATGTTACGAAAAAGGGAGACTGATGTTTTATTTTTGAGTAGTCGAGGAACACAAATGTCGAGACAAGCATTTTTTAAAATTATCAAACAGTTGGGAAGAGAAAAAGGCATCAAAACTGATTTTTCTCCACATACGTTAAGGCATTCCTTTGCGACCCACTTGTTGGAAAATGGTGCTGATTTGAGGAGTATTCAAGAATTGCTTGGCCATTGTGATATTTCAACTACGCAAATATACACTCATATATCCAATCAACAGTTACTAGAAAATTATGCCAAATTTCATCCACATGGCGATTAGAAAGGAAATGATTATGAGATTTAAAAGAATATTTTTAGTTGTGATGGACTCCGTTGGAATTGGAGCAGCCAAAGATGCAGAAGCCTTTCATGATGCTGGAACCAATACCATATTACATGCACTGGAAAGTACAAAGATTCATTTACCCAATTTTGAAAAAATGGGATTATCTAATTTACTAAATGATACCAATATACCTACTATAGCATCTTATACCAAAGCAGAGGAAATCAGTAATGGAAAGGATACACTTACCGGACATTTGGAAATGATGGGAGTAGAAACCAAGGTTCCTTTTCGTACATTCACGGAAACTGGTTTTCCAGAGGAATTAATACAAGAATTATCTATTCAAATAGGAAGAGGCATTTTAGGAAATTGTAATGCAAGTGGTACTGAAATCATTGAACGCCTTGGGAAAGAACATATGGAAACTGGAAAAGTGATTGTCTATACATCTGCTGATTCTGTGTTACAAATTGCGGCCCATGAAGAGATTGTTCCTTTAAAAGAACTGTATCACATTTGTGAGATAGCAAGGGAGCTTACTTTAAAAGAGGAATGGAAGGTGGGACGTATTATTGCAAGACCATTTATTGGAACACCAGGACATTTTGAACGTACTTCTAACCGACATGATTATGCTTTAAATCCAGCAGAATCAACTGTATTAGATGCATTGAAAGAAGCACATTATGATGTGATTTCAGTTGGAAAAATTGCGGATATTTTTAACAATTGTGGAATTACAGAAAGTATTAAAACCAAGGACAATTTAGATGGAATGCAAATCATTTTAAAGACGATGCAGAAAAATTTTACGGGTCTTTGTTTTGCCAATTTAAACGATTTTGATTCCAAATATGGACATAGAAGAAATCCAATTGGATATGCACATGCATTAAAAGAATTGGATGATTATCTTCCAAAGTTTATGGCTTCTTTAGAGGCAGATGATTTATTGATTTTCACAGCCGATCATGGAAACGATCCAACTTATATAGGTACTGATCATACCCGTGAAGATGTACCTGTATTTGTATATTATAGGGGAATGAAAGAATCAAAAAGAATCACTCATTTAACAACATTTGCTTCACTTGGAGCTACTGTGGCAGATAATTTCAATGTAAAATTACCGCGGATTGGAACAAGTTTTTTAGAAGAAATCCAATGAACTTAGAAACGTGTAATTGGAATCAAACTTATACTGCATTTTTGAATTATCTTGGTTCTTTGCAGGATTTAAAATATCGTGATTTCCATGGAAAATTGATTCAGGACACCAACACTTTAATTGGAATTAGAACGCCCATTTTAAAAAAAATAGCAATTACAGTTAGTAAAAATAAACCCTATGATTTTTTGAAATGTGTCCAACATGATACTTATGAAGAGAGAATCATTCATGGTTTGGTGATTGGATATTTGAAGATACCTTTTGGGGAATGTATTTCTTTGTTAAATGACTTTCTTCCTTTTAATAACAATTGGGCTATTAATGATATTGTATGCTCAAATTTAAAAATTTGGAAGGACCATTTAGAAGAAGGCTTGGATGTTATCAGGCAATATGTGGTAAATCAAAATGGATGGATACGTCGTTTTGGTCTTGTGTTGTTACTCAACTATTATATTAATGATACTTATATTGATTCTATTTTAGAATTATGTTCTAAAGTGCCTGGAGATGAATATTATGTGGGTATGGCGAATGCATGGTTGTTATCTCTTTGCTACATTCATTACCCTCAAAAAGTCGTGTTTCTATTGGAACATTCAATATTGGATCATTTCACGCAAAAACATACTATCCAAAAGATTATAGAATCTACTCGTGTTTCTTCAAAGGATAAAGAACAAATGCGTAGACTACGGGAACATTTAGGCAAATCTCTCATATAATAATATGGGGGATTTATTATGGAAGAAAACAAAAATATTGCTATGTTAAATGAGTATTTGGCTAATTTGAAAGTTTTAAATAATAATTTATACAATATGCATTTTAATATTGTAGGTATGAGTTTTTTTGGAATGCATAGAAAACTTCAAGAATATTATGAAGAGGTTGCTTTACAATATGATAAGGTAGCTGAACGCATTAAAATGTTAGGCGGATATCCAATTACATCTTTGAAAAAAATAGAGGATACTTCTACTATGAAATCAATGAGAAGTATGGATTACAATGGTACACAAGTTTTAGAAGTGTTACAAAATGATTTCGGGTTTATGAAAGTTTATACAAAAGATTTGGTACGTTGTTTTGAAAAAGAAGAAGACTTTGGAACAGCAGGTATGCTAAATGAATTCTTATCTTTTTATGATAAACAATTTTGGATGATTGATAGTAGTTTAAAATGAAGCAAGTCTTCATTTTTCTATTTCATAATTATAATTAGCTTCTATACCATGAATTTGTATTTATGTTACAATCCGTTTATTCAACTATTAAATACACTATAAGGTGATATGCAAAAAAAGTGTTTACCGAATGAACACTTTATTTTTTATTTCTTTGTATTTTTCATTTGCAAATAGCACGCAATATAGTATAATGAAATTAATTAAAGGGCTAGTAAAGACTTAAATTGTTTTTTGCTAGCTTTTTTCTAGTATGATTGAGAGAAATAAAAAAAGAGTTGCTTAAGCAACCAAACTCATCTAAATGAGTATTTAGGGTAATACATTCGTAAAACCTTTATTTTAACTCTCTATGTCATCTTAAATGGTATTAAGACAACTACATAATACCATAGGAGTAGGAGGTATGTCAATGAAAAATTACAATATTGGACTAGATATTGGAACCACATCTGTAGGATGGGCTGTAGTTGAAAAAGAAACTTTTAAAGTCATGAAAAAAGGCAAGAAAAAAATGTGGGGTGTTAGACTCTTTGATGAAGCTGTAACAGCTTTAGAAACAAGAGGTTATCGAAGCACAAGAAGAAGGTATGATCGAAGAAGAAAGCGTATACAGTTATTACAAAAAGAGTTTAAAGAAGAAATGGATAAAGTAGATTCTCAATTTTATCAAAAATTAAAAGAAACCTTTTATCACGAAAGCGATTTTAACCATAAAACAATCAAGATTTCTAAAACGGAAAAAGAGCAAGTGAAACTATATAATCAAAAATATCCAACCATCTATCATTTGAGAAACGATTTGGTACATAAAACTGAAAAGATGGATATTCGTCTTATCTATTTAGCACTACATCATATGATAAAATATCGTGGCAATTTTTTATATGAAGGTGCAAAATTTAATATAAGAAACCTTCAGTTGCAAGAAAAAATACATTCACTATTACAAGTAATTGATAATGTTAGTACAACAATTGAACATAATAGTGAGATACTTGAATTGTTGGATACAAAGAAACTAGAAGAAATCCTTTTATTAGGAAATAAAAACGATCGTCTTATTCGTTTAAAAGAATTATTGAAAAATTATTTTTCGAAAGAATTTGTATTAGAATTTACAAAAATGATTTTAGGTGATAATTTTTCTATTTCTAAACTTTTTGCACTCGAAATGGATACGGATATCAAAATGAATTTTAAAGGATCTGATTACGAAGATAAATATATGGATTTGGGAAAAGCAATTGGAAATCAATTGGAAATACTAGATGAAATGAAAAATTTATATGATATGGTATTTTTGAAAAAATTACTAGAAGGTGAAGATGAGAGTAATATATCTTCTGTAATGGTAAATCGCTACTATATACATAAACAAGATTTGAACCTTTTAAAATCTGTTTTTAAATCAAACAAAGAGATCTATAGACAAATTTTTAAAACAAAAACGAAACCTTGTTTATATGAAGAATATATCCATAACCATATGACATATGATGAATTTACCAAAAAAATTCTTCATTTCTTGGAAAAACATTTCCGCCAAGATACTCCATTAGAAAATAATATTTGTTTAAAAAATAGAATAGAAGATGGGAACTTTTTACCACGAATTACTAGTACTGAAAATGGCAAATTTCCGTATCAACTAAATTGTGATGAACTCATTTCTATTATAGAAAATCAAGGTGTTTATTATCCATTTTTAAAAGAAAAAGAAAATGGGGAATATAAATTAGTACAATTGTTACAATTTCGAATTCCATATTATGTTGGACCATTAAATCATACGACAGAAAACTTGAAAAAGAACCGTAATGCATGGGCAATTAAAAAAGAGAATGTTGCATGTATCACACCTTATAATTTTAAAGAAGTCATTGATTTAGAAGCATCAGCCGAAGAATTCATACTTCGTATGGTTGGAAAATGTACCTATTTGCTAAAAGAAAATGCAATGCCAGCAAACTCTATTTTGTATTCTAAATTTAAAGTGTTAAATGAATTAAAGCAAATCAAAGTAAATAATCAAAAACTAGATCTTGCAATTCAACAAAAAATTTATGAAGATTTCTTTTTAAAAACAACAGGTAGTTTAACAGATAAACGGTTCAAAAGTTTCTTATATCAAATACCAGAAATGAGAATGTATGATGATTTATCAGTAACAGGATATTCTTCAGATATGAAGTTTGCGAATACGATGCAGTCCTATATTGATTTTTTTGGAGAAAATGGGATATTCGAGGGAACTTCATATGGAATAGAGGATGCAGAACAGATTATTTCATGGATTACCATTTTTGAAGATAAGGATATTGTAAAGAAAAAGGTAGAAGCAAATTATCATTTAAATGATATAAAAATAAGCTATTTACTAAAAAAGAAATATAAAGGTTGGAGTAATCTGTCAAAGAAACTGCTTACAACTGCATACTATCAAAACCCAACTACAATGACAAAACAATCTATTTTAGAAATTATGGAAACAACGGAAGAAAATTTTATGCAAGTGTTATACAATCAAAAATATAAATTTCAAGATATGATTGCCCAAATGAATGGAAGTGAGATGGCAGAGCGATTAAGTTATGATGTGGTACGTGAACTTGCCACTTCTCCTGCTACTAAAAAAGGGATTTATCAAGCATTATTGTTAGTAGAAGAAATCATTCACATTATGGGTTATGAGCCCAATCAAGTTGTGTTAGAAATGGCTAGAGGGGATGAGAAGAAAGAACGGAAGAATGATAAAAAGAAATTTATAGAGAGTTTATACACAAAATGTAAGAAAGACATTAGCAATTATAATCAATTGAAAAAAGAATTGGATCATTATGAGAAAATTGATTCACAAAAACTATTTCTATATTTTATCCAAGAAGGAAAAAGTTTATATTCAGGCACACCTTTGGACATCGATAAATTGGAATCCTATGAGATTGATCACATTATTCCAAGAACTCTTTTGAAAGATGATTCTATTGATAATAAAGCATTGGTGCTTAAAGAGGAAAATCAAGAAAAAGCGGCGGCTTTGGTATTACCATCACATTTTCGAAATGATGTTATGCGAAAATGGTGGAATCACTTAAAGAAGCATGGTTTAATTTCGAGTAAGAAATACCATAATTTATGTAGAAGTAAATATTCTAAAGAGGATATTGAAGGGTTTATCAATCGTCAATTGGTGGAAACAAGACAAATTACGAAACATGTAGCAAACATTATTCAAAAGTATCATCCAAAGTCTAATCTTGCCTATATTCCTGCTAGTTTATCGCATAACTATAGGGAAAAATTTGAATTATATAAGTTTAGAGATATTAACAATTTCCATCATGCACATGATGCATACCTAGCTGCTGTTTTAGGAGAGTATAAGACTTCTTATTTAAAGGAAGCGATTGATTTTGAGAAATTAAAGGAATTGACGACAGAGTGGCTTCATAGTAAAAATGATAAAGAGTTAAATTATGGATATGCGATTAATAGTTTAGATAATAAATTTCCTAGATATGATAAGAATGGGGAAATTGTATTTGAACCAGAGAAATTCAACCATATTGTAGAGGACACTTTGTATCAAAATGATGTGATTATTAGTAAGAAAACGGAAATGAAAACTGGAAAATTTTATAAAGAAACAATTCATTCTAAAGCAGAGAAAGGAAATAAACTTCCTTTGAAAGCAGGGTTAGATCCAAAGTTGTATGGCGGATATCAAGATGTTGAAGTTGCTTATACAGTACTTGTATTTTATCAAAATCAATATAAATTAGTAGGGATTCCAATACTAATTTGTGCACAAGCCAAAAAGAATTCGTCAGTAATTATGGAGTATATTAGGAAACATTTAGGTTTAAGTGAAAGTGATGATTGTGTATTAGTAAAAGATAAAATTTTCTTTAATACATTGTTTGAATATAAAGGACAAGCCGTGTATTTAAGGGGATATGCGACGGAATCAAAAGGTTGTGAAGTTGTCAATGCGGTGGAACTAAAAGTTCCAAGAGCAAAAATGAAACAATGGAAATATGTGCTCAATTATGTTTTAAATGATAAAAAGATGATGAAAGAAGATTGGTCAGAAACTAAAACAGAACTATTAATGGATGAAATAATACAATGGTTACTCTCTAGAAAAGAGTTTTATCCATTATTTAAAAATGCAATTGATAAAATTGAGGCAGTATTAAATGAGACAATGTTATCGGTGGATGATAAAAAAAGAGTCATTAAAGAATTGTTTATTTTATATGGTACAAGTCGAAATGCAAATTTATCATTTATTCAAAATGGTGGGCTCAGTGATCGCATTGGAAGGCTTAGCGGAAGAAATATAAATCATGGAATTATTATTTATCGTTCTATATCTGGTTTAAAGGAAAGGTATTATGAGTTTTAGAACAGTAGTAATTACAAAACAAGCAAAGTTGAATTACCAAAACCGATTTTTGGTCGTGAAAAATGGAATAGAAGAATCTTATATTCATTTGACTGAAATTGATACGATTATTGTAGATTCGATATCAGTTTCCATTTCTTCTTATCTATTAAAGGAACTGTCACAAAATAAAATTAATATTATATTTTGTGATGAGAAGCATAACCCTTTTGGCGAATTAAGTTCTTTTTATGCCAGACACAATTCTAGTAAGATGTTAATGTTACAAATAAAATGGACACAGAAACAGAAAGATACTTTATGGAAACAGATTGTTATTAATAAAATTACCAATCAAAGTTATGTTTTAAAGAAAACAAAATCAAAAAATAAGGATAGGTTACTTTCGTATGTTTTAGAGGTTGAAACTGGTGATAAGACTAACCGAGAGGGTCATGCGGCTAAAGTTTATTTTAATTCTTTGTTTGGCTCTGATTTTGTTAGAAATCAAGAGGATGTTGTGAATGCTGCTTTGAATTATGGATATACGATTTTGTTATCTACTATTAATAAAGAGATTGTTAGTTTAGGGCTTCTTACACAATTGGGTATTCATCATAAAAATGAGTTTAATGAATTTAATTTTAGTTGTGATTTGATGGAACCGTTTCGACCTATTATTGATTCTTTTGTTTTTTATAATCAAGATAGGGTGTTTGATCAGGAATATAAAATGGACATTGTAAACTTATTGAATCATACATTTCCATATAAAGGGAAGCAATATACATTAAAGGATATATTAAAATTGTATGTTAAGAATGTTGTTGATGTTTTAATGGAGAAAAAGGAATATGAAGGGTTTATTTATGAGGGATAGAATTATGCGAACAATTGTATTTTTTGATTTACCAAATGTATATGCGAAAGATAAAAGGAATTATCTATTGTTTCGTAAGTTTTTGATTCATGAGGGATTTATTATGATGCAAGAGTCCGTATATTCTAAGATTGTTTTAAATTCTCAACAAGCAAGTTTATTGTGTAGTCGCATAAGAAAGAGTGCACCTAAAAAGGGGGTAATTCAATTGCTAACGATTACAGAAAAGCAATATGCCAATATAGAATATGTAATAGGGGAATCTAATACAAAGATTATAAATAGTGAGGATAAGTTGATTATATTATGAAATTGGATATCAGCTATTTTGACAATGCGATTTCATTTGAAAATGGAAGTGTAGCTGTACTAGAGATAGAAAATAAGGATTACTTTTATTATTTGGTAAATGATCTCATTCAATTGGAGAATGGTTCGTTTGTTGAAAATATTCGTTTTTTAGAGAATGATGGGACAGAGTGTAGCCATATTACATTTAAGGTTATAGCTAATTATTTTGTCTTTTCGTTTGATTCTACCAAAATGAACAATTATGTTATGAAACAAATTTTGGGTAGTATTGAAAGTAAAGAGAAGGAAAATATCAATAAGGAGTTTCAGAAAATTTGTAAATGTTTTTTGGAAATTTTAGGAAAAATAGATTTACCATTATCTTTTGAGGATGAATTAAATATGGAATCTTTTATCAAATTACTCAAGGTTAGGATTTTTTCTAAAAATAAGTTAATTGATAATTTGCTTTTACTGATAGAAATTAGCAAGTTATTAGAGAATAATGATTTACTTGTTTTTGTCAATTTAAAACAATATTTAACAAAGGAAGAACTAGTAGAATTATATAAGTATTCTATTTATAATGAAGTCAAAATATTTTTGATTGATTCTCAAGCTTATGGTATTAAACTTGATTATGAAAAGAAGTTGTTAATTGATGAAAATATGGATGAATTTGTGATATAATAATTACAGATGATACAGATTTCCATTTACAGATGAAGTGTAGACATTCTCTATTGTCTATGATAGGCTTAAAGCCGCATTTGAGGTTTTAGATCTATGTCATCTTGAATGGTATTAAAACAGAGGATACAGCTATTAGAATTGATGATAAGTTTTAGATCTATGTCATCTTGAATGGTATTAAAACGACTATAATTTTCATCTTTCAATATTGGCACGTTTTAGATCTATGTCATCTTGAATGGTATTAAAACTAGGTCCAAATTTCGTAGTAATGATGAGAGAGTTTTAGATCTATGTCATCTTGAATGGTATTAAAACTGATGTTCCATATCTTACACACCACGGCATGTTTTAGATATATGTCATCTTGAATGGTATTAAAACATTTACTTATAAGATAATGGCTTTATAGTAGTTTAGATCTATGTCATCTTGAATGGTATTAAAACAGCATTCAGACAAGCGATAGCGCGTTCAGGGTTTTAGATCTATGTCATCTTGGATGATATTAAAATGAAGTACATACTTATAACTAGATTTTGTAATTTCAAATTGGATCAAAATTTAGGAATTATTGCAGATTTGAGTGCAATGAAAAATTGAATGAATATATAAGCTTAACAAAACAATTATTATTCATACTGAAAATGGAAGCGAAGGGACTAGTATATTTAACAATGTTCAAGCGTTAACGGAAGGTGTTTATTATTAGGTGAAGTGAATGAAGTTATATAAAAGGTAAACTATCATTTATAGATAATGATTCACATATACTTGTATTGGGTGAAACGTATGGACAAACAAGTTCTATATGCATTTCTTTTAACTACCATTGCAGGATTATCGACAATGATTGGATGTCTTTTTATCTTTCTTCCAAAGAGAACAAAGAAAGTAATTATTGGTTCTTTAAGTTTCGCATCAGCAGTTATGCTTACAGTATCGTTTACCGATTTGCTTCCTGAATCATATGGTATGTTATCAGAAGAATTTCAATTATTTCCATGTATTATCATTATACTTATTTGTATGAATATTGGGGTTATCTTTTCCTTTTTGATTGATAAATATTTACCAGATGGAGTAGGAGAGAATGGGTTATATCGTGTGGGGATTATTTCTATGTTGGCAATTATTCTACACAATATTCCAGAAGGTATGGCAACCTTTATGGCAGGTAATACAGATATCCATCTTGGAATTGCTTTAACTTTCGCAATAGCGCTTCATAATATTCCAGAGGGCATTAGCATATCAATTCCAATTTATTATGCAACAGGAAGTAAGAGAAAGGCTTTATGGTATACATTTATTTCTGGATTATCTGAATTATTTGGCGCTATTATTACTTATTTATTTTTAAAGCCATTCATTACCGATCGTCTTATGGGGTATTTGTTTGCTTTGATTGCAGGAATTATGTTGCACATTTCTTTATTTGAGTTATTACCAACTGCTTGGAAATATAAATGTAAAAAAATTACAGTATTTTATTTTATAATTGGTTTTTTATTTATATTACTGAATCATTTTATCTTTCAATAAAAAGAGACTAAAATCGTCTCTTTTCTTTGGGTTTAAAACTATTTATCTAAGCTCAAATGAATGTTCATCGTTTTCGTCTAAACGAAACGAGTGAGATTCTTCATCATCGAAACCGATACTATCAGTTACGTTGTTAGAATTCTTGTTTGAAACATCTTTACAATTACAATTTGTAACATTGTTATTACTTTTGTTAGTAACATTATTGTTATTTTTGTTTGTTAATTGTGTATTCTTAGATTGTTTTGCATTATTCTTTTTCATTTTTATCACCCAATAATAGTATTATCTTTTTTGTTTTTTCTATGCAAATTAAAAATTGTTAAAATTTGTCAAAAAAAAGAGTAATATGCTATAATCATTTTATGAAGTATGTTGTTTGCTGTAATAGAGAAGGGAAGCGCTGAATGCAAATAACTAAAAATTACATGGTAAAACCAAATCATTATAAATTAGTTCATCAAATATTCTATTCCAAAATGAGTAATTTCGAAAAAGGAAAAATTGGTGAACAAATTATTGTGAATCATATTAAAAAAGAAATTGATATTTATCATAAAATTATTCAAAACGTAATTTTAACAAAAGACGAAAAAGCAACTGAAGTAGATATTATTTTAATTACTTGTGTTGGCATTTATGTAATTGAAAGTAAAAATTTTAAAGGGTATATTTATGGAACAGATACTGGTAGAATTTGGACAGAGTGGTTTTCTCATCATTATAAATATCACTTTGATAATCCCATTTTACAAAATCAGTATCACATAGAATTTATGGCACATAATTTAGAACGTGATTTGAGTTATTTTCATTCTTATATTGTTTTTGGAGATGATGCCAAATTACAAAAAGTTATTATACAAGAAGAAAACCAACCAAAAGTAACAGTCATTAATAATAAAGATTTAATATCTAATTTAATTGCGGATATTCACTCACGAGATATTATTTTGTCGCATGAACAAATTGATAAAATGTATATAGATTTAAAATATTTTTATTCGCATTTAGAAAGATAGAAAAGAAGGGTAGGGAATTATGAAAAGCAGAAGAAACAAAGAATATATAGAAAATATTAATTATATAGGTATTATTATATCTATTATCTCCTCTAGTTTATTTATTTATAGTTTTATATTAATTAGAGATTTCTTTCAAATGGGAAATTATGTTAAGAAAAATTTAAATTTAAATTTACTACAAAATACAGGTAATTATATTTGGAGTATATTTGTTTATATTTTATTGTGTTTATTGGCATTCATAATTTTTGCCTGTATTTATAAAGATCCAAGAAATAAGAAAACACAAGATATAAAAATTATGGAAGTGGTTTATCTAGTTTTTTTGGCGATAAATTTAGATATTATAATTTATCAAGAAATAAAACTATGGCAAATTGGATTAATTATTATATTTTTATTTCTTTCTCAGTTTTCAGTTTATAACAATATTTCTTCCACATATGCGATTAAAATAATAGAAACTATAAATAAAGGTTTTATTTGGAATATATTCATAATTGTTTTAGTTTATATAGTGATTGTTAATTTTATTCCTTTTGTAGGATATATATTTGGTGGTAATTTTCAGCGAACAAATTATATTATCAATTCAGAGCAAACATTAATTTTAGAATATTTAGATAATCAAAAAGCAATAGTTGCTGATTATACTTGCAAAGATGAAACCTGTGATAATATTATTGTGCATAGTAGTAAAACACAGTGCATTATAGATTTAACAAATGTTACAATTAGTAAAATGAAATTTAAAAGTATCAATTATAGATAAAATACACATTAGTTAACATAATATAGACTTTGGAAGAATATTAAGTTTAAAATAAAGTAGGTAAGTTATAATCAATTTCATTTTTTGGCACGTAAGATTAAGAATTTATTTCATTCTTAGTATTAACAATTTAAATTCGTTTATGCCGAGAAAATTCATTTTTTTAGGAGATCACATGATAAACTGTATATGTGAAAAATGCCTTTTCCCACTTCGATAGAAAAAACATAATAAATTGACATATTTTATGTCGCGAAAGTTATTGCAATTCTAATGGACTTTTTTGTTATAATATCGTTGTTAAAAAAAGAAAAAATAATAAAAGAAAAATTATTTATTTTCTTTTAGTTTATTTCTTTTATTTAATTTAGTTGCAAACCATTTTGCACTTTCGTAAGTTTCACATATATATACGATTTTATCTGTTATTGTATTTTTTATATAATAGTATGGGTTGTGTGTAGATGTAATTACTATGTATTTTTCCTTCATATATATTTCCTTTCTAGCTTTTTTAAGCAAAGCGAAAGGAACAAAAAAGGGAATGAATTGCAATAAACGTGAAATAAATTACTAGCACTAATTCGTTTTTTCGACCTACGTTGCAAGGCATTCCTTTGGCTAACATTTTGTATTCATGTGATCTAGTACCTGAAAAAATGAAGCAATTGGAATAAAAAAGAATTTAAATATAGAGAAAAAAAGATAAGAGATAAATTCTTATTAGAAAGTGCCAACGTTTTCGGCAAGCGAATGCGAAGAAAACAAGAAAATGAAATTGAATGAAAGGGATGATTTGAAAATGAAAAAAGAAAATTTACAAGTTTATCTAGTTGAAATTTATTTTGTCTTGTTATTGGTATGTTCTTTTCTGGTAGTTAATGAAGTTGTTACATTTAGTGTTTGCCTATTTTTACCATTCTTATTAATGCTTTTATATAGTACATTTATTATTTGTAATTATGTGACGAAATCTTTAAAATTATATTATAAAAACGAGGAGGAAAATGACCAGTGAGTCATTTTTTAGTTGCAAAAGAAAAAAATAGGTGATATAGTTAAGAAGAGATACATGAGATAGTTAGGTGTTTTACTCTGTTCTATCTGCTTATGGCAGTAGAAAAGAGGTGGTTTCTATGATTTTAAAAATTGTAGAAAGGATAAATTCTGATGGAATTTGTAGTTATATTTATAACTATTGTATTTTATACAGTTCTAGTACTTAGAAATAAGGATTAACCAAAAAAAAGACACCGAATCATCATTGAAACGGTGTTTTGAAGTATAAAACAGAGAAACACTTAATACTGGAATATCGAGTGTATCTCAAAAATATTATATGAACTTTCGTTCATCTGTATACATAGTAACATAAAAAATGTTACTAGTCAAATTATAAATGTAGATCTTGTTCTAACTACGACAGAATAAAAGGGGAAGGAGAGTAAATTAGAATATAAGTTTTTCTAAATTACTATGTTATGATTATTAATAAAATAATCATAAAAATAATATAAATAAAATCTTTTTTAAAAATTTTATTCATATGAATCCCTTCTTTCTAATTTCGTAGTTAGAAGAAAATCTATATTTGAAAGGCTAACGAAAAAGTTTTATTAGAAATGATAAAATATTGAAAATTAAAAATAATGAAAATAAGGTAAGTGGAATTACTAAAAGGTTTTTAATTTCAAGTTTGAATTGTTTCATAAAATGTACTCCTTTCTAGATTAAATAAACTGTTCATGCAGTTTATTTTTTTTTATATGATTTCATTTCATCTGTGAGACCTATTATATAATCAGCCGAAATGTTTAGATACGTACATATTTTTGGAAGATATGTTATTGGCATGACATTTATGCCTTTTTCGTATCTAGCATATTGTTGTTGCTTAATATTTAACATTATTGCCATTTCTTTTTGTGTTATATTTTTGCAATCTCTTATCCATTGTAATCTTTCTGTGTAAATCATTTTTTTCCCTCAACTATAATCTATCATTTTTTACAACACATTAGTTGACAAATGAACACATGTGTTGTAAAATTTAATTACAACAGAAATGTTGTAGGAAAGGAGAACGGAAATGAAAGAGGAAATTCAATTAATGGTGATTAACTGTGTAAGTACAAAAAGTGGAAAGACACTTGTAAGATATGCAGTACCACAAAAAGAAACAGCATATTCAAAGGGGCCAATGATTATTGATGATTGGTATGACAATAAGGAAGTATTTGAGAAATTAGTTCCCGAAAACAGACCAATGCAAGCAAAGTTCTTGTACCGCCCTGGATTTAACGGTACAGCAACAATGCACGTTACCGATTTGGTAAATGCCGATGGTGTTGTGTTGTTGGCTGAATAAGAAAAATGAATATATTACGAAATATGTAAAATATCCGCCTCCTGAATATCGGATAGGCTACATTAATCAATACGAACATGAGCTAATAGCTATGTATGTTGTTTCAAGTAATATATTTTATCCAATTAGTGATTCAAGTCAACAATGTATAAATTATGAGATTTATAAAAGAAATTGTGAGTCACTAGAAAATTAAAGTGTTATAAGAGTAGGAAACTACTTTTATATAAAAGAATAAAGAGGGAAGGAGAGTGTGAGAATGACAGAAGGAACCCAAGCGGCGGCAACAATAGAGTCATTTTTAGAAATTGGTTCAAAAGTATTTACATGGATTATGACCCAAATTACGACATTAGCAGATTTTGTAATGAAAACACCAATGTTAGCAACATTTGTAGTATTAGCATTAATCTATGCAGCATTTAGAATTGGTCGTTCATTAATCAGAATATAAAGAAAGGAAACTAAAAGCACAAATATGTATATCCCATACAAAGCTTTTAGTTTTTTTATTAGAAAAGAGATGGTATATGATTAAGATTATAAGAAGAATATTTAGATATATTGTTTATAGTATAGTATTTGGAACTTTAAGGAGAATAATGAAGTTGGTGTTTAAATGATAAGTATAATTATATTTTTATTAATTGTGAATTTAAATATGGTCATAATTTATTTTTTAAGAATAAGAAAATGCAATCATATATTAGGTTATGGTTTTAACAAATTTCCACGAATAGAAGATAGTGCAAAAGAATTATACATTGCATATAAGAACGATTTCGTAAAATTTCATTATTGTCCCAAATGTGGCAAGTTATTAAGTCATGCGAAGTATTTTAAGAAATTAAGTAGAGCGAATAGAAGATTGAAATAATATGAAACAAGAATTATGAATAAGTGTGATACTTGACTTTTAGATAAAAAATTAAAATGCTCGAAGAGAGTGTGCGTTCGCGCACGATTTTTGAGCATTCAGACAAGCGATAGCGCGTTCAGTAGAGGATGGTGATTGAATGGCATTAGTAAAACAAGCTAATCGTGAAACAAATTTTGTTTTGCCTGTGTTAATAAAATTAGGAGATAAATACATTAAAAGAAATAGATACTATGATAATGAATATATGCTTTTTAAAGCATATAGACAATTAAAAATGATAGACGGTGTAATGAAACCGCTTTATCCAACAATTTATGAATAGGAGTGATAAAATGATTAATTTTTTATTAGGTATTTCTATAACAATTAATATAATCTTTGTGCTTGGTATCATATTGATTATTAAACTTAAAGATAAACTGAATCCAATAAAAACAATCGAAAAATTTTATAAAGAAGATGTAGAAGATAAGAATTCTTTTAATGCATTTTTTGGGAGTTAATAAGTATGAAGAGGTTGTTGTTATGTGTGATATTAAGTATTTTTATATTTGTATTTCCTAATTTAATAGAAAAAGTAAAAGCGGCATATGTTGAGTTGGAATATAAAGAAATAAAAATGATGACATTAACAGATGGAACGCAAATAGAAATACCAGTGTTAAAAGACGAAAATTATAGTCAATTGGTTATTGATAAACGTAGCGAAAAAGAGATATATATAATGTATTATAAAAATACAGTTCAATACTTCAAATTGACAACAAATAGTGTGACAGAAAAAAATCATTATGCATATCCTGGCATGGATAGATATTCGATATATTATTGTACAAATACCAATACATATAACGGTTTAGGTTGTTCAAGTGGATATGAAGCATATGAGAATAAATGGAATGGCTACAACAATAATAATAATCCAGTCAATTACAAAGAAATTCTATATACAGATATCGAATTTCGGACTAATGACGAAAAAACGGTTGTAATAGAAAGAACAGTATTAAAACCAACCATAAACTATGGTCAAAATGACGTTGGAAATAGTACTTATATCAATATTGAGTTTTCAATATTTGATACCAGTAAATTTATTTATGAATATTCATTATACGATACAAACAAGTGGATAGAAATAACGAATAATTATTTTTTAAAACAGGTGACAAAAGATGGAACAATATTTGTGCGTATTCGAGATAGGCAAACAGGTGAATACGTCACATCGTCTTCTTTTTATTTTGATAATGTGATAAAGCTTGTACCTAGTATTGATTATAATGTTGAAATTAATGATTTAGAATATGTTAGTCATTTGAGAAAATTGTATAATATTAAATTGCTATATAAAAATATGTCGGATGAATACTATTCAGTTTATTATAATTTAAAAGATGGTGTGAAAAAATATATAGGAAGTGGCAGTGCATTAACTGAATATAAAATTGAAAACGTAAATGATGATTCTATTATAACTGCATATATATATGATAATGAAAATAACGTAGTAGATTATACAACAATAGACCTCCAAAATATAAATTCAGATTTAGAAAAACCATACATATATATAACGGGTTATAATCAAAATAATATTCCAAATAGTGTTGCGTATCAATATAAAAATGTAAATGATGAGTATATTTGTAAGTATAAATTTGGTGGAGGAGATTGGCAAACAGAACCATGTGATTCAGATAAGATAAATATAAGATATGCAGAATATAATACAAGTTTGACAATTATGATTAGTAAACCATTTGCGGATAAGGATGGAGTAATTTATGCAGAGGAGATTTATAAAAAAACAATAAATCTAAACTTTATTGAGAGCTATCCTTCCATTTCATTTGAGACATATTATAACAATTTGACAAAAGTGCAAGTTTTAAAGATTATGTTAAAAGATTTCGAGGCTTCTGATGTATTTTTGTATTCTGTCGATTTGGTGAATTGGAATAGAATAATAACGAAAGAAGAGAATATATTAAATTTTACAGAAAATCAGATCGTATATTTTCGAATTTTGAGGAACAATCAAGTAATAACAGATAGTATCTACAGTGTTGTTTTAGGAAAATATTCTATTTCAATAAGTGAGGATAAAACGTTGGATGAAATAAATGATTTAATAGGTTTTGTCTATGACAAATCATTTTTTTCACAGATAACAAGTTTTTTTGATAATTTAAAGATAAATATTGGGTATTTTAATCAAATTTTTGATGTCTTTTTTTCAAAGTTACCTATCATAGTGCAAAATTTATTTGTGGTAATGTTTATATTATTGTTAATATTTCTATTTTTAAAAATGGGAGGATGGAATTCATGATTTTAAATATATTTGGTGATATAACTAAAATTTTTGATTATGCAGTAAAAGGTATAATTAGCGTTTTTGATTTTGCGGTGCATATATTTGATTTTTTAGATATATTAGTTAATTTAATTCCAAATCCATTTAGAGGTATATTGCTTTCATTCATCCCACTTTTTATTGGTTTTTGGTTTTGGAAAGCATACCATGGAGGTGGTAGTTAATGCTACTTAAATTATTTGAATTTATTTTTTCAATGTTTGGGTCTTTTTTAGATTTTTTAATCAACCAATTTGTAATAGATAAAGAACATGGAATTACGTTTGGAAAATTATTGTTAGTTGTGTTTTTAGTATGTTTTATTGTAAATAAATTATTTGGTATGGTTAAAAGTGAGGTAGAAGAGGAAGAAAATATAGGTAGATTTGTAAGAAGAAACGAACGAGTACAAGATGCAATGAAAAAAAGAGACCGTTCTTTGGGTGGAAGACACTCTAATGAACGAGTAAGACATAATCGTAAAGAATAGGAGTTGATTTTATGAATATAAATTTTTGGAATATGGCAGTTGAAATCGTAGGTAGTGATATACCCAGGCAATATGAATTTATTTATGCTTTCGTATGTCTGCTATTAATAATAGTATGTATTATCGTTTTATTTAGTCCAATCATTCTTTTTATAAAGTTGGGTAGTAAAATATGAATATCTTTGGAATACCCATTTTTGTGCCATATGACACGTTTTATGAATTTATTAGTACCCAACTACCAACTTTGACTAATTTAACCTCTGACGGCCTTCTAGTAGGCTATATTTTAATAAATGCTATTTATATATTCTGTTTGTATCTATTTTTTAAAGTTTTAAAATTTGTTACAATTACATTTTTAAATAGGTTGTTTTAATAATGGCACTTCAATGCAACGTTGGTCTGCCTGGTGCAGGTAAAACAGAATATTTAACTTATATGGCATTAAAGCATTATAAAAAAACAAATAGTTTTTTAAGAAGAAAAATAAGAAAGATTTTTAAAAAGGATGAGTGGATAAATAATATATATACAAATTATCCACTTTGTTTAGATATAAAGAAAAAAATATATTCAAATATTGTATTTATTGATGATTTAGATAATAGTTATTCGTTTTTATATGGAGCCTTTATTGCGATTGACGAGCCCCAGGTTAAGGATGATTCACAAGATTTTAAGGATTTTCCCCGCGGAATTGGAACATGGCTACAGTTACATCGGCATTTTGGAATCCGAAACGTTGTATTTGCAACACAACATCCAAATAGACTTGTTGTGTATGAAAAAAATATAATGTCACTTTATAATCGTTTGTTTACAACATTTAAAATACCATTTACTGGTTTTAAGTTGATCGTAATTCGTAATTGTTATGAGCTTACAGATTATGAGTTTATCGCTACCCGGGATAGAAATGTGAAAAGGCAACATGATATTAAAATACGTTTTAAATTATATAATGCAAAAAAAGTACATAAACACTATGATGATAAATATATGTCTGTATTAAATGATGATAAACCATTGTTGAATAGAGGACAATATAAAAGTTTAAAATTATCCGCCGAACAAATTAAAGAATATTTAGAATATTTTGAAAGAAATTCGGCTCGAAATTCTCGAAAGAGAAATCAAAAAAATAGTGCAGAGAATAAAGCGAAACGTTCCCGCACTGGCGGAACGTTTGCGTCTGATAATTCTAGTAAATTTTTTCAAAAATAAAATTTTTTTCAAAAAGTATTGACAAAAAATTGACAAAAATCTATAATGGAATTACAATCCACCGGAGTTTACCACATACTCGGAGTATATATACTTGATATATTAGAAATAAGTGGACACACCCTTATTTTTCAAGGGTTTATAGAGTTTGTCAAAATTGTCACTTTTTGGAATAGAAAGGTGGTTTTATTTTGACTGATGAAAAGCTTAATAGCTTTTTGATAGAGAATGAATATATATTAAAAGTTCACAATAATTCGGTTTATAATAAGACCATAATTGAGTACTACAAAAAATATTGTAAAAAAAATAATATATCAGACAATCGAATCAGTGCATTATACAAATGTAATAGGTATTGGTCTATGGATGTTTATGATAGGAATGAGATAAAAGATTATGTAAGTACTAGTTTGTGTCATGACCGATTTTGTAATAATTGTAAAAAAGTAAAACAAGCAACAAGAATGAGCCGATATATACCAGAATTGGAACCATTTGCGGATAATCTTTATCATATTACATTTACAATCCCAAATGTTTGTGGTGAGGAATTAAAATCAACATTGGTTAAAATGAAAAATGCTTTTCGTTTATTTATGCGAATTGTACGTAATAATTATCGTTGTGGTATCGATTTTAGTAGATTTGGTTATAAAGGAGCTGTTCGTTCGTTAGAAATAACGTTTAATGCAAATGATTATCATCCACATTATCATTGTGCGTTTGTTTTTAATAATTTAGATATTAGTAAAAAAGAAATTTTGAATTCTTATTCTTTTGATTATAGAGGAAGTAGGGTAGAGAGATACTTCTCTGAATTTGAAATATTAATTCAAAAGTTATGGTATTTATGTTATAACGGTTTAGAAATATCAAAAAAATCAATTGATAATTTAGAATTAGGATACAGTTGTATGTGTGAAAAGTTTAATAATAATGATTATGCAGAATTATTTAAGTATATGACTAAAGAAACGGATGAAAAAGATAATATATTAACATATGAAAATTTTTGCACATTGTATGAATCTACATATCGTTTAAAACAAATTCAAGGTTATGGTTGTTTATATCGAATTAAAGATATAGATTTAACAGAAGAAATTGATAAGGTATATGCCGATATTAAAGAATTATTAGCACAAAATGAGCAACCTAGATGTTCAGTAGAAAGACCGTTTGATTTATTAAATAATCATTTATATAGGATTATTTCTAGAAAGAAAATCTATCAATACCTGAAGGAAATAAAAGAAGAATAATTTATTAGTTAACATAATATAGATTATAGAAAGTTGTAAAAAGGAGTGTGTTTGAAGGTATTTATAAGAAAACGGATCATTATTATACTAATCAACTATATAGACAATAAATAATTCTAACAGAGTTTTGAACTTTGTACCAGGAATATAAAATTTAAACCATTTGTATTATGAACTATTTTTAATGTATTATGTAGTATGTATTTGCTTCAGTTTGAGCTTAATTTGAATGGTTCCATTTTAAGTTATGAATAGTAGTATTAAGTAATGGACTAATTTTAATAGCACTACTCTTCTACTCTTTTCTGTTTTTTTTTGAAAAGGGGAGTCGAAATAAAAAGAAAAATGTTGTTGTGACTTAAATAAAAAAATACAAACAAATTCGTTTGTATTTAAGCAACTTTTCTAGATTGAATTTCTGCAATTTTTTCAAATACTTCTGCAGCATTGGATTCACTAATTTCTGTATATCCAAGTTCCTTTAACGCTTGTACCTTAATGGTATTTAATTCCATTGTACGACTCATTTTTTCTTCCATTTTATGTTCAATTTGGTTAATGAAACGGCGATGTGATTCTGCGATTTTTTGTTTGGAAACGCCACCACCATTGTATAATGTCATTGCGGAAAACATTATACTTTCAAACATGAATTGTTCTTCTTCATCAAACACATATTCCAGTGGTTTAATAAAGCCAGTTGATTTTGCAACATAGCCTAATATGTATTTTAATTCTTTTGAAGTTTCCATTGCCTGAATAAAATGATATAAATACAAATAAGCATAATAGGTATCTCCGCTACTCTCTGTATCATCTTCTAAATTTTCCTTTAATAATCCAATAATATTAGATAGTAATTCCTTTTGTTTCTTTCCAAGACCATTGTAAATGGTTGATGCATCTGTTGTAGCTTCTACTTTCATGGTGTTTTCAAACAAAGAATTAATGCGTGATTCTACGCTTAAAATATAATCGGTATCTACTTTAATTGTATTTAATTCATCTGCTGATTTAATTCCTAATAAATTTAATAAAAGTACTTTTTTATCTTTTGGCCATTTATTAATGTCATCCAATTCCAGATAATTATAAATCATTTGTCTGGATACCCCTAAAAATTTAGCGAGTTTTACTTTTGATATACCTAGTTCATGTAATATTTCGTTTAATAATTCCATATATCATAAAACCTCCTACTATCATTTTAGTCATTTTAATCTTCAATGTCAAGTGTAAAGCAAAAGTATACCTATAAATACCAAAGTTTTTGGTTGTTTTTTCGCACTTCTTTGATAATCCCACCACCAAGACATTCTTCTTCTAAATAAAATACACAAGCTTGACCAGGTGTAACTGCCTTAACTTGTTGGGGATATGATACTAAAATCTCATTGTTTTCTAAAAAAGTCAAACCAACCTCATGGTCTTTTTGGCGATATCTGAACTTTGCACTACAATAGTCAGGTTTTACACTTCCTATCCAATTCACCATTTCAACAATACAAGAATCACTTAATAGATAGGGATTATCTTCCTTTAGTGCGACATAAAGGATGTTTTGAGGCAAATCTTTACCAACTACAAAGAAACGATTTTCATTTCCCCCTAGATTGAGCCCCCTTCTTTGTCCAATGGTATAATACATCAATCCAATATGCTCTCCTACCTCTATATTGGTTTCAATATTAATAATTTTGCCAGGTGTATTGGGAAGATAGTTTTTTAAAAAATTGGTAAAATTTCGTTCTCCAATAAAACAAATTCCTGTAGAATCTTTTTTATGGGCTGTAATTAGCTGATATTCTTGGGCAATTTCACGAACTTTTTCTTTTTTTAAATCTCCGATTGGAAATAGGACATTTGATAATTGTTTTTGAGAAAGTTGTGATAAAAAATAGGTTTGATCTTTGTTAGAATCTATGCCTCTTAATAGCTTTCCTTCTTTTATTCTGGCATAATGTCCTGTTGCGATATAATCTGCACCTATTTTTATAGCTTCCTTTACAAACATATCAAATTTAATATATTTATTACACATAATATCAGGATTTGGGGTTCTACCCTTTTTTAATTCTTCTAAAAAATAGGTAAAAACATAATCCCAATACTCTTTTACAAAATCAACACGATGTAAGGGAATATTTAATTTTTCACAAACTGCTAACGCATCATTATAATCTTGTTCTTGTGGACAAATATTATTTTGAAGTGTTGGATTTCCTAAAATATCATTATTAATACTGCTATCCCAATTGCGCATAAATAGACCGATGACTTCATATCCTTGTTCTTTTAATCGAATGGCAGCGACACTACTATCAACTCCCCCACTCATTCCAATGACTACTTTTTTCATAAACGTCCCTCAATTTCTTTTTTTATTATAGCATGCATTAACATAAAAAAACAGAGGGTATCTGTTTTATTTTACGACATGAAGCAATTGTTTTAAAAAATAAGGAACTGCAAATGTTTCATATAGACTTGTAATCAATAATGTAACCATTACTATTACAAGAACACTTAAATAAGGGTTCATTAAAGTTTTGAAATGGATGGTTTTCTTTTTTAGGATAGAATTTAGTAAGTAGTAAGAAAATTTGAGAGAATAAATCAATAATAAGGTAAATACAATTAGGTTGATTAAGTGATGTGGGAAAATATATACAATTGCATATAATACACCCTTTGCTTTATATTTTAGAATAAAAGATGCGATTGAAAAGCCAATCATAAATGATTTTGTGAAGTACATGAATAAAATAATAGGAATTCCAATAATGGAAATGCCAAGTAACCAAATAATAGAAGTAAAACTAAAATTAGAAACCAGTGTATTTAGAATTGCGTTAGCATAGTTTAATTTTCCATTTTGTACAGTATTTACAAAACGTTCCATATAAGATTGAATTAAGCTTTGGTCTTGTTTGGATATTACAGTAATAAAAATAGAACCAAAGAGAAGTCCAATTAAAGAAATTCCACTCAAAAATAGTATCATTTGTTTGTTTGTCTTTGTTTTCGCTTTTAGCTTGTCCATTGCTTCGCTCATATGCTCACCTCTAATGAAACATATGAAATAAAAATTAGAATATTCCTTTTTTTTCATAATTATTGTATAATGATACTGTTGAGGTGAGCTGAATGCAAAAGAAAAAAAAGAAAATAAATGGAAAAAGAATTGTTGCGATTATATTATTAATTGCAATGATTGGAATGTATATTTCTTCTATATTAGTATATACCAAATAAAAGAAGGCCAAATCCTTCTTTTATAAATGAGTTACTTTTTCATGAAGCGCTAAATTGATTCCATTTCCTAGTACATCACTTAAATTTTGCATTACAAAATCGACTTCTTTGGGTGTCACCATTAAGTTATAACCAATTGGCGTTAATACTTCATTAATCAGTATTTTTGTTTCTTCTTCATTAAAATTACCAAGAATTCCAAATAATTCTTTTTTTTCTTCTTCTTTGATAGAGATGTTTTGTTTTAAATAATTCATTTGTCCATGTATCATTTTTTGCATTGGATTATGGGCAAAATCTTTTTGAAAGGCATAAAATTTATGTAAAAATTGAAAAGTATCACTTACCACTGTAACTGCATCTACTACAGTTGGAACGCCAACGGCAATCACCGGAATTCCTAATATTTCTTTGCTAATTTCTTTGCGACTGTTTCCAATTCCACTTCCTGGATGAATACCTGTATTACTCATTTGGATGGTTTTGTTAATCCGTGTAATGGATTGGCTTGCAAGTGCGTCAACTACAATGACAAAGTCAGGCTTGGTAGAGACAATTACACTTTGTATCAAGTCACTTGTTTCCATTCCTGTTTCTCCCATAACACCAGGTGCAATCGCACATACGGGTCGAAAGCCTTCTTCTGGTGTATCTAAAAGAAATAAGTGGTTGGTGACTAAAATTTGATCTATAGTCAGTGGCCCTAAAGCATCTGGTGTTGATTTCCGATTTCCAAGACCTACCATCAAGCATTTTGCGTCTTTACTAATATGCTCTTTTTCCAATAGTTCTTTTAAATATTTTGTAAACATTTCTTTTACTTTTTCACGATTTTGATAATCACTAATGTCTTTGAACTCAATAGTAATATAATCTCCTTCTTTTTTTTGAATGGTTTTTGCTGAGGCATGATCTAAAGTAATTTTGGTTACTTTGATATTTTCCTCTTCATGGGTAGTTTCTTCAATGCCTGTTTTATCTGTTACATTTTCAACTGCTTCTAGTGTTAAATCTGTTCTAATTTGATATTTACTTAAATCAATTTCATGATTCATCCTCATCACCTCACTATATTTTTCCCAAATATAAGTTTTTATTGCATTTTTTTCTAAAATTTGTTAGAATAGAATAGATTAGTGATGACATGGAGGTGAGATTATGCCAAATATGAAAAATGCGAAAAAAGCTGTAAAGACAATTGCCAAAAGAAAAGTGAGTAATAATGACTTTAAAGCAAGTATGAAAACAGCCATTAAAAATGTGGAAAAAGCAATTACATCCAAAGATAAAGCTGCAGCAGAAGAAGCATTACATGTAGCTATTAAAAAAATTGATAAGGCATGTGCAGCAGGTGTTGTTACTGCAAATTATGTAGCACGTAATAAATCACGTTTAACCATTAAAGTGAATTCTATGCAATAATTTAGCCTTTAGTTTTGATAAAAATGGTAGAAATATCATTTTTTTGTTTTGAAAAATTTATTTTATGATATAGTTATTATAGGTGGTTTTATGAAAAAGTTATTGACAGTATTCTTTCTATTGGGAATGATTTTCTTATTGTATACTTATCGTAACCCAATGATTCGATTTATAATGATTCATTTTATATATCAAGATTCATTACAAATACAAAATTCTAATACTTATATGCGACCTCAAGATTGGATGTACGTCCAAAAAACGGAACAATTTTATCCCAACAATTCTCAAGATATTTTAAACTTGTTTTATACTGCTTTGGATGGTGGTTGGAGTGAAGTTACCTTTTATTGTGAGGAAAAATATCCTAATTGTATGGAAGATGTCAAAACCATTACTAAAAATAGTACCATATTGTCCAATATTAACAATTTTGTTGTAACTTATAATTCTTATCATCGGATCTATGTGGATATGAATTCTTTTGGACGTGTAAACATTCAATTTGAACGATTGTATACAGAGGAACAAAAAAAACAAATCGCTCTTAAAATAAATGAACTATATAATGAATTAATCACAGATTCTATGTCCAATAGAGAAAAAATAAAAGTTGTACATGACTATATTATTGAGCATACAGTATATGACCAGGAACATGCAGAAAACTACAAAAATAATACAGAAACCATTTCGTATTCTAATACTGCATATGGGCCTTTGTTTACAGGAAAGGCGGTATGTGGTGGGTATACAGATGCGATGGCTTTATTTTTAGATAAAATGGGAATTCCAAATTATAAAATTGCTAGTCAAAAACATATCTGGAATCTCGTTTATATTGATGGCGAATGGAAACATTTGGATTTGACTTGGGATGATCCTGTTGTAAACAATGGAACCATCCATACCTTGCAGCATAACTTTTTCTTAATTTCAACTGAAGAATTAGAAAAAGAAGATTTAACAGAGCATACTTTTGACAAAATGATTTATCAAGAAGCAAAATAAAGTGAGATGGTAGTCTCACTTTATTAGTTGATATAGGTTTTTAAATATTCTAGAGCTTCATCAAAAGTATTAACTCCTACTATTTCAATTTCATAATCGAAATCATTTTTCAGTTGAATTGCTTCTTCATAATTTTTTCCATTGGGGACAAAGAAAATGTCAGCTTTGGCTTTTTCTGCCCCTTTTAATTTATATTTAACACCAGCAATTTGTCCCACATTTCCTTCTGAATCAATCGTTCCTGTTCCAACGATTTTTTTCCCTTTTGTAATATCTTCTTTGACTAATTGATTGTATATAGCTAGTGCCATCATCAATCCTCCAGAAGGCCCTGATTCGGAAGACTTAAAATGAAAGGTAATTTGAGGATCGGTTTCTAACTCTTGTTTTTCGGTTATCATAAGACCAATCATCTTAGCTTCTTGATAAGCAATTATTTTGGCTTGTGCTTTTTTTTCTTTTTGATTTCGTAAGATTGTAAATTCTAGTATTGTGTCTGTCTCATGAGATGCAATGATTGCTTGTAGTTCTGTTTTTTCTGTAATTGTAATTCCATTTATTTGGAGAATTTCATCCCCTACTTTTAAATCGGTTTCAGCAAGCGGATCAATGTAGGTTACGTATAAATGACTGTTTATTTTATTGACTGTTTTTGAAGCTTTTTGATACGCTACAAGGATTGCATTTTGATTGGCCTCTTCTAACTGCAGATGGTCTCTAAAATAGACATCTTTCAGCTCTTCATTTTCCATTACCATTTCACTTCGTTTGATGATATCCCAATCTTTTTTAAATCGGGATATTAGTAAGGTGGGAATGGTGGCTTTGCGTTCTGATACATAGGCCAAATGAAATGAACCGGTGGAAGAATAGCCTTTTTCTACTTCAATTCGGGAAGAAATATCAATGGTTCCTCCAGGTGTTTCAATATAATAAGGAAATTCATATGTAAATAGGATTAACAAAACCAAAAATAGGATGAAAAACTTTCTATTTTCTTTTACTATTTGTTTTATTTTTTGAAATATTTGTTTGATCATAAATTTATCCTCTCTTTTTATTTTATGATTATCTGTTAAATTATATCATATAATTTAACAAGTAAGGAAGTGTTTTGGTTTGAAAAAAATAGGAACTAGTATTTTGATTTTATTCCTTTTATTGTTTGTTGCATTTGAAATATTAACAGAGTCGAAAACCATTATGGAATCGGTTCAATTTTCTTTTCAAATTTGGCAAACTAATATCTTCCCTTCTCTTTTCCCCTTTTTTGTATTATCCGAAATTTTAATTCATTATGGGTTTGTAGAGCTATTGTCTGAACTTTTTAGGCCCTTAATGTCAAAGTTATTTTGTATGAATGGTGCAGCTTCTTTTGTTTTTTTCATGAGTTTGGTTTCTGGATTTCCAAGTAATGCTAAATATACAAGAGAACTTTATTTAAAAGGAATGTTAAATGCTGAAGAAGCAACTAAATTACTGACATTTACTCATTTTTCCAATCCCCTTTTTATTTTAGGGACAGTATCTCTTTTGTTTTTAAAAAATAAGGAAGTTGGCTTACTGATTTTAATTTGTCATTATGTCACCAACATAATCATTGGTTTTCTATTTCGAGGCTATTATAAGAGTAAGAAGGAATGTGGCAAGATTTCTTTGAAACGGGCAATTGATGCCATGCATCAAAAAAGGATTCATAATCAAAAAACATTTGGGCAAATGATTACGACAGCTCTTACCAATAGTATTCAAACATTATTATTGATTTTAGGGACAGTGACTATGTTTTTGGTTCTTACAACTATTATTGATCACAATTTGAACTTAAATGTATTATATCAAAGTACACTTAATGGTTTTATTGAAATGACACAAGGGCTGAAATATGTAAGTATGTTGAGCATTCCTTTAAAAATAAAAAGTATTTTGACTGTCATGATTTTATCTTTTGGAGGACTTAGTGTACATATGCAAGTATTAAGTATTATCAGTGACACCAAAATAAAATACCTGCCTTTTTTTACTGCACGTCTTTTACATAGTGCGATTGCGGGTATTTTAATGTTTCTTTTATTTGATTTTTGGCTTTTACTTATCTAAAAAAACTATATTTTTGATGTTGCTCTTCTGTAATGTTAGTAGGTTTTGATATTCGGTTTGGAATGGATGTAATGGCTGTATTATATTGATATATAATATGAATTCCGTAGTCTTTTTCCAATAGTTTATGGTGAATTGGAATATCAATTTTTAATATGGCATTTTCTATATCTGTGGTATGAATCAGTTGGTCCTGATAGATGGAAGTTTCTACTTGCCCAATCGTGCTTCCATCTTTTAGTTCCCAAGTATAATCATGATATTGGATATGATTTTTTTCTAGATTCAATGATAGATTATAGCGATCCCCTGTTTGATATTCGAATGTGATACAAAAAGCACCACAGCTTGTTATTTTTTTGAGTTTCAATGTTTCTAAATCTGCGTTTATTTTTTGAGTAATAATTCCTTGTTTACTTAATAATGTTGTTTGAAAATCTCCTTTGATATATACTTCTCTTAAGGAAATGATAATTTCAAATAATAAAATAACTACAACAGAAATTAAACTAAATGTAACAATAATTTCAATTAAGGTAAACCCTTTCTTTTTTTTCATTTTATCACCTCTTCTATGACATTTGTAACGAAGCAACGGTTCCATTTATAAATTCTACAATCAATCGTTGTTTTTGAATATTGGAATTTGGTAAGCTTAAAATGTATTGATACATTTTTTCACTGAATGGATTGGCAATTGTTTCTTGGAGTTGTTGTTTCAAATTGGTAAGGTCTGCTTTAACCACAATGGCTTTTTTTACATTGGCCATTTCCATTAAATTTCTACAGTATGTTTCGGATGAAATGGTAAAAGAACAAGATTCAATTTCGATGTATTCATTTGTGCTTAAAGCATTTGTAATATTACTAATATCTGTTTTAGATAAATAAGAATTGATATTTTGGACATAATAAAGTTCAGGGATAGTATCTCTTTCAAAACTCATATCATAATTTTTTTTGATATTTGAAAATTGGACATATAAATATACAAGTGTTCCAATGACAAATGTGGAAACCAGTAAAGTTTCTGTTAAGGTAAATCCCTGTTTACTTTTTTTCATAAGTTAACTCCTTTTTATTGTATTTATAACAAATCTATTATATAATAGTTTCAGGATAAATGCTAGTCCTAAGTTGAATAAAAAGGAATATAAAGGGGTTGTGAATCCATGTTAAAAAAATTTGATTTTGAAAAAATGCCAGTCGTAGAAATTGTAAACGATATTTTAGTCGACGCCAGTAAACGAGGTGCGAGTGATATTCACTTTGATCCACTCGATAAGTATATGAAGGTTCGTATTCGAATTGATGGGGCTTTAATTGACTACGCTGAAATACCAAATACTATTAAGAAAAATTTAATTACACGTGTAAAAATTATTTCTGGAATGAATATTACAGAGACGAGATTGCCACAAGATGGTGCGATTAAGGCCACTTTGCAAGATGTCAATTTAGATTTGCGTGTTTCTTGTCTCCCTACCTTGGATGGAGAAAAAATAGTTATTCGTATTTTAGATTACAGTATGAGTTCTAGTGGATTAGAGACATTAGGGTTTAGTGAGAGAAATTATCAAAAAGTATTAAAAATGATTTCTATGCCTAATGGAATTATTTTGGTTACAGGAGCAACTGGTTCTGGAAAATCGACAACAGTATATTCGATTTTGCAGCGCTTGAATCGTGAGGATACCAATATTATTACAGTAGAAGATCCGATTGAAATGAATATTGAAGGTGTAAACCAAGTTCAAACCAATAGTGAAATTGGACTTACATTCGCAACAGCATTGCGTTCCATTTTGCGTCAAGACCCTAATGTTATTATGATTGGAGAAATTCGTGATACTGAAACAGCTCGTATTGCGGTTCGTGCTTCTATTACAGGACATATCGTATTATCTACAATTCATACCAATAGTTCACTGAATACGATTGAACGTTTATTGGATATGGAAGTAGAACGATATTTACTCGCAAGTGCCTTAACTGGTATTATTTCACAGAAATTAGCACGTCGTTTATGTCCACATTGTCGGCAAATAAAGAAAACAAATCAATATGAAAAAGATTTATTTAAGAAGGTATTGCATCGCGATATTGATGAGATATATACAACTGATGGATGCGAAGAATGTGGAAATGGGTACAAAGGTCGTATTGCAATTCAAGAGGTCCTACTGGTTAATCAAGAAATTAAGGATGCGATTAGCAGTAATCTTCCAAAAGAAAAATTGCGAGAGTTAGTATATCGAGCAGATGTAACTACTTTATTAGAAGATGGGCTTGAAAAAGTAGCCAATGGACTTACTACTTTTGAAGAAGTGTTGAAATTAATTGAACTTGAAAATGATGATCGTAAAGATAGTGGTTCTTATGATTTAAAATCAGCACTCGATTACACTTCTATAGCACAAGAACAATCTCAACCAAAATCGGAACAGAAACAGTCTTTTGTAGCTGATTATGTGGAAGATGTGATTCCAGAAAAATCGATTTGGGAAACCACAGAATTAGAAAAGGAAAATAAATTAGATGATTCCTTTGACGCTTTTTTAAAGGATATTAAAAAGAAACCAGCAGAAAGCAAAAAAGAGATTTTAACTAAAAAAGAAGAAGATTCCTTCTCTTTGGATGATGATGATTTGATGAATATGGAATTTTAAAACAGATTGAATATCTGTTTTTTTCTGGGCATTTAGAGACTTAAAATAAATAATTCCAATCCTATATTTTTATCTGTTTTTCCACTTTTAATTTCATAATCTAAATGTGATAATTGTTTTAAATAGTTAAGTAACGTCTCTTCCTGAAAGGAGCGACTTTTTTCTAATGCAAGTTTAATTCGATAAGGATGAACATTCAAAGAAGAAGAAATGTCTTTTTCTGAGTATCCTTTTTTAATCAGTTGTTTTGCTTGATACATAATTCGAAATTGATTGGCAAGCAAAATCATAATTTTGATGGGTTCTTCCCCTATTTTTATCATTTCTGCATAGCTTTCTAGAGCTCTTTCTTTGTTTTTAGTTACAATGTTGTCTAGTAGTGTGAAAATATCGATATCTACTGTTTTACAAGTAACATCTATAATATCTTGTTTTGTAATTTGCAAATCCTTATTTTTATAGGTTTTTAATTTTTGAATTTCTTGCTCCAAAATGGAAAGTTGGTTACCAACACGATGGATAAGAAACGTTGCTTCTTTTTCCTCTATTTGGTATGGTTTTAACATAGAAATAACATATTGTGTTTGGTTGGCTAAAGGTGCAAATTCTTTCACTATTCCATTTAATTTCATTTCAGTTACAAGTTTTTTTCTTTTATCAATTGTATCTTTATTTACAATAAAAAATAATAATGTATCCTCATTGGGTTGTTTTAAATAGGAAATTAGTATTTCTATAGTTTGTTCTGGTAATTTTTTGTTTGTAGTTCCTGTAAAAATATAGCTATTTTCAACGATGATAGCTTTTTTATCTCCAAATAAAGAAATGGTAGTAGCATCTTCGATAATGTCTTTTAATTGACTATTTTCTAAATCATAAGTATTTTGATTCATCGTTTGGATTTTTTCTTTTGCAAGAATGGTTTCTATTTCTTTTTTGATTAAATAGTATTCTGTCCCATAAAACAAATATGTCATACTTCTCACCTATTTCATTATAGCAAATTTGGGAATGAAAAAAAAGCAATCCTGTGCTTTTTCCATTTAAACTTTTTCTTATTTTTTTGCTTGAATCATTGCTTCACTGATTGCTTTGATATAGGTATCTGAAGTAATAGTAACCCCACTAATGACATCTAAATCTAATTTTGTTTGCTTTTCATCAGACCATTTTACCCAATCTAAATTTTGTTCTTCTATTACTTTTTGCTCAATTTGTTGAACTTGTTCATACCACTCTGCTCCACCTGGAATCAAACCAATGTTAGCAGATGTTTCTTTCATCGCATAATCATCCTTTAACGCTTTTTTGGTTGTAATGACACCTTCTGCCGTTTGATAGGTAGAATCGATATAACAGCTTTCTATATTGCCATATTTACCTACATAAATAGTCGCAGTTGTTATATATTGTTTTCCATAAGATTCATATGGAACAATTCCAGTATATGTTCCTGTTAGATAAATACCTTCTTTTTCGACTTTTTCACAACCACATAATACCATACTGAATAAAACAAGGATGGTCATTTGTACTATTTTTTTCATTGTTACACTTCCTATTCTGTTTCTATTATACCCAATTATGGTTTTATTTACAATCTCCTTTTGCGATATAATGTAAAACCTGTTTGGAAAAATATCCTGTAATCATTCCAGTTACTAACGAGAATAATATCATCCATGGGAGATAATAGATTATTTTGGGCATATGTAAGAGAAATTGTGCTGCGAAAAATTGTCCAATGCTATGAAAAATAGACCCTAGTATACTTATTCCAATAATGGAAAGTTTGCTTTGAACAACCAATGACATCATTCCTACACTAAAAATGGCTCCTGTAAGACTAAAGAAAAAGGTAATACTAAATATCCCTGTTCGCAATATTCCCATTAAAAAGACTCTTAAAATTGCAAGCAAAAATGCTTCTTTTCTGCCATATAAAAATAATGTTATTACCACAATGATATTGGCCATTCCTAGTTTCATTCCAGGAACCATTCCATTGATTATGGGGAAGATACTTTCTAAAATACTGAGTAATATAGAAATTGCAAGAAACATAGATAGTCGTGTTAGTTTTTTATATTCCATGATTTCACCTAACTACAGTATCGACTGTACCTTTCGCTTCTATTTCTATCACGATTCGATTGGGTAAACAAATAATAGTTTCACTACTTTTACTAATATAACCTTGTTTGGAACAGATATGAAGAGGACTATTTTCTTCTTTGACTCTAATTTTTCCATGGTTGACTTCTATTATAACCAAACCGTTTTTTCCCTCAATGGTATATTCTTTTTGATCATTTTGTGATAAATCAATGGTTTTTATTAATTCATTTTCATAATATATGTTCGCAGTGGCGGGAACAGTTTGATGCATGGTAGAAAATAAAAGTAGTGTAACAATGGTAATGGTCAAAATGCCTATAATCAATCGAATATCATTTTTGTTCATAGATATGCATTCCTGCTGAAGTAATTATTTCATTTTGATTGGTATACCAAATGGCCTCTATGTCTAAAGAAGCTACGAGTGCTTGTCCTTCTTCTATTGGCATTAAAAATAAAATAGTGGATAGTACATCACCCAAACGGCTATCTTGGGTAATGACAGTGACACTTTTCATATACTGAACGGGCATGAATGTATTGGGATCAATAATATGATGGTATTTTGTTCCTTCATATTCATAATATCGTTCATAACCACCACTTGTGACAACGCTGATATTTTTTCCATAAATAATTTTACAAACTTCTCCTGTGTTACTATTTGGATCTTCAATTCCAATTGAAAAATGTTCTTTGTTTTTAGGATTGCCTACTTTGACATTGCCCCCTGCATTGATTAGATAATGTTGCATACCGATTGATTCTAAATATTCGCCTACCATTTCTGTTGCATATCCTTTCGCAATGGCACCCAAATCGATATTCACATGGTTATTTTGAATTTGGTTATTTTCAAGTAAAACGATATCTTCTATGGAAGCAGTATTTTGCTGTCTTAATTCTTCTAATGTGGGAATACCCGTTTGGTTTTCTCTTACATGTTTCCATATATCAGTGATATTTCCGATACTGATATCTAATTTTCCATTACTTTTTTGATACCATTCTTTTCCATATGCGATCATCTTATAGAGTCGTGTATCTAGTGTTAGCGTTTCTTCTTCCATATCATTGTGATGAATGGTATATAAATTTATCATTCCATCATAGGGTTGATAACGGTCTGCAAGTTGATGATATTCTTGATAGATTTTATCTATTTGTTCGAAGGCTTGTTTTATTTTCTTTTCATTGTTATCATACAATTTTACATAAATATAAGTATCCATATAAAAGAAATTTTGGGAATACTCTGTTTGTTTCTTTTTGGTACTTTGATAGAAGATTAGGACACCTATTAATAAAATAGGAATAAGTGACCATATCATTTTATTGATTTTTTCTTGCATATTATCCCTACTTTCTTATTATCAGTTTACTATAATTTGACTTGATTTTCAAGTGGAACTATGGAATTCAAGAAAAAAGAAAAGCGTTTACTTTTCTTTTAAAACATAATGATATAAATCTGCAAGTTGTTTCCCAGCTCGTTTGATTTCTCTTGGTTTTACCATTTGATAGCCTTCTTCTACCAAAGATGGGAGTTTTCCTTCCAAAATGGCAATGGTTTTTTCTTCAAATTCATCAATTGTTTTAGCCTTGTATACTTGTTTTCCATCTTCTAGAAATGTGAATATGGGAATATCGGATATTAAAGCTGGTATTTTTTCAGTAAGTGCTTCTAAAATAGGAATACCTTCTGTTTCTTCTAAAGTTGGAAAAATATATAAATCTGCGCCACTATAGGCACCACGCAAGATATTTGGCTCTACATAGCCTGCAAATACTAGATTGTTTAATTGTGTGTGAACTGCTTTTTTGACTTTTCGTGGAGAAAAGGTTAAAGGGGAATATCCAAACCAAATAAATTGGTATTGAGGTAATCTTTTGGCAAGTTCTACAAAGGTTAAAATTCCTTTTCGCTCTAAATATAATCCAACACCCATCACTACTTTATCGGTTTCTTTGTATCCAAATTGTTTTCTAAATTGTTTCCCTTGCTCTTCGTTCCGCTCAAAAAAAGTCATATCAATTCCATTAGAAATGGCAGTGATGGGACGATTGAGATGGTAGCTTTCCAATATTTTTTTCGAATATTCTGTAGGTGTTACTATATGATCTCCTAGGCGGTAGCATTTACAAATCCATTTTTTAAAAAGAGGAGCAAGTTGATTGGAGAATATGAAAGAATTGCGAAAATCTTCTTCTGTTGAGTGGGCATGATAAATTACTTTTTTTCCTTGTTTTTTGGCCTTTTTAGCCATATAATATGATTTTGGTCCATAAAAGTTAATATGTATAATATCATAATCTTTGCATTTGGGGTTGGTTGTATATTCTATTTTGTTATCTTCTAATGCCTTTTTTTGATGTTGAATCGCCTTTCCAAGGCCTGACTTTCCATTTAATTTTGCAAATTCTGTATACAATAGTATTTTCATATGAGTCACCTAAATCAATTATAACATAGTTTTTAATAAATCACCATACTCACCAAAATAACGTCTTCGCCAATTTTTTCGATTTGTTTCCATTTGACTTCCATTTCGTCTTTATTACTAAAAATATTGGTGATAAACTTTGATTTTTGAACAATTAAGGATTCCATATTTCCTTCTTTATCAATCACAACATCAATAATATTTCCAATTTTTTTTCCATCGTCTATATTGACAATGTCTTTGTTTTGTAAGTCTGATAAGCGCATAGATATCACCAATTCATTATATGAAAAAAGTAGGATTTTTATCCTGCTTTTATTTTATTCATGTAATAATGAATTTTACTTGCCCAAGTGGTACTTGCTGCATATTTTACACCAATTTGTTCTGGAGTTACAAGCCCCTTTGCAATATAATTTTTGTATAAATTATTTAAAAAAGCATCAATTCCTTGGTCCAATGTATCAAATGCACGGTATGATCCTCCGTTGCATCCTGGTTTTCCTTTCATACCACCTACATTGTTACAATTCTGCACTAGTTTACTACAGGTTCCATTGCACCCTGTTTCATGAAGAACAATGGCAACAGCCATATATGGATCTAGTCCAAGTTCCAAGCATCTAGTAGCGAACTTCTCCCCTGTTCCTGCCACTTTTCCTTTTAAAGAACGATTCAATTTAGCAATCAATTCATCCATGGTAAGACCATCATAAACGATTTTATTCTCAGCCTCTTTTTGTAGATATTCTAATACAACAGTACTTTTAAATGGCGTATAAGCAACATTGGTGTTGCTTTCTTCAAATAATTTACGATTATTAGAATCTATCGTATTTTTTAGAAAAAATCCACCGATTGCTAGTAATAAAATACTGAAAAGAGACCCTGCTATTTTAAATAATTTGCTTTGTTCTATTTTCACAATTTCACCTCTATGTAATTTGAAAGAACAACTTCATTTTAACTTATTTTTATTTCTTTGTCAAATTGGTGTCAAACAAAATAAGCAGTCTTGACTGCTCATTTTTAGTTTATGCGAGAAAAAAATAATTAGAACGTTTGAATAAAAGAAAGAAAGTTTGTACAAGATAGAAGCAGAAAGGAGATTTATATGGCACGTCATAAAGTAGAAATTTGTGGCGTGAATACTGCGAATATTAAAGTATTAACATCTGATGAGATGAGCCAATTATTTGAACGATTACAAAAGGGAGATACGACTGCAAAAGAGGAACTGATTAATGGTAATTTAAAGTTGGTGCTTTCTATTTTAAAAAAATACAATAATCGAACAGATAATATGGATGATTTGTTTCAAGTGGGTGTCATTGGTTTGATTAAAGCCATTGATAATTTTGATTTGGAAAAAGAAGTGAAATTCTCCACTTATGCAGTTCCTATGATTTTAGGGGAAGTAAGACGTTACTTAAGAGATAGTGGCAGCATTCGAGTTGCAAGAAGTATTAAAGATATTGCTTATCATGCAATGAAAATAAAAGAGGAATTGACCAATGAGTTTGGAAAAGAACCCAGCATTGCAGAAATAGCACAAAAGTTAAATATGCCAGAATATGATGTTAGCAATGCCATTGATTCTATGCGAGATACCATTAGTATGTTTGAGCCTATCTATAATGATGGTGGTGATACCATTTATCTTGCAGACCAATTGGAAGATAAGAAGGATTCTCATTATTCATTGGATATGAAAATTGCATTACGAGATGCTATAAGACATTTAAAAGAAAAAGAGCGCCATATTTTATATGAACGTTACATTATAGGAAAAACACAACTAGAACTTGCAGAAGAAATTGGAATTTCACAAGCTCAAATTTCTAGATTAGAAAAAAGTGGACTAGAAAATATTAAGAAAAAGATTTTATGAACTGTTTGGCTTTTTCACTTTCTTTTTCTTCCATACAAAATCTATAACAAATAGCCTTAGTTTGTTGATTTAACCAATTGGTTTGTAAATCGGTTTGTATTTTCTGATTGCTTGTGTAAAAAATAATAGGTTGTGGAACATCCAGTTTCACATAGCGTATTACGCCTAAATAAAGTCCCGCATACATCCCGTATTCATCGAATGGGGATTCTCTGTTATTGTATTGTTTGGAAATCCATTCTTCATAATGATTGGCAATTTCCTTATTTTGTGAAAGTATTGAATGTAAGTATAAATTAATGATTAGATTATGTGTTTTTGCATTTTTATGAGAGATACGATTTGCGTCCGCTAATAAAATACAAGCGTATCCATAGTTGGGTTGATTCCACATGATACTTTCATTATCTGAAGCAAAATAAGGAATGACATGTCTTTCCTTATGGAGTCCTATTAGTACATCTGAATAATAGCAAATGGTATGATCAGTGGTCCCATAAATACTATAATTTTCATTCATCAAAAAAGAATCTAGTCTACCCTGTTTTTGTAATAATATGTAATCTAGATATGGATTAAAATATGTGTATTTATTTTCAAAAGTTTGAAAATCAAATTCTACCCTATTTTTATCTTTTTCATAGATTTCTTGTGCAATATTTTGAATTTCATAATATGGAAGCGAGATTTGTTTTTGTTTATTTACTTCCTGATATGATAGTGTTGCAAGCATAAATATTTCTTCCTCTCAAATAAGGTTTTATTATATCATATATATTTAGAAAGGAAAATAATTATGATATATCTATTTATCTTTCTATCAAAAGTAATCGAAATTTCGTTGGGTACATTACGAATGATTGTAGTTGCCAATGATAAAAAATGGTTAGGGGCTTTTTTACAGCTTGCCAACGCTTTGGTGTGGATTTTTTCAACAGGAGCAGTCCTTACAGGAATCAATGAAGATTGGCTTAAAATTGCTATCTTTGCAATTGGTTCTTTTATTGGATCTTATGCTGGTTGTTTGATTGAAGAAAAATTAGCTATGGGTTCGAATTTGATTACTTGTATTACGGATTCTAAAAATGAAAAAATGCTTTCTGATTTAAGGGAAGCAGGTTATGCTGTGACTGTAATGCAAGGATGTGGAATGAAAAATAATAAAGAAATTTACTGGATTATGACACCAAGAAAAAAACGGCATAAAGCTGTTTTGATATTAAAAAAGCATGATCAAAACTGTATGATAGTTTCTGAAAATGCTGTGACTGTAAATGGTGGATATGCGCCCTAAACATTGTTCCATAGATAAGCTTTATCGGTAATTATCAAAGCATTTGCATCTGTATTTTGAATATCATGTTGATGCAATCCCCAAAGAAAAATCTCTTTGCTTTTTTGAAAATGTATGTCTTTCGTTACAATAAAATCATAACCAGATATTTCTTTGTTATGGTTTATCATTTCTCCCATAATTAGGCCAACTTTATACTCTGGATGTTGTTTTTTAAATTGGTTTAAAAACAGTTCATCAAAACTACTGATATAAAGATTTAGATGAGAATAACCTTGAATGACTTGAAATAGTAATTCTGAAATGGAACTATCTTTTACTTCAATCATAATGATTTTATTCGTGTTAACTTCTTTTAAAAAAGCGGTTAACGTACAAATTGATTGATGTTTTATTTTGGTTCCAAAATTGTATTGTTCCAATTCTTTTAACGTCATATATTTAACGATGCCAGTACCATCACTTGTCCAAGATATGGTTGGATTATGTATGATGATGAGTTGATCATCTTTGGTTTTTCGAATGTCTAATTCTACACCTGCGATATACTCTGTTTTTAAAGCTGCAAGTAAAGCTTCTTTGGTATTTTCTTGATATCCGTGGTTGTTATTTCCACGATGGGCAATCCATTTTCTCATATATCTCCCCTTTTACAGAATATGACAAAAATGCATAAAAATGTATGTTTGGTTATCAATAAAATCGTAGGGATAAATTTTATGTTTCCGTTTTTTGATTAAATTAGTCATCTATAAACTGTACGATAATATCGTTGGATATATATAGGTATGGTTCTGGAATTCGCACATATCCATTTTCCACTTGTAGCTTTCCTTCTTTTTGGAGATTTTGAATGGGAAAAATAGAAGTCATTTCTTTACCATATTTTTCCTTAAATTGTAGCATATTTACCCCTTCTAATTTTCGAAGTCCTAACATCATTTCATGTTCCATATTTATTTTCTTGTCTATTTTTTCTTGTTCCAAACAAAATTTTCCATTACAATAGTTTGTAAAACTACGAGTATTGGTATACCGCATTTCTAAAATGTACCCACTGGCTCCCAAGCCAAAGCCGTAATAATACTGATTGTTCCAATAAGTTAGATTGTGTTTAGAAGTATAATTTGGTTTTGCAAAATTACTAATCTCGTAATGTTTATAACCATGTTGTTTTAAAGTGTTACAAATCGTTTCATACATTTGTATTTCTAATTCCTCATCAATTGCCTTTTTCTTTTGTAAGTAAAATTGGGTATTGGATTCTATCATAAGAGCATAGGTAGATATGTGAGGGATATCCAGTTTTAAAAATTCTAATAAATCTTGTTTTACTTCTTCTAATGTTTCGCTAGGTAAAGCATATATTAAATCAATATTGATATTTTCAAATCCATATTGTTTTAAACTTTGAATGGCTTGTATAATCTGTTTTTTGGTATGATGGCGATTCATTTGTTGTAAATGATGTGTATGGAAAGTCTCTACCCCAATACTAATACGGTTGATCCCATATTGTTTCATACACTTGATTTTTTCTTCTGTTAATGATTCCACATTACACTCTACTGTATATTCATAAGTTTCTTGCAGCTGAAGTCTATGAACAACTGCTAATAATCGTGCGAATTCTTTTTCATCTAAAGCAGTTGGAGTTCCCCCACCAATATAAATGGTATTCAAAGCTTCTCCTTGATAGTTTGATTTTATTTCTTGTTCTAAAGCAGTCAAATATTTAGAAATCCATTGTTTTTGATACAGAAATTTTGCAAAATCACAATAGCTACAAATGTGGTTACAAAAAGGGATATGTATATATGCAGATTTTATTAATTTTTCTTTTTTTATGGATATTGGTTTCTGACTCTTTTTCATTTTATTTTTCCTTTCATTACAATAACAAAAAAGTTTCCATTCGAAACTTTTTTTATTGACGAAATCTAATATTTTTTTACAAATTGTCCCTTTTCATCACATTCCAAACTTTCATAATTTTGATATCTCTGGAGGTCTGCTGCAATCGTACGTTTTTCTCTAATATATTCACAAATTTCACTATCCAGCAACTTATTTGTAAGGGGATGATATAGGTGATTTACTACAGTACTAGGGCTTTTTATGTCAAATAAATCTTTTAAATTTTTTACATCATAACCTTCTTGTAAAAGATATAAAATTGTAAATTGCATAGAACGAATGAATTTCATAATATACGACTCTTGTTTGCATAAATCAGAAATTGTAATTTTATTTTTTACTAATTCATAAAATTTTTCTTCCAATCTAAATTTCGTAAGACTGTCTTTGTCTTTTTGGTATGCTAAAAGTTGATTTAACACTTGAGAAACTTCCAATATTAAGCTGATATTATCTGCTAGTATCTCATTTCTATATTGTTCTATTTCACATATTTGTTTCCATATTTCTTTATTTCTAGGAGAATTATAATAATGTTCTAATTCCTCTGGTTCAATATGGAATCGATGACCTAAATCACGGAACAGAATAAAATGATTTAGATAATGTTCGAATGCTTTTTCTCCAAAATTCACTATTTTTTCTGTATTCTTTATTTTTTGAATTACATTTTCTATTTTTGAAAAAATACATATTTTTAAGTCTTGATCAACTTTTTTCGATTTCCATCTATTCCGCATCTTGTCTTGAAATATTGTTTTATCATTTATAGCTTGTGCGTATAATTCCATATGATTCTTTAACTCAAAAAAACTATCTTTTGAACCTGTATAAACCCTTTCTGTTGTAATTAAATTACAAATAGAAAGTTTTAAAAAGATAGAAGGCATTATCCGTTGTTCCAGCCAAGGTTGTGCTAATCTTTTCTCCATTAAAGTTGAATTCACATCCAATTGGCAATAGTCAGCCATAGATGGATTAGAAGTTAAAAATGATTTGATATCATTTAATACCTCAACTCTCTTTTGATATACGCTTATTTTTTGGAATTCTCCAATGATAGCGTCGATACTTTTCATTTCTTCTTCGGTTAATGCAAATAAATGAAATAAATCTTGTCTTCTTTGTATATTTTGTTCTTTTCTTTTATTCCTTGTGAATAAATCATTGATTTGCGCTTCTGTGAATTCAGATAGAAGCATGGAGTCAAAAAAATAAATAATTTCTGATTCGGTTCTATTTGATTGTTCTGCCAATTGACGAAATGTTAAATCTTGATTGATATATTCAAAATACAATTGAAATTGTTCTCTTTGTTTTAATAATTGAAGATTTTGTAGTTGAAGATGTTCGAATGAATAGTTATGTATTCCTTTTAAATAGTCATTTTGCAATAATGCAATTACTTCCTCTACTTTTATCTGTTTCATACAAGCAATATCCCCAAAAGTGGTTTTTCCATCTTTGGTTAATCTATAAACTGCTAAAGATTCCACATTCCTTTTCCTACGTTCATTTTCCTTTTTTATTTTTTTTGCATTTTCAACATCATTGTACATACCATTCCAAAATGTTGTTTCATTCATACCATATGCTTCTAATAATTCTTCAATTGTCTTATTTTGAATTTTGCTATCTCTTGAGAAAAATTCATTTATAATTTTTAGTACTTTCCTCCGATTTTTTCTACGGTTATTGTCTTCTTTTATTTTTGGATATGTTATACTTTTAGATTCTACATATTCCCAAAAATCTTTTTCTTCCACATCATATTCTTCTAATAGTTCTTCGACTGTTCTATCGGTGGAAGAAAACTTATTAATCAACTTGATGATTCTTTTATTTCTTTTCCTACATTCATTTTCTTGTTTTATTTTTTCCATATTTTCAACATCATTGCACATACCATTCCAAAATGTTGTTTCATTCATACCATATGCTTCTAATAATTCTTTAATTGTCTTATTTTGAATTTTGCTATCTCTTGAGAAAAATTCATTTATAATTTTTTCCATAATATCTGTTCCCCCTTTTTTGCCTATTCATTAGTATATCAAAGAACTAAAAAATGTCAAATATTTCTATGACATTACAATTTAAATACTAACATTTTTTCTTTGGCTCTTTATCTATCAATAAAGTCGATGCAAATTCTAATATTTCATGGCTCATATGATATGGGAACGGTGTTCCTTGTGAAGTGGTTGTTAATTCTTTCATATAACAATAGAAAGCTACTTCAATTTCTGATTCATCAATATCTAAATTCATAGCTGTTTGATCAAATAAGAAATTATGAGCTGCTATTTGTCCACATATCCAATAAGGTCTTACATTTCCAACTGATGCAATTGTCTTAATCATTTCTATTTTTTGTTTCATTTCTTCTTGATAATCAATTGGTTTATCTACTGGATTGCCATGAAGTAAAGTTGATTTTGTGTCACAAGTTTTGCTTAATAGAAATAATTTTTGAAATAGATACAGTTGTAAAATGGAAGCATATTGGTCTAGAGAACCAATAATCTTTTGGATGCCTTTTAAATTGCGCTTTTGCTCCGATTGAATTCCTTTCAGATTTCCTTTATGTTTATAATAAGCAAGTAATATCGATAGGTCTGCTAACGCTTTTGGGGAGATGGAATTTATATTTTCTGCAAGTATTCTTCTTAAGTGGGCATCTTTTACCCAATATTGTCCTTGTGGTAAGTTTCCTTTTTGACGAATTTCATCTATCCATTTTCTATGCTGTAATAAAATTTGATACAATTCTTCATTACCCAATCTAATAATTGTCTCTTTATTAAATAAAAAATATTCATAGTTTACTTTATCTATTTTACCTTTTTTGATCAATTCTTCTTTTGTATACAAACTATCCAAATAAAATACACTTAACCGAAATAATTCTTCCTGTTCCCTACTCTTTTTTGTATCTATTCCTGTAACTTCTTCTATTTTGCATCTAATTTGTTCAAAAACAAATTTGCCTTTTCTTCCCAATTTATCACTCAAATATTCCTCACTTAACATATGCAATTGAAATAAAGTTTGATTGATATGGTATAATTTGCAATAATCATCTATATTTTTACAGGTAAAGAGAAAGGAGTGAATGATATATTTTAAGTCTCTATCACTCATATATAGAAAGTTTTTTTGAAATGCTTTATCTATTTGGGTTTGATTGTATTCTCTTTGTTGTTGAATTGCTTTCCAAATATCAGAATCAAATGCATGGATAATGTTATTTTTATTTTCTTCTCCTAATACATATTTTACTTCGCTTTCACTTCTATTTAATAAAGCAGCAATTTCTGTTTCTAGTTTTCCTTTTAAATAATATTCTATGATTGTACTCATTGTACGCATAGAATTTACATATTCTTTATCCTCATATTTCTTCATTCATACTCAACACAGATAAGAAAGCTTCTTGTGGAATTTCTACACTCCCAATCATTTTCATCCGTTTTTTTCCTTCCTTTTGTTTTTCTAATAATTTTCTTTTTCGTGTAACATCCCCACCATAGCACTTGGCAAGCACATTTTTGCGAACGGCTTTGATTGTCTCTCTTGCAATTACTTTACTTCCAATGGATGCTTGGATGGGAACTTCAAATTGTTGTCTTGGAATTAATTTCTTTAAATTTTCAACAATTTGTTTACCTCTTGAATATGCAAAATCTTTATGAACGATAATGCTCAAAGCATCCACACTCTCACCATTTAGTAAAATATCCATTTTTACTAAATTACTACTTTTATAACCAATTAAATCATAATCAAAAGAGGCATATCCTTTGGTAGATGATTTTAGTTTATCAAAAAAGTCATACACTATTTCAGAAAGTGGTATTTCATAATGAATATTGACTCTTGTTTTATCCAAATATTCCATGGATACATAGGTTCCTCTTTTGTTTTGACAAAGTTCCATAATAGGTCCAATGTATTCGCTTGGAACAAAGATATTGGTTCGAATATAAGGCTCTTGAATGTCTAAAATACGCCCTTTGTCTGGTAATTTTACAGGGCTATCAATCATCATATGGGTATGGTCTGTTAATTCTACATCATAGACAACAGATGGGCTTGTTGCGATCAAATCAATATTAAATTCTCGTTCAATCCGTTCTTCTATGATTTCCATATGAAGTAGTCCTAAAAAACCACAGCGAAAACCAAAGCCCAAAGCTTTTGATGTTTCTGGGTTAAATTCCAATGAAGCATCATTCAATTTTAATTTTTCTAATGCCTCTCTTAAATCTGGAAATTTACTAGATTCAATTGGATAAATACCACAAAAAACCATTGGTTTCATTGGCTGATAGCCAGGTAATGATGGAGTATTCAGTTGCGATGCCAATGTAATTGTATCCCCTACTTTGACATCTTCAATACTTTTGATACTCGCACATAAATATCCTACTTCTCCAGTTACCAGTTCTTTTTTCTTTTGTTCCTTTGGTGTATGGACCCCAAGTTCAATGACTTCATAGATTGCCCCTGTTGCCTTCATTCGAATTTGATCTCCAATATAAACCGTTCCATTTACAACACGAATGGAGGTAATAATGCCTCTATATGCATCAAAATAGCTATCAAATATCAGCGCTTGTAACGCTTCTTCTTTTTTTCCTGATGGAGCTGGTACTTTTTCGATAATTGCCTCTATTAATTCTTGAATTCCGATTCCATTTTTGGCACTAGTAAGCAGAATATCATTTTCGTCAAAACCGAGAGTATCCATAAGTTCCTTTTTTACTTTTTCAGGATTGGCATTGGGCAAATCAATTTTGTTAATTACAGGAATAATAGTTAAATTATTTTCTAATGCAAGATAAAGATTTGCTAAAGTCTGTGCTTCAATTCCTTGAGCAGCATCTACTACTAGTACAGCACCTTCACAAGCGGCTAAACTGCGACTAACTTCATAGGAAAAATCAACATGACCTGGGGTATCGATTAAGTGTAAGTGATAAATTTCATTTTGATAGTTGTAGTTTAAAGAGACTGCATTTAGTTTAATGGTTATACCTCTTTCTCTTTCAATATCCATATTGTCTAATAATTGATCTTGTTTTTCTCTTTCTGTAATTGCCCCTGTTAGTTCTAAAATACGATCGGCTAGAGTGCTTTTCCCATGATCAATATGAGCAATAATTGAAAAATTGCGGATGTTTTCTTGTTTCATGTGCATCACCTAAATCTATTATACATGAAAAAAGATATTTTTGTATCTTTTATTGGCTAATAGTATGATTATATTTTGATTTTTGGTAGCCCATTTGTTCTTCATTATTTTGTTTCCAGTTATTTCCTAATGCTTTATTTATTTCAATTTCCTTTAAGATTTGTTTCAGTTGTTCTAATGTATAGTCGTCTAAATCATAAATGGGTATCGCAAGAGAACATGCGACTTGGTCCATGATATTTTCCTTTTGTTTTACAAGATTTTCCTTTACTACATCGTTTTCCTGTTTTAATAGTTGTTCCATAGAATTTTTTAGATAAGAGTATACAAAAGAATTGATTTTTCCCCTTTCTTTTTGAAATAACTCTAGTTTTTCAACTTCTTCTATTTGTGATCTTAATCTTTTTAGTTTCGATTTTATCATAGAGGCTGTTATACAATATATAGTAATATAGAGCCCATATATAGAAAGCGATATAATAATTCCTAATGATGTTATATTTATTGTTATATTTATTATGAGAGATACTAGTAGCCAACATAACATCTTATAACATGATTTCTTCCTTTTTTTCATTTTCTTTTTGATTCGATTATAGTTCTTTTCCATATCTTTGCTATTATATTCTTTTAGCAATTTTTTTACTTGTTTCTTTCTTACTTTATTTATTTTGTTTTTTGTATTCTCATTATTCTCAAAATAACGGATACTTCCATCTGCAAAAGTAACTACTAAAAGTTCATTTTCCTTTTTCACGTCCATGATAAAACGATCCTTTTCGGCTACTTTTTCATAATAGTTCAACATAAGACATCCTTCCTTTTATGACTTATCTTAACACAAAAACAATGAAATGTATATTACTCTTCCATCATTTGATTCAAAAAATTAAAAGCAGCCTCTATACCATCTTGCGCCCATTTCCCAATTCCTTCTGATAATTGCAATCCAACATTGGATATCTTGGTTTGATAATTAATTTCTCTTTCTCCCATATAATCTTTAATATCTACATTTTTTCCATCTGCAATATCTTGCTCAAATTGTTTGATTTTATCTTGTGTTAAAGTAACTCGTTTATGTTGTTCAAATTCATAATAACCGGTTGCTTCTGATACATAAAGGGCAAAAAAGGCAATAAATAATGCCAAAAATATTTTCCAAAATATTTTACTAGCCCATTTCTTTTTGTCTTCTGGTTTCATCCTATCACCCCAAATATTCTTTGATTATAACGGATAGTACTTCTATGGTATTCATTACTTCATCGATACTATTTTCCATTCCACCACATTCAATCAATACTGAATTGGGACTTAAATTTTGATTATAAATTCCATTTACACCTTTGCCTTCTTTCATCATAACACCTCTACTCAAAGTTGGATACTTTTCTTTGATTTTGCTAGAAAGTAAGTTGGCTAAAGCAAGGTTAGTCTCTGCATTTTCATGTTCCATTCCCACTACAAATAATACTTTGGCATAATTTTTGCCATTGATTGTTGTAGTGGAAGATTGCTTTGGAATCGCATCCCTATGTAAATCAATTAATAATTTCAAATTGGGATATTGATTTAAGGTATCTGTAATAAAAAATTTACTCGCCTGATAGCTATAGGAATAGTCCCAGTTATTTAGTGTTAGGAAATCGGATATATTGGAAGTTTCTACAATGGTTGGGATTCCTGCTTTATTTAATTTTTCTTTTAATAAATAAGATGCCATTAAAACGTTTGGCGTAATGTTGTATTCTTCAAAATTGGTGTTGCTATAGCCCTCTAATTGATGCGTATTATAGATATAAACAATGGGATCTTCTACAACTGTAGGATTAGGATCTTTAATATAAACAGACGGATCTTCTAAATATTCATCATTATCCTGTAGACCTGGATCTTGTATGACAGGTATAATATTATTCTCTTTCATTTCATATCCAAAAACAGTTTCCAAAATACTAACAGGTTTTTTTATGTCTATATTGGATAAAAATTTAAAAAATTGATTGCTAATATTATGGTTGCTTTTTTCATAAAGTAAATGATGATTCGAATCTTTTAATAGAGATAAAATGAATTCTTCGTTGCTGCTCGCAAGTCGAATATTTAAAAAGAGTCCTAATATCCATTGATATAGAAAGAAAAAGAGAATAAATAAGATGAAAAATTTTAACCAAATATGTTTTTTTTGTCTTTTTTTGGAACGAAATTGTTTTCTCAAAAGTATCACCCACTTTAATCTATTCTGATCTTACTACATTATGCATGCAGAATATGTCGATAGAACTTGAACATAAAAAAATTTACGTTTTTTCGTAAATTTATTCTTCCATTAAACTTTCATGTAATACTTCTTCGGTTGTACTTAAATCCACTTCTTCAATACGAGTTACTCTACACATTTCAGCGGTTATTATACTTTCTATTTTCGTAACTGCTTTTTCTACTTCATCATTCACAACGACATAATTATATTTTGGCATGTCGTTAATTTCTTGATATGCTGTTTTAAAGCGGGCAAGTACTTTTTCTTTTGTTTCTGTTCCTCTGTTTTCTAATCTTTTTTTCAAAATATCCATGCTTGGGGGCATAAGAAAGATAAAGATTGCATCTGGAACTAATTCTTTTACCTTTAAAGCTCCTTGCACTTCGATTTCTAATATGACATGATTTCCTTGTGCTCTTTTTTCTTCAATGATATCTCTAGGCGTTCCATAGTAGTTTCCATTATATTCTGCATACTCTAATAATTCCTGATTTTCAATTTTATCTTCAAATTGTTCTCTTGTTAAGAAATAATAGTTTACGCTATTTTTTTCTTCACCTCTAGGAGCTCTTGAAGTACAAGAGATGGAAAGCCAATAGTTATCATTTCTTTTTAATAATGCATCACAAATGGTATTTTTCCCAGAACCACTTGGACCTGATATGACAATTAATGCTCCATACTTTTTGGTTTTAATCATATAAACCCTCTTTTCTAGTAGAGTCATTATAACATAGACACTTTTGTTTGACAATTCCAACGTTCATTTGTTGTATATATTTTATTCCATTTCTCAAACTATATATGGGACACTCTGTGAATAGAAAAGATATATGAATTGCAAAATTGCAACAAGAGCTTTCAAAATTAAAGGAAGAATTAACACTTTGGTCTGGAAGCAAAAATAGGATATAATCCTATTAGTTTGCAATTTTATGTTTGATTTGAGGTGTTGTTTCTGTAATATTGGAGAATGTATATCCATTATTTTTTCCATAATGGATAATATCTCTTAAGGCATTTAAAGTATAATAATTACCTTCAAAATCATGCATTAAAACGACATTGGTCCCATTATGAAGGGAACTTGTTACATTTTGATATACCTCATAAGCACTACTGACTCCACCCGCATCCCCACTTCCTATATTCCAATCAAAGTAAATATAACCTTTATTGGTAAGTTCTTTTGCGAGTCTTGTCATAATGCCAGCATTGAAGCGACTGACCGTATTAGAGCTTCCTCCAGGGAATCTTGTAATGGTTGGTTTTGTACCTGTAATACTTTCTAATTTTTTAGACATTAAATTTAGGTCTTCAAAAAAGGCCATTTCTGAACTATAAATATGCCTATAGTTATGCGTATAACTATGAATGGCAATGGTATGTCCTTCTTCATATGCTTGATGAATTAAATGGTTAAGAGAGTCGTCATGATTGATGATGAAAAAAGTTGCTTTGACATTTTCTTCTCTTAAAATTTGTAAAATTCCTGGGGTAATTGTACGACTTGGTCCATCATCAAATGTTAAGTAAATCACCTTGTTTGTCATGTCTGGTTTAGGTGTAACTCTTATAACCCTTGTTTCTTCTACTAAATGACCAGCTGTATCATGCACAAGATATTTTAGTTCATAGGTTCCCACCATATTGGTATTCAAAGCCCCTGTTACTTTCACTTTTGATGTAATATCTCCATCACAATTATCGTGTGCGATATAACCAGGTTCTATATATGGTTCGTTTTGATAAACTGTTACAATACTACTTCCTTGTAATGTAAGAACTGGTTGTTCATTGTCCTCATAAAAGAATTCTCTGGATATCATAAATGGATTATGGGAACTATCTTCTACGGTATAAATCCATTTATTTTGTAATTTATGAATGACAACTTTATCTGTTAAATTTCCATCATAGTTATCATATGCTTCATAGCCTTGTTCTACATATTCATGGTTAGGACATAATTTTGCTTTCATATCCCCTTTTAAAAGAATGGTCGGGCCCTCTTTTTCTCTTACTTTGATGATTCTTGTTTCTTCTATCTTTTTTCCTTTATACATAATAGAATAATGAATTGAATAATCCCCTACTTTGGTGGTATCTATCTTTCCTTCTATTTGGAGTGGATAGGATTTTAAAAAGTTGCTTGTGATTACTTTCGCACCCAATTCTTGATAGGGTGTATTTAATAGTACAACCATTTCTTTATCTCCATTACACACTATTTTTGGAACAGAATTCCAAAGAAACAAAATTCCTAAAATGATTAAATAAATTATAATGATACCTATACTTCTATGATACTTCATTTACAACACCAACTTCACTACTTTTAGTATAGCACAAAACGATTTTTTTAGACTATATCTTTAAAAAAACAAGATAATATGTTATCTCGTTTGTTATGAGGACTTAACAACTGTAATTGTATATCCTTTTTGTTCTAGTAAATCAGCAATTCCACCTTGTCCTATAATATGAGCTAATCCAACAGTACAGAAGATGGTTTTTCTTTCTAAAAATGTTTGCTCCAAAGATTCTGCCATATTTTGATTTCGCACAGTTACAAGCATGTGATTGTATTCTTCCATATATGGATTTTGTTCCACATCGCCTTGTAATATAAATTCTTCTAAAAGGTGCAAATCTCCTTTTTGATATAGTGAATACAAGTGTTGCATTGTTTCTATTGATTGTTCATATGTTTTTATACTTTCTTCCAACAGATATACTTGCAGATCCATATCAAATCCAAGTAGCATATTATATTGATATTCAGCCGATTCTAATTCAATAATATTTTTATGGTCATCTTTGGCTAATGAAAGGAAATGCTGGTCAATACCATAAGTGTCATCTAACCCTGCATTTATCATAACAACATTTTCAATTAAGGATTGCCACATGATTGGTTTATAATGATCTATCATAGCTGTATATAATTTCGCACTCTTTAATAATTGTACTCCTTTTATATAAGTATCATTTTCTATATAATTGGTTATTTTAGTCCCATCTGTATATACAAATTTAGATAAGAGTTCCATTTGATTGGATAAATCTTTGATAAACTCAATCATATCAAATTCAACTGCGATAGAATCACTTTTTTTATATGCGTTTAATACATAATCTGGAAGTGGATATAAAGTTTCATCAGCTGCATGAATCGAACCAAATAAATAGAGTTTATTTTCTATACCTTCTTTCGTCACTTCTATTAAAAGTGGTGTTGTAGTGGAAATTGGTTTTGTCTCTTCTTTTTGATTGGAACATCCAACCATAAAACTAACACATAAAATTAAGAACAAATACTTTATTTTGTTCATTGATGATACCTTCTTTCTAATTACATTATAGCAAACCGAAATAGAATTAACAATTGAAATTGTGCGTACTAGTATATATGAGCAAAAGGTGATATCATGAAAAGTTTTATTGAAAATTGTATTTGTGATGGGTTGTAGTTGTACAACAAAAAAAGGATATAAATTCAATTCATAAATAACCAATTTAAAAGAAGTGGTTATTCCACTTCTTCAAATTGTGAATTATAAAGTTTGGCATAAAAGCCATTCTTTTTTAATAACGCTTCATGATTCCCCGTTTCTACAATGTCGCCTTCATTCATGACTAAAATTAAATCGGCATTTTTAATCGTAGATAAACGGTGTGCGATAATGAAACTCGTTCTACCCTCCATTAATTGATCCATTGCTTCTTGAATCATAATTTCGGTTCTTGTATCTACACTACTCGTTGCTTCATCCAAAATTAATATTTTAGGATCTGCTAGTATCACACGGGCTATGGTAAGCAATTGTTTTTGTCCGCCAGAAACATTATCGGCTTCTTCATTTAATACCATTTGATATCCATCTGGTAATGTTTTGATAAAATGATGAACACTTGCAGCACGACAAGCATCTTTTACTTCTTCTAAAGTAGCGTCCAATTTTCCATATTTGATATTTTCTTCTACTGTACCATTAAATAACCATGTGTCTTGTAACACCATTCCAAATAAACTTCGCAAATCTCCTCTTCTAAATTCTTTGATGTTATGTCCATCAATTTGAATAGAGCCACTATTCACATCATAGAATCGCATGAGTAACTTAATCATGGTTGATTTTCCAGCACCGGTTGGTCCTACAATCGCAATTTTTTCTCCATGATGAATTTCGGCATTGAAATCTTTAATTACGACTTTATCGTCATTATATCCAAATGATACATGATCAAATGTAATATTTCCATTTAAATTTTGAATTGAAACTGGATTTTCTACATCTTTTGTTTCTTCCTCTTCGTTTAAAAATTCAAAGACGCGTTCTGCAGCTGCTGCAGTGGATTGTAACATACTCATAATTTGCGCAAGTTGAGCAATTGGTTGGTTGAAATTACGAACATACTGTGTAAAAGAAACGATATCGCCCACTTGAATCTTATTCTTAATGGTTAAATATCCTCCTAAAACAGAGACCATTACATAACCTAAATTTCCAACAAACATCATAATCGGATGCATTAGTCCGGATAAGAATTGACTCTTCCATGCTGTATGATATAAGGTATCATTATTTTCATTGAATTCGTCTATTGCTTTTTGTTCCCCATTGAATGCTTTGACTATTTCTTGTCCACCATATACTTCTTCAATTGTTCCATTGATGTGTCCTAAATATTCTTGCTGCTTTACAAAATACTTTTGTGATTTTTTTACAATAAATCCAATTCCACCTAAAGAAATAGGTAAAATTAAAATGGCTGCAATCGTCATCATAGGACTGATGGAAATCATCATAATAAGGACTCCAATTAACATCGTAATAGATGTAATTAATTGTGTCATACTTTGACTCAAGCTTTGACTTAATGTGTCGACATCATTGGTAATAATAGAAAGGACTTCTCCATTGGTTTTGGTATCAAAATATTTCATTGGCATCCGATTCATTTTCTTTGAAATTTCTTTTCGGAATTGATAAGCTATTTTATTTGATACACCGTTCATTAAGACACCTTGAATAAATGAGAATAATAAACTTCCAATATAAAGGCATAAAAGGAAAGTTAAGATTTGACCGATTTTCACAAAGTCAATTCCACCCTTACCACCAATTTTTGCCATAATACCACTAAATATTTCCGTTGTTATTGTTCCTGATATTTTAGGACCTACAATTGAGAATATTGTACTTCCAACTGCAAATAATAAAACAAAGAAGATTGCAACACGGTAAGCTTTCAAATAATGAAATAATGTTTTCATTGTTCCTTTAAAATCTTTGGCTTTTTCATCTACCATCATTGGTCCTGGTCCATGGTTTGGACCCATAGGCCTTTTTTTCATATCTCTAGGCATTTGAAAGTTCCTCCTTTGATAGTTGCGATAAGGCAATTTCTTGGTATACTTTACATGACGCCATTAATTCATCATGTGTACCCATTCCCACAATTTTTCCTTCTTGTAGTACGACGATCTGCTCTGCATGCATAATGGTACTAATACGTTGTGCAACAATTAAAACAGTGGATTCTTTGGTAATTTTCTTTAATGCAGTACGAAGTGCCGCATCCGTTTTAAAGTCTAAAGCAGAAAAACTGTCATCAAAAATATAAATATCTGGTTTTTTGGCAATTGCTCTGGCGATGGATAATCTTTGTTTTTGTCCACCAGAAACATTGGTTCCACCTTGGGAAATTGGAGCATCATAAGTTTCTTCTAATTGGTTAATAAATTCACTTGCTTGTGCGATATCAGCTGCTTTTTTTAGTTCTTCATCTGTAATGTTTTCTTTTCCATATCCAATGTTACTTTTGATTGTTCCTGAAAACAATATTCCTTTTTGTGGTACATATCCGATTTTTTCACGTAAGGTATGCGTATGTATTTTACGAATATCTACTCCATCAATGCAAATTGATCCTTCTGAAACATCATAAAATCTTGGAATGAGATTAATTAATGTCGATTTCCCACTACCAGTAGATCCTATGAAGGCGGTTGTCATACCTGGCTTTGCAACAAAGTTAATATCAGTTATGACATCCTCTTTGGCATCTGGATAACGGAAAGATACATTTTTAAATTCAATCACACCTTTTTGATTTGGATCTAGCATCTTTTCTATATCTGGCTCTTCAATTACTAATTTGGTTTGAATGACTTCATCAATACGCTTCGCAGAAACACTTGCACGTGGTAGCATAATTGAAATCATCGAAATCATTAGAAAAGACATAATGATTTGCATAGTATATTGAATAAATGCCATCATATCTCCTACTTGCATCATTCCAGCATCTATACTATAGGCACCTTTCCATAAAATGATTAAGGCAACTGTGTTCATAATAAAAGTCATTGCAGGCATCATGAAGGACATGGTGCGCCCTACAAATAGACTTAATTTTGTTAAATCTTTATTGGCCTTGTCAAAGCGTTTTTCTTCATGTGCCTCGTTATGAAAAGCCCGAATAACAGGAAGTCCTGTTAAAATTTCTCGTGTTACTAAATTTAATTTGTCCACCAATTTTTGAACAATTTTAAATTTTGGCATTACGATTGCAAATAATACAATGACAAGTGATAAGATAGACATGACTGCAACCGCAATAATCCATGCCATGGATGAATTGGCATTGACACTTTTGATGACACCACCAATACCAATGATTGGTGCATAAAAAACAGTTCGAAGTAACATGACAAGTACCATCTGCATTTGTTGAATATCGTTGGTTGTTCTTGTAATTAAGGATGAAGTACCAAATTGTTTCATTTCAGTATTGGAAAAGCTTACTACTTTTTCAAATACTAATTTACGTAATCTTCTAGCAAGTTTGGCAGATAGTCGGGCACCTAATAGCCCTACAAAAATGGTCATAATCATACTTAATAAAGCAATTCCCAACATTTTGGCACCAGACACAATGATATAGTTGGTTTGTATTTGATTTGTATTCATCCCAATGGTTTGATATTCTTGTTTGACTAGTCCAATTGCACCACTAGTTACAATTGATTCTGGCATTTGCTCTAATTTTTCACTACTTTTTTCTATGATTTGATGGATGGCTTCTTGTGGCATATTTGGAAGAACCAAAAAGACATCAGTATCACTTGGAAGATCCCCTAATATGGATGCACGCATAGCGTCAGCTTCTTCTCCTTCACTTCGCAAAGTTGAAATGATTAAAGTAGGTCTTTCTAAAATGCGAGATAATTCCATATTTTTTGCTTCAGTTATGTTCTTTTTTTCATAAACATTTTCATTTTTTAATATAGGATATTTTTTTAATTTTCTTTCATATTCCTTGGCATCTAATGTATCTTTGCTAAGCAATGTATAAGATTGCAATAAAACTTGTTTTTCTTGGAAAGAGGTAAATAAAAATATTTTGTCCATTTCACTTTCGCGAATGGCATCATAAGCAACATCCTCAATTCCACCTTGACTAATACCTATATTGACAATTTTTGAGGTATAGTCTGGAAGCGATAAATCACAAATCGCTTGTCCTGCTAAAAGTAAAATAATTGCAAGGATACTAATCCAAGAATCTTTTAAATAATGAAACATTTTTAACATAGTAATTCCCTTTCTTTTGAGTATTATGTATTTACTCTTTTATTTTATTTATGTATGCATAAAGTTCATTATAAATGACACTGTTTGTCAGTGTCAATCATTTTCCATAATTTTACAAATTTTCATGATAATAGTCATCCATTTTTCCTCTTTTTATTTAAGAGATTTTAAATTGTTTTCTAATACTTTATTTACTTTTTTTAAGGTTTCTTCAATGAGACCTGAATTGTCAATCATATTTTGTGGTTCTATTTTTCTTTTTTGAATATTTTCTAAACTAAAATCAGTTGCGTCTGCTAAAAACCTTCTACACATTTCAGCGTATTTTGGATTTTGTTGTATTTTTTCTCTATCCAAAGCACGTTGTAAGCGGATACCATCATCCATTTGTAATAAAATCGGTAAAATATTTTCTTCTCCATAATAAGATACAAATTGATCATACCCTACTAATGTATTAATCGTAATATAATGATATGATTGTAAGTCGATATTTTGTGCTCCTGTAAAATAATGCCAAGGACCATATATTGTTTGGTATGTTCTTAATTCTACAATTTGATTTTGTTGTTGCATTTTTTGCATTTGCTCTAACGTTTTAAAATAGTATTCTTTCCCTTCCATCTCACCATCTCGTATTGGTCGTGTTGTACATGGCGTTATGTTTTGTAGTTCATAAGGATTTTCTTCTATTAATTTTGTATATATGGTATCTTTTCCACTGCCACTTGCTCCCATTAATATAACTATCTTTCCCATAAAACCTCCTGTTTACCTATTATACTAAATTGCATATGCGTTTTCAAGAATCTACGTTTGTTTAATCAATGCTTTGCTTTGTAAAATGGAATAAAATCATTTTGACTTTCATTTATAATTAGCATTTCACTTTCTAATATTTGATGGCGTTTATCTTTTTTAAAATGGTGTTTCAATTAAAAAGATTTATTGGGAAACCAATATTTATGGGTTAATTCATCGCTGCTCCATCGACAGATAAAATAACACCTGTAATATAATTTGCCAAATCACTTGCCAAGAATAAAAAGGCATTGGCGATATCTCTTGGTTCTGCCATCCGTTTCATTGGGATAGATTGAATGAGAGGCTCTATTATTTCCTTTGGTAAGGATGCTACCATATCGGTTTTGGTAATCCCTGGGGCAACGGCATTGACACGAATTTGAAATGGGGCAAGCTCACGAGCTAATGATTTGGTCATGCCATTGACTGCAAATTTACTGGTTGGGTACCCTACACCAGAGGGCTGTCCATACAAACTGACCATTGAGCTAGTATTTAAGATGACACCACCTTTGTTTTTTTTCATATATGGAACAACAGCTTTGATCATATGAAATATCCCATGAACATTTAAGTGCATAATTGCCTCAAATTCCTCCACACTGGTATCTTCTATCTTTTTATTCGCGGAAATTCCTGCATTATTCACTACAATATCTATGTGTTGATACGTTTCTATAATTTCATCAATCATTTTTTGAATTTCATCAATGTTGTTTAAATTGGGCCAATACCCACTTACTTCTAATCCTTCTTGTTTTAATTGCGTGATTGTTTTTTCTACTGACTCTTGTTTGGATCCCAGTAAAATGACCCTTGCCTTATTTTCACAAAAAACACGCACAACTTCAAGACCAATTCCTCGTGTCCCACCTGTTACAACCGCAACTTTTCCTTCTAACATTTTTTTCTTCCTTTCCTATTTTTCTTATTATAACATGTATTTTAACGTATTTGGAAAATGAAAACTTAATTTCAATGAAAAAAGACCAAATTGGTCTTATCCTTTCTTTTTTTGGTATGTATGATTACATGATTTACATACAATTTCCATTTCATATTGTTTTAATTTTGGTTCCAATAAGGTAATTAATGGTTCTTGATCTTTTGGGCAACAAAGTCTATTTTTAATTATAATTAATGCATCCCCACAATCAGTACCTTCCTTACTATCTACAAATTCTAATGTTGCACTTCCTATACTTCCACAATTACATTGATAATTTAAATTTATATAATCATATGTAGAATAACATAAATAACCTATATTTTCATTACAGTTGGTACAATACATCCATCCACCGTAATTGGTTGCTAATTTGGTATGAACCAATTGTTTATTTTTTAATACTCTTGCCATTTTATTTCACTCCTCACTATGGTATTCTTTTTCTTTCCAATACCACCATTTTAGTTTTTCACTTTCCCATATTGTATGTTCTGCATAATACACTGCCATGCGAAACACATATAGTTGACATTTGTCTTCTTGATATCCTTTTAAGTTACAGTCGTCCAAATAAAGTTTTTCAGGATTTTTACCTTTCAAATCTTCTACACAAGTAATTCCAAGTTTCAATAAATCTTGCTTGGTATTTTTTCCAATATAAGGAATGGTTAGTAAATCTGTTTTCATTGGTATATTCCTTTCACAGACTAATTCTTTTTTTCAAGTCCATTTGGTTTTAATTCATAAACAATATCAATTACTTCTTCTATGTATTTTCGGTCATGCGACACACTAATAATGGTTCCTCCAAAGTTTTTCAATACTGTACGAATGACAGGGGCAGATAGTGGACTTACATTTCTTGTTGGCTCATCCAATATCAGTACATTGCATTTTTCCAGTACTAGTTTTACCAACAATAACTTCGCTTTGGTTCCATTGCTCAAATCACTGATTTTTCCTGTCATTTCTTCTTTGGTAAACTTCATATTTCCTAAATACATTCTTACACTTGCTTCTTCTGGTAAAGCTTCTGTGCAAAACGCCAAAACAGTTTGTTGGGGATTGAATAACTCTTCATAGGTTTGTGGCATGTATCCTATGCGAAGATCCTCTCTTGTTTTTAACGTTTCATAGATTTGTTTCAATAAAGTCGTTTTCCCAACACCATTTTTTCCAATGATACATATATGTACATTTCCAATGATTTCTAGGTGTATATTTTTGGATAACAGACGATTGGTTTTTAATTTTGAAAGATCCAGATTCAAAATCACTTTATTTTTAGGGATTCCTATTTTTTCAAAATAGAAATGAATTTCCTCTTCCACATCTGGAATTTCAGTGCGTTCCATTTGGTTCATTTTCTTTTCCTGTGATTTTAATGTATGCATTTTCTTTTTTAATACTTTTGCACCATGAGGATCTGCCCTTGTAATTGTATTCTGTTGGTATTCTACTTTCTGCATAATTTTTTTTAGTTTTTCCTGTTTTTTTTGATATTCTCTTTTTTCAAATACTGCCATTTGTGTTTGTTTTTCTAATTTTTGTTTTCGCATTTCTACATAGGTTTGATAATCAACATTTAAAAGCGTATGCTTGCATTCTGTTTTATGTTTCGTTTGTTCTATGTGTAAAATACGATTGGCAGTACGTGACAACAGTGTTTCATCGTGAGAAATAAATAAAATAGGTTTGTCAATTTGGTTGAGAAACTGTTCTAACCATTCTAATGTTTCTATATCCAAATCATTGGTAGGCTCATCCAAAAATAAGATATCATAATCTTCTATCAGAAGTCTTAAGATTTGAACTTTTACTTTTTCTCCACCAGATAAAACACCCATGGATTGTTCCAATATTGTATCATTTAGTTTGAGTTGTGCCAAATATTGATATAAATGATGTGTATGGTTATAAAAAGACTGATTGTTTGGGAATAAATATTCATAAACTGTTTTCTTTGTACATTCTTCATTCAGGGATTGTTCTAAATAACCAATACTTCCTTTGGAATGAATGGTCCCTGTTACATTTGCATAATGACAGATTCCAAGTAAACATTTTAGTAAAGTAGACTTCCCATTACCCTCTTCGCCAATGACTGCTAATTTATCTTTTTTATTTAAAGTAAACGATAACGATTGAATGAAGTATCTTGTATGAATTTGGATACTTACATCATTCACTTCTAACATATTATGCCTCCTTATTTTGGCATAATCCAAGTTTATGCCAGACTTATTTTTGTAATATTCTCATGTTCTCACCTCTTTATTTCATGGGATTGGCAGTCTTATATAATTTTTTATCCATAACTGTTACTTTATTATATCATAAATTTCATTGCATATAAAGATATCAAAAAAGTTGGCTTTGATTTTATCCAATCAAAAACAAATTCATACTTGAACTTGTTTTATTTATTACAGTCAGTACACATATTAAGTGATTTAAAAACTACCTGCATATCATTTCTTAATTTTTCTTTTAATGAATTCACTTCTTCTTCTGTCCAATATTCTTTTGGATTTTGTAAGCCATGCGTATCTTTAGAAGTTTCATGATCATTTCCAATGATTTCTCCATTTACATGAAATGACACATTGGGAACATAAATCCATTCTTGTCCTTCAGCATTATACTGAAGATAGCCATGTAAAAGTGTAATCAATTGATAGTATTTTTCCATATTTTCTTCTTTGACTTGCTTGGTATTACAGTAATAAATTTTTTCAATTCCTACTTCTTTGGCCACTTCATTTAGATATAATACATAAGCTTGGCACCAGGGGCATTCTGGATATCCTAGATAAACAACCCCTGTTCCATGTTCCATAATTTGAATAATTTCATCTACTGTTTTATATATAAATACATTATCGTTTCCTACTGATTGATATTCATTTGCGAATTTTTCCGCATCTGTTATTGTATTGATTTTATCTTTATGGAATAAAAAATATCCGCCAAATGTGAAAAAAGCAATGACAATGATTGTAAGTATTATGATTTGATTTTTTTTCATTTTATTTCCTCCTACTTGTTATTGTAGCGAAATTTGTATGTTTTTGCAATCAAAAAAGGGTTGAAAAAACTCAACTTAAAGTTGAATAATTTTGTTGAGTTAAATTTTATTTTGAACAACTTTCTAATTTCAAAGGTATTTTATAAGTAACTGTTTTGTCATTAAAATCAGTAGCATTTATAGATAAATACAAGCTATTTTCTTTATATTCTTTACAAGTTTTTTCATAATTATCTATGGATAAAGTTATATTTTGTAAAAATTCTTCTAATTTTATTTTTTCATGATCTGATTTAAAAGAAGCAACTTTCGCTTCCATATTATTATAGGATTCATATAAAATACATTCTATTTGTTTATACTCTTCTGTATCATCTCCACCACAATATTTAATATTATTAATATAGATAGCGGATTTCTTTTTATTATAAGAAATATTACCTGAAATATTAAAGTTTTTACATTCGGTTGATAGAGTCTTAAACTGAAAGTCGTCTTGTTGGAAAGATTTAACAACAATTATAATCAACATACATAAAATAATTACGATTAATAAACAAAATATTAGATATGATTTTTTCTTACTATTTTTTTGATATTCCCCATTTAAGAGTTCATCCAAACTTATGTCAAAATCATTGCAAATTTGCTTCATAAGTGATGTATCAGGCATATTTAAAGCATTCTCCCATTTGCTTACTGCCTGATAAGTGACATTATATCTATCTGCAAATTGTTTTTGTGTTAGATTGTGTTTTTTTCTTATGTCTTTAATAAATTTAGCAACTTTTTCCTGATCCATATTCTCAACTCCATAAATTTTATTTATTTCATTATAACAAAAAAAGAACAAATCATAAATACCATATCTTCCAAATTGTAATTGGTTAATATCTGCCTTTATATTCTGCTCTTGCTAAAGTAACTATTTTATCAATAAATTCTTTTTTACCTTCAGTATATAAATCTCTATTAAGTTTGCATTTATTCAATAATCTTAATTTTAGTGCTTCATATTCTTTGGCTTTTAATTGATTCTCATTAAGATAATCTCTAAAGTACAATTCATCACAATCACCATACTGTTTTATATGGATATGAAACACATTATCAGCATAACCATTTATCGTATATCCTTTATTAAATGAAATTTTATTTATACTTTCATTCATTAGAATATAATTATTGTTAAGTAGTATATTTTTTACTGCATCTTTATCATCAAAATCTATTTCTATTAAAATATCAATAATTGGTTTTGTTTTTATATTTATAATTGAAGTGCTTCCAATATGACTTATTCTGATGATATCATTATCTAACAAAGATTTTAAATTTTTTTCTTCCTCTAAATAAATATTTTTAAAGGTATCAGTATAATCTTTGAATGTTATTGGAAACAACTCCCACAGCTGTTCTAAACTCATATCTTCTAATTTCATAAAGTTCCCCTCTATTATTATTTATTCATATAGTATTTTTATTTTTAAAAATATTGCATTTTGTGAGTGTCTTTTTATAAGTTCTTAAATAGCGTTATAATCTGTATTTATAAGCGTTTACGGTGTTTTTGTTTTTGAAGGATATTTTTATAAATTATTATAATTTCTTATGTTTTCACTTTCTCAAGTAGTAAATTAGTAGTAAAAATTTTTAAAAAGATTAATTTAAATGTAAAAATATGGTATTGCATAGTATCGAAAATATCTTTATGAGCGAGATTAGTGGCGTAGCTACTAAAGCCCTCGCCATAATAAGGATAGTATTACCCTTATTATGTAGCATGAAGCATGTAGCACTTTCTTTATTTAATTTTAGTTATAATGGCTTTTAATCTTTCAAAAAAATTTTCTTTATTGTTTAAAAGATACTGTAATTCTTTTAAGTAATTATTATAATCAGTATTTTCTACAAAGAAATTAGCATATCCATCAATTCCAAACTTTTTTAATGTATGTTGATAACATTCCTCAATTGTTTCTTTCTCACTAAGTTTATTAAAGTGTGTGATGCTATAAAGATAAATTCTTTTTAATGAATCGTCAACATCAATGTTTCTATCTGCAGATGATAATAGTTTTCCATAAATACTTCTAGGTTCTCTATCTAATGAAGCTCTATGATCTTCTATTGCTTCTTTCATTATTATTAAATTCTCATTACTAAAAAATTTGTTTAAGTAAATATCATTATACATAATTTGAGCAGAAACTATTTCATGATTTTTATAATCTATATGATAACCAATATCATGATATGCTGCTATTACATAAAGCATGTTATTATCAACATCCATATTTTTACTTAATTTAGAACATCTATTAATAACATATTTTATATGCTCTATTTGATGTCCTTTATCGTTCAAAATATATTGAGGAAATATACTATGTTCAACATATCTTTTTAATTCTTCATTCACATTCATTAATTCATCTCCATAGCAATAATTTATAAATTATATAAGTAACTTTAAGTTTATAAAAATTAGTATGTTCACTTGTTTTTATCTATCACTAATAGTATAATATAATCAGGAATATTTAGTTAGTTTGGGTACTATTCTCCTTTACTTTTAAAGTGGAAGGAGGTGAAATTATGAGAAAGAAAGACGAATATCTTTGTACTATCATAATACTCCTTATTATTGTGATTTTAGTCATTTTAATAAAAATAGTACCAACTGTTTAAGTCGGTACTAATACTGTTTTAATGGAATAGTACCTAACTCGACAAAACTAGGTATTCCTTTTTTATTTTATGCAAATTTTCTTGCTAAATACATAATAACATAAAAAAGGACTTTTGACAAGTCCCTTATCTTAAGTCCGAAAAAGTTCGAACAGATTTTGCAATTGGTAGCGCCGGGGAGATTCGAACTCTCGACCTATCGGGTATGAACCGATTGCTCTAGCCAACTGAGCTACAGCGCCATTTCAACCAAGCAATATAATAATATCATAATAGCTTGGTTTTGACAATACTTTTTTTCTATTTTTAATATATATCAAATTTATTATAAGATTAATTTATATTTGACTACCCATTACACCATAATCTTTGGCACTAGATATCCGATTATCATACACGTAATCAATAAAGCTGGCATTAATACATAAGCCAATTTATTTTCTTCTGTATTACAAGCATATTGTAAACCCTTGTACATATAACAAAGATTTAAAATCATACCTGCAGTATAAACCAATAGTGCTATTTGGAAATGAATGAATAAACATACAGCAGCTACCAAATAAACAACAGTTAATAACCCTGCATTGGCTCCTAGCCATGTAATTAGTTTTTTGTAACTGGTCTCATTTTTCAATAATTTCGCACTAATAAGATATGCAATTCCTGCGATAAGTGCATACGTTGCCATTGCAACAAGAATGGAAACCAATGCAATTTTTACATATGGAATTTCTAAATCCACTGTTGTCCCATATAAATCCCATTGATTTGATATACCAGCTAGTTCTAATAAAGGTTCAAACATTTCCTTACATAAAACACAGATAAAAATCGCTACAGCAACAGCACTTACACCTAATGAAATTAATGCATTATTGAAATTGTTTTCTTGTATAAACGATTTCATAGTATCGATTGGTGCAATAAGCATACCTTTAACAATATTTAAAATTTGATTTACAATGGAAGTTTCATTTGTAACTTCTACTTTATTCTCCGTACAGTTACAAGATTTGCCCTCCACTAATTCTTTTCCACATTTGGTACAAAATTTTGCCATTTTCTTTCCCTCTTTCTAATTATATTTTGAAAAATATGTATTTAGACTACTTGCATTCACTATTTGAAATGCATTGTCAATATAGGAATAATAAATAATCATACTATCTGAACTACTACTATCATGTGTCTTAATTTCTTCTCCAGAAGTATAAGAAACTGTATATTGATATTTTGCCCTTATATAAGCTTTATATCCATCTTTTGTAGTATCCAAGGAACTTAATGTAACTTCAGTAAATTCAATTGCATTTAATCCAGAATTCGATAAGCTCTTTGCTAAAGATTCATATGTTTCTTTCAAATCATGCAAATCAGCATCTTTGAAATTAAAAGCATCCTTGATTTCATCAAATGACTTTTGCTCCCTTGCCCCATCATATAAAACTTGTAATCCAGATTTTGCCCTATCTAGTATTTGTTTTTTCAAAGTTTCTGGTAAATTATCTTCATCTAAATGAAATGTATAACTAGAATAACTTGCTACATTGAGCGTATCTTCTATTTCAATCCCCATTGGTAACACTATTTTCATCTGATATTTTTCTGTAAACATTGTAGGCATTTTATATATATCGTAAATTTCATCAGAAGAATTTTTGTCTATATATTTTTTATCTACTTCGATTCCTTCTAGGATTACTTTAGAACCTTTTAAGACTTTTATTTTATAGTCTTTTTTGGTATCCATGATTGCCATTTTATTACTAATCCGCCAATCATCAAAAAATAAAAACTTTTTTGATTTTTGTTTTACCAGTGTAAGTTGAACTATTTCTGGTTCATCTTCCCCTTCTAATAGATAATGGATGCTTACATTTGCAGTGAATCCATCTTTGCTTTTTTCCACTTTTCCAATCTTATAATTAGAAAACTTCATTTTGTCATCATCGTCTAGTTCACGGTTTGAAATGGTTAAAAACATTTCCATATTTGTAAATTCATTCGTTTCAATATTAAGATATTGATATGCTTTATTTAAGTCTCCATATGAAACTGCTAAAAAATATTCTTTTGCGATGTTTTTTGGCGATAGTCGATTACTCATCACTCCATAAAATCCAAGTAGTCCAACGACCATGATTGCGACTATTCCATACCATATTTTCTTACTTTTCGGCATTTTTTTAAGTTTTTCTTTAAGACTATCGTTATTTGGCTTCTTCGAATGAGAAGTACTTTTGCTTTTTGATTTTGTTTCTTCTACCAATTTAGTACCACAATTTTCACAAAAGCGTGAATCCTTTTGATTTTTTGTCCCACATTCACCACAAAACATACATCCACTCCTATCTACCTATAAAATTACAATATTTTAAACCATATGTCAATTATTTGATTGGTAATTTTTAGCAATTTAATTCTAATTTAGCCTATGTACTCTCAATTATTTGGTTCAAAGCCCTTACAAAGTTGATGTTATGGATTTTCTAAACTTTTATATAGTACCTATATTGATATAAAAATATCTGTTGCTATTTATTTTTTTCATAATTTTGCAAAAACTCATACAAATGATGGGCAGTCTTACTGGGTAAGATTTCTTCTAATTCTGTTACAGAAAGTTGTTGTAATCGAGTAATTGTTTTGTATTTTTTTAAAAGTTCTTTCTTTCTGACTTCTCCAATACCCTCTACATGATCGAGTACACTTTCTAAAGAACCTTTACTTCTAATTTGTTTATGATAATGAATGGTAAAATTGTGCACCTCATCTTGCATTCTTTCTAGATAATAGAATAAATTACTTTTTTTATCAATTGCGATTTCTTCTATTGGTTCAAATGCGAGTAAACTAGAAGTAGCGTGCTTATCATTTTTTTTGAGTCCCACTACCATAATAGAAAGCCCTAAACTTTGTATTACGTCTCTTACTACATGAATTTGTCCTATACCACCATCGACAATAATTAAATCTGGTTTTACTAAATTGTCTTTTAAAACTCTAAAATATCTTCGATATGTCACTTCATGCATCATAGCATATTCATCATTGCTATTTTCAGTGATTTTAAATTTGCGATAATCATTTTTACTCGGTTTTCCATTCACAAAAACCACCATTCCAGAAACACTAAATGTTCCAAATAAATGGGAATTGTCAAAAAGTTCAATACGATCTAATTTTTCCAAATGTAACAATTCTTTCAGTTCCTCATTGGCTGCAACCGTTCTTTGTTCGTCTTTTTGAATGAGTTCAAATTCTTCATGTAATGCAATTTCGGCATTTTTATTAGCCATTTCTATTAGTTTTTGTTTGACACCTTTGATTGGTATTTTAACAGGAATATGAAAGAATGACTCTAACAACTCTGCATCCGCAACATTTGGAACCAATATTTCTTTTGGTAGTAGAAAATTTTTTTCATAAAATTGGGCAATATATCTTGTTAATTCATTTTGAACTTCGTCCACTAGAGGGAAGATATGAGAATGCCTTTCTAAAATCTTACCACCACGAATGAAAAAAACTTGCACAGAAAGATAACCTTTGTCTACATAATATCCAAATAAATCCCTATCAATATCGTCTTTGATTTCAACTTTTTGTTTGGTAAGTGTAATTTCAATATAATCTAATAAATCTTTTAGTTCTTTGGCTTTTTCATAGTTTAATTTTTCACTTTCCTGTAGCATCTCCTCTTTTATTTTTTGAGTAATCAATGTATGATCTCCTTTTAAAAACTGAATAATGTCATGTTCCATTTGAGTAATGGATTGCTTTTCTATTTTATGATTACAGTAACCAAGACATTGTCCAATATGATAATAAAGACATGGTCTTTTGTTATAGGTGTTACATTTTCTTAATGGGTACATACGATTTAATAAATTTACTGTATTTCGAGCTGCCACAACATTGGGATAAGGACCATATAGTCTACTTTTATTTTTTCTTTTATTGAGACTTCGTACCACTAGTAATCTAGGCACCTTTTCATTGGTTAATTCTATGTAAGGATAACTTTTGTCATCTCTTAATAAAATGTTATATTTGGGGTCATGCTCTTTGATTAAATTGATTTCTAAAATAAAAGATTCTGTTTCACTTCCTACTACAACATATTCAAAATCAACAATTTCACTTACTAATTTTGCTGTTTTTCCTGTATGTGTTCCGCGAAAGTAAGAGCTCAAACGATTTTTTAATTTTTTAGCTTTTCCAACATAAATAATTACTCCATCTTTATTTTTCATAAGATAACAGCCAGGTTTATTGGGAACGAGGGCTAATTTCTGTTTGATGGTATTCATCTGTATCACCAGATCGGAAGAGCGTCGTGTAGGGAA
>CAJUHL010000001.1:91231-93522 GCA_910586425.1 uncultured Bacilli bacterium
TGTATCACCTTATCTTATTATAACAAATATTTTAAAAATCTGCTATAATGAGAATGGTGATTTTATGCGTACAATTTCATGTCCAATGACTACAACTTATGAAGTTCAAAAATCAAAATTTATTGGATTCTTATTTCCAGTGATTAGTCTGGAAATGGTACACCTTCACTTGGAGGAAATTCGTAAAAATTATCCTGATGCGACACACCATTGTTATGCTTATATTTTAAAAAATGAAAAGCGTTGCTCTGATGATGGAGAACCTTCTGGTACTGCAGGAATGCCTATTTTAAATGTGTTAGAAAAACAAAACTTAAACTTTATCTTATGTATAGTTGTAAGATATTTTGGAGGCATTCTGTTGGGAACTGGTGGTTTGGTCCATGCCTATACCTTGTCAGTTACCAATACGCTTAAGGACTGCACTTATGTGAATATGGTGGATGGAAAAAATATCACATTGCTATTTTCTTATGAAAATCAAAAATATATCGATTCCTTACTCAAAAACGTAACCATTCATTCCAAAGAATATCAAGAACAAATACAATATCATATTTCTATTCCAACAGACATATGGAACTCTATTTTAAAACAAATACTCCCCTATTTAATCGATTATCAAATCATAAAGGACTGTTATTGTCTAGAAAATACAATATAATCATCATATAAATTGATTTTTTTCATTTTGTACTAGTCAAACGAATAAAAAAATGTTATACTGTATTTGTATTCTTTTTGGACTGTTAGCTCAGTTGGTAGAGCAACTGACTCTTAATCAGTGGGTCTAGGGTTCGAGTCCCTAACAGTCCACCATTTATAAAATAAAATCTTTGGATAAAAGATTTTTTCTTTATCACTACCTTATTTGTTCATGTAGCTCAGCTGGATAGAGTACTTCCCTCCGAAGGAAGAGGTCATGAGTTCAAATCTCATCATGAACACCAGATTGATACCAAACTCGAACTCTTATGGTTTGAGTTTTAATATATTTAATTTTATGCTATAATAACTATCAATTTCTAAATTGAATTATGTCAATTTAAAAAACACACTTGCAAATTGACATGAACAATTAGCGAGGCGAAGCATATGGAACAAGTATTTAATGAAGATGGTTCTCCATTAGACATCAATAAAATTGAATTTTTATCAGACCGAGGTTCAGAATTTATAGTGTATAAATATCTAGACTCAGTAATAAAAATATATAAAAAGGATTATCAATTATCCCATTTGTCTTTAGAAGAACTAAATACATTAAAAAATATCTTAACACAAAGAATATTGCTTCCAACAGGTACTTTATGGAATGGGAATCATGAATTAATTGGGTATAAAATGCCATTTATTGCAGGTGAAAGAAGTATAGAATGCGACAGTCCATGGGCTTTTTTTGAAGAATTAGAAGTTTTAAAACAGGATTTGGATTTATTATGTAGTAATTCTATTATATTGAGAGATATTAATCTTTCTAATACTATATACAATGGACATATATATTTAATCGATTCAGGGAATTATTTAGTTGATGAATTAGACAAAATAATATTTCGGGTGAATATAGCTGATTCTTCAATAGTAGAAAAACTTAATAGAATAATAACGGAAGGTGATTACAGCAAGGTTAAAATTCTAACTGACTCGTTGCCACTAGAAGAAAGACAAAATTTATTAAGGAGATGGAATTACAACAAAATTAACGAACTAATCGATATGTTACTTTTTTCAAAGAAGAGTAACATTGATCCATTCAAATATAGACAAATTGTTCAATTTATTATGAAGGAAAGAGATAAAAATGGTTTTATCTATAGTTTGGATGTCTTAAAAGTGTTTTTTAATAGAAATCTATGTCTTGGTGTAGCTATTGATGATTTTATAAAAAGGATGTATAAAAGATGATCCTAAAGAAAAAAATTATTTTTGTCACTTTATAAAAAATAATCTAATATATAAAATTACATTTGCAAAAAGTTGTTGAACGTCCTCTTTTCGGGCACCAGAAAAGAATTTACTCGAACTTTTAAATTCTATAGGAGTTCGAGTTTTAATATGTTTTAAATTTTGATATAATATTTTTGGAAATAAATTGATATTGTCAATTTAATAAAACACACTTACATATTGACATAATCAATATGCATCGTAGAAAGGTAAACTATATGAAAAAAAATTTAGTATTAATAGGTGCCGCTGACTCGATTGGAGTTCCTTATACGAAAGATAATTATGATCATAAAGGTTTTTTTGAAATGATTGAGAAAGAATTATTTAAAAAATATAAT
>CAJUHL010000001.1:93532-96645 GCA_910586425.1 uncultured Bacilli bacterium
TCCGATCTAAATGCTAAAAAAATGTAAATATTCAGGTATTTATCCTTATTTAGAGTTACCGAAACACTTTTTAAATCATTATAAAACAAATGATGCAGATGAGAAAATTATAGTTAAAAATTATATTAAAAATAATGATACTATTTTTATTTATTCCGCTTTTGTAAATGATTTATTAAAATCTAAAAATTTGAGTCTTTTTAAATTATTAAGACCCGGAAAAATAGAAAAAGAATTAAGAAAAATAAACATAGACAGTGTTCTTTATGATTTCAAAAAAAATATTGAGAAACTAATAACTACGAATCCTAACATTAAAATCTTTATTATTGGATTATTTATTCCCACAAAAATCTCGTATATAAGGAAAAGTCTAAAAGAGTTTATTTTTAATGTTAACAATTCTTTTAAGAAAATATCTGAAAAAAATGATAACGTAATTTTAATAAATAATGATAATTTATCAGCAGAGGATTTTAATAATATAGACTTCCATCCAAATAAAAAGGGTCATACCAAAATATATCACAATTTTATTGAAGAGTATAAGAAAAGCAAAAGTTGCTGAACGTCCTTTCATAGGGAAATTAGTCGAACTAATTCGGCTTTCAAAATATAAAAGATAATAAAGTAGAAACATTTTTTGAGTTGAATGATGAATTGATTAAAATAAAATATAATGGATTTTTAGACTTAAATAAAACAGAAATTAAAAAAATTAGTGATAGAATGTTAAATATTGAGCATGGACTTTATAAGACTTCGATGGAAGTGTAATATGGAAAATAATTATTTATATGTGACATTTTTAGTACTATAATAATCTTATAAAAATTAAAAATAGAAAAGGTGAATAATATGTTAGAAGCAAAAATATACACATATGCTTACTATATTATTGATAATGATTATTTTTATCAATATTTACCTAGTGGTAATATAAATGATACAATTTATGTTAACGGAATGAAGTTTGTCGAAGAAAAAAGTTTTATTAAAGATGGAGATTGTTATATTAAGATTCCAAATAATAGTAAAAAGATTGGCGTTGGAACACCAATATACTCGTCAGAAATCATCGAAAGATATTATGCAGGAGATCCTATTTTTCAAAAATATGAAAAAGAACTTATAGAATATCTTTCTAGTACTAATAATCATCAATGGACTTTATATGAGGATGGTGAGGTGACTTTGGAGCATTACCAAAATTATATTGGCATAAATAGAGGAATTATGACTGAGGCAGAAAGTCCTAAAAATATAGTTATGGGTGAGACTCATTGGTACTTAGAATTAAAGCTTGAAGATGGATCTATAAAATATGAAGAAACTATTTGTGATGATAAAAAATATCGAGGCCAAAAATGTAAAGATTATTCATTTGTTCAAGTGCTTGAATATGATTTGAATGGAGAAAAAAAGAAAACAGTTATTGAAAGAAGTGAGTCTCATCCTTATCATTACGTTGAAGTAACTTGGCTTGATAGTATAGTAGACCAAGCAAAAAAAATTATTATAAAAGAAAATAGTTTTTCTGGTTTTGCTGGAGTGTCCCCACTCTATACTTTTAATACAGAAGATAGTGCTTGTGTTTTTTACGATAATCAAGAAAAAATAAAAAATAATATTGTTTTAACAGTAACAGGCAGTGGGGATGCAATATTAGATTTGTTTTTATATGGTGCAGAAAAAGTAATTGCATTTGATACTAATATTTTAACCATATTTTTTGCTGAACTAAAATTTATTGCTGCTAAATATTTATCATTTGATGAATTTAAAATGTTTTTTAGTAATTTTGATGAAAAAATTTACAGAAGAATTGAATCTAATTTATCTAACAATTGTCGTATGTTTTGGAATGAATTATATCATTTTTGCAAAGTAGTTGATAAACCAATTAAAAATAATGAAAATGGTGGATTATTCTATCCTACTATGTCTTTATTTACTGCTAATGATACAATAGGCAATAAAAAAGGATATTATACTGAAGAACAATATTTAAAATTGCAACGAATTTTAGAGGATAAATCATTAGACGATGTTTCTTTGATTAATTGTGATTTGTTTGATTTGCCAAATAAAGTTAATTTAAAAGATGTCTCTTATGCATATTTATCAAATATAATGGATTTTTTAGTTGGTGTTGATAAAATGAGGCTTGATACGTCTAGTTTAAAAGATTTTAAAGACTATATTTTAAATATATTATTACCAGTTTTAAAAGAAAATGCTGACATTGATTTATCATATTTGAAATCTAATTGGCATATGCCTAATGATATTGATAAGTATTTAAGCATATATTCTTTAGACGAAGGATTTAGTATTAGACCGTTATCTAACCGAAGAGATAGTATATTAGAATATGAAAGTTCTGTTTTAGAAAAAAATGTAGATAATAAAAAATATTAAAAAGATAGAAGTTGAATAATTTTAAGATCATTTTTACTACGAAGATCCAACTAGACTCAATTCCGAAATACAATTAAAAGACGCTACATCAGCTGCAGGTGAAATTGAAAATGCTAGTTATTTCTTAATACAAGGATTAAAAATGAAGATATAGGAAGATTAGAGGCTGATACAAATCTAGATTTGTTAGATTAAATAGCAGGTATTTGCGAATATAAATGTTCTACAATGATTGGTGAAAAACTATACATAAAAAAATATATATTAAAATAAATAGACATATTATAAGAATTTAAAAACTACTGATTTTTGAAATTTCTATCCTAACATCAATATTCCACGATAGATTTATAATTATAGATAGAAAAAAATTATATTCATGTGGTGCATCATTTAAAGATTTAGGTAAAAAATGTTTTGCAGTTAACGAAATGGAAACGAAAGAATTAATTAATAATTTAGTAAATAAAATCTTTAAATAAATATAAAAAAATAAAAAGAAAGGTGCAAATAAAAATGTTAAATGAATATAACAAAAAAGAACAACTGATATTAGAACAATATAAAAATGGACCATATTATACTTTAATTACTTATTTAACTGAAACTGAACATTTACAATTCGTAAAAAAATTAATATGGATTTATGTCAAGTTTTTAGACACGAAAATCTTTAGTAATTTAAAATTTAA
>CAJUHL010000002.1:0-35074 GCA_910586425.1 uncultured Bacilli bacterium
TAAATTTTAAATTACTAAAGATTTTCGTGTCTAAAAACTTGACATAAATCCAAAAGCTATGGAAAATGATTATAACAATAAAAAAGTTATAATAATTAACATGGGTGGTAAAACTACTGAATTAGTAACTTTTGTAGGAACTAAAATAACTGATACTAAGAATTTAACTATTGGGGTTGCTGATTTATTAAATAATTTTAGTAAAGTTAATGAAAAATATAGCGGTGATACTGTCGAAGAAATGGAAAATTTTGTTGCTGAAAGACTATCTGATATTGAATTAGATAAAGATTATGATTGTGCAATATTTACAGGTGGCGAAGAAAGATTTGAATTATTGACAGGATTTAATTTAGTAGGTAACACTTTATTCAATGATAATATTCATAAATATATGTTAAGTTTAGAAGATTACATTAAAGGTACTGAAAAAGTATTTAATGATATTTCGCTTGAAGAATTATATGCTTTAATGCCCTCAAATCCTAAATGGATGGATGGCGCAAGAAGTGGTGCAATCATACCTTTAGTTTTATTTAAAATGGCTAATGTAAAATGGATTATTCCATCTGATTTGAATTTAATAAATGGTGTAATTAACGATTTAAAATAGATTTATCTGAAGGGGTAAGGAATGATAAAAAATGTAATATCTGTAATAGATGGCGAAGCTGGGAGTTGTGGTAAAGCTAAAGTAATTGGTGAAATAGCAACTGATAAATCTATTAAGTTAGGGGCTTCTGTTACAAATTGTATGCCAAATGCAGGACATACTTTTGTTGATAAAAAGGGAAATGTTACTATTTTCAGAAATATACCTGTATCATCAGTTAATCCAGATACTGAATTATTTATTGGTCCTGGCTCTGCTATTGATATGGAAATATTAAAAAAAGAATATGAACAAACTAAAAAATATTTAGGAGATAGAAAAATATATGTTCACGAAATGGTTCCCTTAATTGATGAAAGACATAAAGAGTATGAAAGAGAACATATTAGAAGTGGTTCAACATTTAAAGGATGTGGAGCAGTTACTCAAGAAAAAGTTATCAGAGATAAAAAACTAGAATTTTTCAAATCGTTTGAAAATGCTATTGTTTGCTCAAATTACGAATGGCTAGAAAAACTATATCAACACTTGGATAATCCTTTTGAATATGTAATATTAGAAGGCGCTCAGGGATGTGATTTAGATTTAAATCATAGTGGGAATTATCCTTTTGTTACAAGTAGAAATGTCTCAACTTCTCAATTACTTGCTGATTCAGGAATATCACCAGAAAGATTACTTCAAACAATTATGGTAATTCGGCCTTTCCCAATAAGAATAAGTAATATTACTAGATCAGGCGAATTTATTTATACAGGTGATTATGGAAAAGGAGAGGAACTTACATGGACACAAATTAATTTAGCATCTATGTATGGAAATTATCCCTGTAATGGTGATGTAGAATGTTTACCTTATAATATTAATTTAAATCGTGTAAAAAATTTAATTAGAGAGTGTCCTGAAATATATTTAAAACAATTATTTGGTAATAATTTTAGAAATATAAAAATTAGTGATTTAAAAATATTACAAATATTAGAACTTGAAAGATTAGTATATAAATCAAAAGGATTTAGTGACTATCAATCTCGTTTTTTAGAATTAGAATTGTTTGATAAAGATTTTCCAGATAACACTATATTCGATCAATCTGAACAAACCTCTGTGACTAAAATGGAGAGAAGAGTATTTGACTTAAATATTTCCAAACTTAAAACTAATTGCCGTATTAATACTCCATCAAGTTTATATTTAAATTTTTTTCAACATTTAGGATTAGATTATAAAGGTGAAATTGGTAACTTTAATGATTATTATTTTAATAGATATTTAAGGGAATATTTTAGTTGGCTTGAAAGTGAAACTAATGTTGAAATTTCTTCATTAGGAACTGGTGCTAAAAATGGCGAAAGAATATTAAAGAAAAGATTAGTTAAAGATATACAAAAAAGATGATAAAGAGCATTAAATTATCGCTCAATATCATCTTTTTCTATTATAGATTTATCTTTATTATTTGTATTTTTGTTGTTTTGAAGTAGTTTAAAATCATCTTCTTCTAAAGCCCCATGCTCATATAATTCTTTAGCAAATTCCATATATTTTTCCTTATCTTTGTTCCTATAAATTCTATCCATAAGAAATTTAACAAGATTGTAAATCAAATTTTTAAGATGTTTTAAAGACGATTTTAATAGACTATTTTCTTTTTGTAAGTCATTAATATTTTCATCTTTAGATTTGATTTTGTCTTTTAAACTATCAACTTCAGAATTGAGTTCTTCATTGTTTTTCAATAATAATCTAATTCGATCACGATTGTTAAGCAGTTCACTTTCTACTTCTTTTAGAGTAACAGATAATTCTTGAATACTTTGATATTCAGCAATAGTTCTATCAATTAAATCAATGAAAACAATAGCTTTATCTCTATCAACTACACCTAAAACTAACTGGTTTTTAATTAAACCTTTTGACTTTAAATTTTCTAGCATATCTCTAATTTCTTTTGTACTATTTTTTAAATTATCTGTTTTGACTTTTGCTTTATTTAATGTATTTTGATGTATTTCAGGAGATTTTTTCATCTTTTGGTAGTTTTCCATTTCTGAAATATGATAATCACGATTTCGACCTTTTAATTTGGTTTTTAACTTATAATTAGTGTGATATTCTTTATTAAAAGATTCCATACAAAGAATTCTCATTCTATCTTGAATTTTTGTTAATGATTCTTTAGTAAAGACATCAGACTTTCCAACTTGTTTAGACATACCATATTTGTTTTTATATTTAATTGGAACACCAATTATATGAAGATGTGGACTTGTTTCATCATAATGAATTATAGCACTTGCTATCTTAAAATCAGGAACTAATTCTTCTAAACCCTTAACTTGTTCTTCAAATACATTAGTCATTTTCTTTTTATAGTCCATATCCTTTGTACTCCAAAATTCCATATCACCAAGTTCAATAATTATCTCACAAGCCAAATCCTTTTTAGTGTTACTACTAACATGAGTGAAATAATCTTTTATCTTTCTATCATCACGAATTTGTTTGTTATTATATTCTAGTCTTGCTTCTTCAAATTCATCCTTATATAATTTTTTAACATCATTTACGATTGAGTTAGAGCCTCTAATAATTTTAATATCATACTCTCTGTCGCGGATATACTGAGATTTCTACTATAGATGGATACCCAAATTGTTTTGCTGTCAAAAAACATATTAATTCATTGACAGAAGAATCACCTAGGGATGAAAATTTATATCTTACTGATGATTTATATTTTCAAATTGATCAAAATGGACATATTATTTCTAAAATATTTTCTCAAAGAAAACTAGAATTTTTAGATTATGGCGATGTTGATATTGATGATTATCCATTATATTGTAAACAAGAATTAATAGAAGAAAGTAAAAAATTGAAACAAGCAGTTTATTCATTAAGGAATTATAAATAGTAAATGATAATAACTTTATAATAGTTTAAGACTATGAAAAAATAACAAACAAGCAACTTGCACAAAACAAAAGAATCTAGTATAATGTATATAGATGGAAGAAATTCCATACAATAAAAGAGACACGTATAACTTTGGTTGGTTAAGCGTTGTCCTTATCAAATTGATATAGAAAACGCTATGACAAAGTTGCCAAGCGTTTTCTTTTTAGTCTTTGTTTTTGGGTCTTAGGTCTAAGAGCAAAATTAGAATAACTAACATTACTAAATATTCCATAAATTCCTTTCCACATAGACATCACCTCACTTCCATGAGGAACGCTTAACAGTTCATACATATCTCTATATTCATTATACTATTTTTTGGACTATAAGTAAATGTTTTTACCTTTGTTTTACAAAGAAAAATAGATGTTACAGATTTTCAAAATCTGTAATAAAATCCTCGCAGAAATGCGACTTTTTTGCGCCAGTTGGGCGTGTAGCAACTTTAGTGCATCTTTTCATTTTCCTTGAAATCAACTCTGTTGTAGTTTACGACTGACAACTTATATAAATCTGTTTTATAACATATACCTATGCCAACCGTAAACTATAACAGAGTTTTGGAATATTCAAATTAGTGATTTTTGAAATATAGTTTTTTTGCAAAAGCAAAAAATATAACTATTTCAAAAATCTTGTTAATGTATCAAAATTCAAATTTTAAACCATAAAATGAAAAGGTGTGCCGAAAGCACACTATGGAAATTTTGTAGAATAGATTTGCCCGTAAACCTTTTACTACTAGGATAGATACAGTTAATATTTAACTGTTGTTTGTGGGCAAATCCATTCTTAATTTAAATACTCTGTCCTAGTTTGCACGTGATAGTTAGTTTTTATATACATACTGAATTTATTATGTTATCACGTATAAACTAGGTCAGAACTCTTTTTAAATTCAAAATTTCCATTATGCACTAAAGTTGTATAGGCATTGCAAAAATGATTTCTTATATATTTTTCGCTATGTTGTGAAATTTGGGAACTACTACTAATATTAGTAGTAAATAGTATTTTTTTATGAAAATCTAGTAGTAGTCCAAAAAGAAACATAGCGAATTTTTATCCCAAATTATCATTTTTGTATATTTTGTCAAAATCTTTTCAATTTAATTTTAAATTATGGAGAGATTTTGACAAAATCAATGCCTATTATATTCAAGACTTTTGCTGATATTTATGTAAATAATGGGAACAGCAAAAGTCGTAGAATATCTACACACTCAAATGGAGCAAAAGAAAATCGCATTTCTGCGATGATTCTATTACAGATTTTCAAAATCTGTAACATCTATTTTTCTTTGTAAAATAAGGTAAAATCATTTACTTATAGTTTCAAAAATAGTATAATAAATATAGAGATATGTATGAACTGTTAAGCGTTCCTCATGAGAGTGAGGTGATGTCTATGTGTGAGTGTATTTATGGAATATTTAGTAATGTTAGTTATTCTAATTTTGCTTTTAGACCTAAAACCAAAAAACAAAGACTAAAAAGAAAACGCTTGGCAACTTTGTCAAAGCGTTTTCTTTTTCTATAACAAGTTAGAGACAACGCTTAACCAACCAAAGTTCTACGTATCTCTTTTTTATTTTATGAAGTTTCCCTCATCTATATACATTATAATCTATTTTGTTAATAAACTCAACCATTTTCTGTGATATAATTTATTTTCTTTTTTGGTTATAATCTCCAACAATACTTGTTTCATTAAATGAAGCAAGTATCATATTTTGAATTTCCTGTGGTAAAAGATTCTGTTGTATCAAAGAATAAATTATCTCTCTATAACAATGCATTTTATTGTTCGTTTCTACTAAATCATTAACAAGTTGTTTTATTACAGTATCTTTGTTACTTGTGAGCAAATCAACTTTTACATGCGCCATTTGATTTTTACCTCTAGTACATGTTAGGTTATATGCTTCATTTATAATACAATCTCTAGTTAAACCGTCCGATTCAGTTACTCTATAATTTTCAGACATAAATTTAAATCCCCTTTCAAATATTGGTTGTTATTCTATATCAAAATAGCATATTTGTCAAACTGGTGTTTTATAGATACCCCCTAGGAATTTTGTCATATTAACAAAATACTGGGGCTAAGACTTTCTTCTTGTTCATCAAGACTAAATCCTTCACGGACTTGATCTTCCGTGCTTACACGAGGGTACAAACCACAAATAACTTCTTTTTCATTCAATACAAATTCATCTCCTTTTCTTTTTTTCTTGCGACATTTCTTATGACAATTCTTGTGACATTTGTTACGGCATTTCAAAAAAAGAGAAGTGAAGGTACCACTAAATATAATACTTTCACTTCTCAAAATTACATTATAAGACTCTGGAAAACTTTCGTTTTCTCTAAATTAATTATACAACTTTTGTCTTAAAATGTCCATCCTGTGAAAGCCTATTTAATAGTGTTTAAGTAATCTTCTAACTCTGATATCTGCATTTTATTCGTTAGATTTCCAATATAAATATCAGTAGAGTAATTAAATACAAGAAATGTAATACCTTTAATAATTATCTTATGTGGTTCAATATAGCTTAAATTAGTTTTATCAATCTTTCTAATATTACCATTAATGAATGTAGGTTTAGTTTTACAAAACTGACAGATAAACTCTAATCTTTGCTTTAAAGACTTTTCAAAGGGTATCTCTTGTGTGATAAACTTAATCATAAACACCATCCTTCCTTTAGGATGATTTCTTTGTAACAACAAAAAAACCAATCTTTCGATTGATTTCTATATATCAATGTTCGAAAAGTTCGAACAGATTCGTCAATGGAGCAGATGAGCGGAATCGGACCGCCGCACCGACCTTGGCAAGGTCGTATTCTACCATTAAATCACATCTGCAAAGAAAAACTGTATATACAGTTTATTTTTTATGGAGGACCCGACCGGATTTGAACCAGCGATCAGGGAGTTGCAGTCCCATGCCTTACCACTTGGCTACGGGTCCATTTTTTGGACAAATCCATTATAACAAATAATTTTTTTATTGACAATATATTTTATTCTTTAAATTGATTTTTGTTCCATAATATAATTGTCAAATATTGTGAACTTTAAAAAATTGTCCAAGTTCTGGTTGTTTAAATAATTAAAAATAGTTATAATAATAAAAGATAAGAGAGGAGTATGATACTCTATGTTAAAAAAAATATGGAAGGCAAATCCCAAAAAATGTATTCTATTGATGGCGTTATTTATAGCACTTACAGGAGCATCCTTTTATTTATTATATGCACTATCTTTATTAACAGGAATTGAAAATAAGGTCCGATTGTTATTGGCCTTTATGATATTACTATTGTGGATTGGCTTTGGATTAGGCTATTTAAAATCTGCATCGCGTAAAAAAGGAAAATATTTATTTTATATACCAATTACTATTTTATATTCTTTTCTATTACTTTTTGTGGGACATTACATCAATAAAACCTATCAGGTTGTAGATCGTATGTCCACTGATAAAAACTATTACCACAGTAGTTTTGTTGTACTAAAAGACAATACGGCTAATAAATTAGAACAATTTGGAAGTGGTTCGATTGGAATACTAGGGGATTCTACTAGTATTGACGGAAATCAAATTCCAAAAGAAATCATTGAAAAAAAGAAACTGAAAAATGAGCTTAAGGAATATGAGAATTATCCAACCTTGATTCAAGCCTTATATGAGGGAGAAATAGAAGGGGCCTTTTTACCAGGAGGATATGTAACCTTATTTCAAAATACTGAAGGGTATCAATTTGGTAATATTGCAACTGATACTAAGGTGATTTATAAACAAGAACGTGAGATTAAAAGTCAAAATATCAATAAAAATGCTTCACTAAAAGAACCATTTACTGTTTTGTTAACGGGAGTCGATTCTGAATTAGAAAATATATCAAACAGTGCATTCAATGGAGATTCATTAATGTTAATTACATTTAATCCATCTACTTTAAACACTACTATTTTAAGCATTCCAAGAGATAGTTTTGTTCCAATTGCCTGTGTTTCTGGAAATCCGCGTAGTAAAATTACACACGCAGCTTCTTATGGACAACAATGTATGATAGATACCATCCAGAATTATACAGGGATTACCATTGACTATTATGTAAAAATGAATTTCAAAGGTGTAGTAAAATTAGTAGATACCCTAGGTGGGATTGATGTGGATGTACCATTCGCTTTCTGTGAGCAAAATAGTAATCGTGAGTGGGGAGAAAATACAGTTTATGTAGAAAAAGGATTTCAAACTTTAAATGGGGAACAAGCACTTGCATTTACACGACATCGTGAAGATGTTTGGTCCAAACAATTTTGCCCAAAACGATATATTGGACAAGGTGTTGTCAATGACTTTGTACGTGGACAACATCAACAATTGGTGGTACGAGCGATTTTAAATAAGTTGAAAACAGTCAGAAGTTTAGATACCTTAAATCAGATTTTAAGCACAGTAAGTAATAGTATGGAAACCAATATGAGTACCAGTCAAATCTTGTCCCTTTATAATGTTGGAAAAGATATTATTGCAAAAAGTTCTGGTGAAAAGGTAGAAGACTTACTAGGAATTCAAAAATTATATTTGAGTGGGGTAGATGCAACTATTTATGATCCACTTGTTAATGCCTCTGTTTATGAATTTATGGTTTATGAAGATAGTTTGGCTGAAGTAGTACAAGCTATGAAAGTCAATTTGGGATTAGAAGAAAATCAAATTGAAAAAGAATTTTCCTTTGATATCGATATTCCATACGAAGAAACCATTCCAGGAAAGAGTGGACGCTATAGCAGATTACCAAAAGGAAATATCCCAGATTTTACAGGTGATACAGAAGCACAAGCACGTAGTTATGCGAAAAAGTATGGTATTACTCTTTCTTTTGAGTATGTTACTACAGGAAAGGGAACAGTCGGAACTGTTATTTCTCAAAATGTAAAAGCAGGGACAAGTATTAGTAGAGTGGGGACTGTAAAATTAACCATACTACAAAAAGCACCAGATAACAAAAAGGAAGATGAGGAAAAGGAAACAGATCAAAAAGAACCCAATACCTCTACTGAAAAAGTACCTGAATCGGATATATTTGAGAAAGAAAAAGAGTAATAAATTGTTACTTTTTTCTTTTCTATGGTAGAATAGTAATTGTTTAGAGGTGAGAGAATGCCATTATTATTTACATTTGGTTCAGGTCTTTTTATGATTCTTGGGTTATTGATTGTCTTTTTAACTAAAAATAACCGAAAAGTAGTTGATTTATCTATTAGTATTGCTTTTGGTGTGATGTTAATGCTTATCTTTATAGAATTATTACCAGAAGCATATGAAAAATTAAGTGAACAGCTTCCTATACCACAAAGTATGATTCTTCTGATTGGTTTTGTTATTTTGGGCGCTTTGTTATTGAAGGTGTTAGATTTATTTGTTCCAGACCATGATATACAAAAACAAAATACAACCGTTTCGGAAAATCTATTTCACATTGGATTGGTATCGAGTATTGCCCTTATTTTACATAATCTCATTGAAGGTATGGCAATATATAGTACTGTTACTACTGATGCCTCTATGGGAATTTTAGTGACTATTGGCGTCGGTTTACACAATATACCAATGGGAATGGTAGTTACCTCCACATTTTATCAAGCAAATACCAATAAGAAAAAAACAACTTTATTTGTAGTACTAATTGCTTTATCGACTCTTTTAGGGGGACTGGTTATGTTTTTCTTAAGTGAAATGGTTACCAGTTTGGTCCTTGGTATTTTACTTTCAGTTACACTTGGAATGCTGGTTTATATTGTGATATTCGAGTTGCTAGAAGAAATGATGCATAATCATAATCCTAAAATCACATATATTGGAATTGCGATTGGAATTTTTCTATTTTTACTTACCCTTTTCTTTGAATGAGTATTCATTGACTTTCCCATTTCTTTATTATACAATAAATATAAGGTGAAAATATGAAAAAAGGGTTTACATTATTAGAATTATTGGGTGTGATTGCAATATTAGGAATTTTGGTTTTAATTGCTTATCCTGTTATTTTAGAGCAAGTTGAAAAAAAGCAAAAAGATGTCAATCAAGCAAGAATAGAACTCATTGAGAGTGCAGCCGATATATATATAGGAGAACATCCAGAAGAGTTTCCTTATCGTGTTGGCAATCAATTTTGTATTTCCTTGGATACTTTAGTTGAAGAAAATAAGATTGCAGTAGATGTTTCTGATGTAAAACAAAGGGGAATTCATGTGAATATGGGAGGAAATCACAATATTACCTATCGACTAATTGAAAAATGTGAGTAAGATTGTTTCCTTTTTTCAAAATATGTGTTATAATGAAACTACCAGAGAGAGGTTAATAAAAAAACCTACTAATTTATGACATTGGGAATCTAATTCAAATTTGGTGTTGAATACTTATATTAATATAAGAATCCTAAAAAGTTTGATGTGATGCCCACCTGGGAGACTAGGTTTTGTCATTGTTGCCACTTTCTGGCTTTTTTTTTGGTTTGTTCTATGGTATAATTTCTCTAGTATATTGTAGGAGGCATTACATATGGCAAAAAAGAAAAAACGAAAAGAAACAAAGAAAAAGGGAACCGGGTATCAAACGGAATTAATTGGCTTACTACTCATTTTAATTGCCATTATTGGATTTATTCCAAAAACAGGTATAGTAGGGAATTTTATTAGTAGTTTTGCTGTTTTTTTAGTAGGAACTTGGTACAATCCTTTATTGGTTGCTGTTATGGTGATTGGTATCTATATGATGATTAAGCGAGAAAAACCAGATTTTTTTACATCTAAATTAATTGGTTTTTATATTTTTGTTGTATCTATTTTGATATTTTCTCATATTAAATATATCCAAAACGAAGAACTAAAAGGCTTCCAAATTATCATAGAGACTGTCAATAATTTTATGGCGAGTCCTAATAATCGAATCAATTTAGGCGGAGGTGTATTGGGGGCCCTTTTTTCTGCTTTATGTATGTGGGGATTTGCTTTGAATGGAACCCGAATTGTTGCTTGGGCTCTTATGATTTGTGGCCTAATTCTTTTTACTGGTGTATCTTTTTACGATTCTATTAAATGGCTTACTTCAAAAATAAAAATCAATATTCATCATGAAAAGAAAGAGAAGAAAGATAAAAAAATTAAAGAAATCGAAGAACAATATGAAACGGATAATAAAATAGTCGTTTCTTCTGTAGAGGAGCTTATTCATATTAATGAAGAAAAAGAAGTGAAAGAAGAAAAGGAGCCAAAAACAGTTGTAAATGAGGAAACTGGTGAAGTGATAGAAGAGCCTATGCATCGCGGTTATGTTTACCCTTCAATGAATTTGCTTTCTCGTCCTCCTAAAAATAATAATAAAGAGGGAAAAGAATCTATTAACCATAACGTGGAAGTATTGCATCAAGTTTTGCAAGACTTTGGAATTGAAGCCAAAGTGGTTGCAATCAATCCAGGACCAGCTGTTACGCAATATGAAATGGAAGTTCGTTCAGGGACCAAGCTTAGTAAAATTTTAAGTTTGCACAGTGAGATTGCTCTTGCACTTGCTGCTAAAGATGTACGTATTCAAGCTCCTATTCCAGGGAAATCAACTATTGGGATTGAAATTCCAAATAAAGTAACAACTATGGTTACTGTGCGTGAGATTTTAGAAAGTGTGCCAGCTTCTTTAAAAGAATCCAAATTATTGGTGGCTTTGGGACGCGATATCATGGGCAGACCACAGTATTGTGAAATTAATAAAACACCGCATTTATTAGTAGCTGGTTCTACAGGGAGTGGAAAATCCGTTTGTATCAATAGTATGATTGTATCCATTTTAATGCGTACCAAACCAGAAGAGGTGAAACTAGTACTAGTGGATCCCAAAAAAGTGGAACTTTCTATGTACAATGGGGTTCCACATCTGCTAGCGCCTGTTGTTACAGATCCCAAAAAGGCTAATATTGCCCTAAAAAAAATAGTGGTTGAAATGGATGATCGTTATGAATTGTTTAGCCGAACAGGTACTAAAAATATTGCGGGATATAATGCATATATTGATAAAAAAAATGAGTCGTTGCCAGAAACTGAACAATTAAGACATATGCCATTTATTGTGGTTATTATTGATGAACTTGCAGATTTAATGTTAGTCGCTGCCAAAGAAGTGGAAGATTCTATTATGCGTATTACACAAATGGCAAGAGCTGCTGGAATTCATTTGATTGTTGCGACACAAAGACCTTCTACAGATGTTATTACTGGGGTTGTAAAAGCTAATATTCCATCACGAATTGCGTTTGCGGTTTCTTCTGGAATCGATTCTCGCACTATTTTGGATGAGGTAGGTGCTGAAAAACTACTAGGAAAAGGGGATATGTTATTTTCACCACAAGGGGAAAATATTCCAATTCGTATTCAAGGAACCTTTCTTTCTGATGAAGAAATCAAAGCTGTTGTAGATCATACCGTCAAACAACAAATTGCTGCATATGATGAAACATTATTAATGGATGAAGAAGAAATGCATGCAACGACTATGCAAGAAGAAAGTGGACACGGTGATTATGAAGAACCATTATATAATGAAATTGTTGAATTTGTAGTAACACAAGGAAAAGCCAGTGCTTCTTTATTACAAAGAAGATTCCGCCTAGGATACAATCGTGCAGCGAGATGCATTGATTTATTAGAAGAACGTGGTATTATTGGACCAAATAATGGTTCAAAACCAAGGGAAGTTTTGGTGAAATTAGAACGAAAGGAAGAAGAGGATGATTAAAAATCTTCTTTTTTTTACAAAAAATGCAAAAAAATCAAAAAAAGATATGTTTTTTTAAAATTTTGTGTTATACTAATTGTGTTATTATGGTATTTGCCATATAAATAAAGAATAAAAGGATAAAAGGGAGATGTTTTTATGAACGATAATACAAACGAAATGGCTCAAAATGTAGAAATGGATCAAGTTCCTGTAACAGATGCTGATGATTTTTTCTATGAAAATGATGATATTATTGATGTAGATAACATGATTCAGGATATTGAAGTTCCAAACGTCGATACTGATATTTCAAAAAATGAAAATGCGTTTTCAAACATTCATTCTATTCAGTCTGAAATGAAACCAATGGGACTTTCTGAACAAGAAATGAATCGTATGATAGAAGAAGAGGATTCAGAAACAGCAGATCAAAAAGATTTAGATGATAGTTATGTTCTTTCTAACTTTGATGTGTTATTTGATAGTTTATATAATGATGTAGCTGGTGCGAATAATTTCATTTCCAATTTGATTGAACAAAAGAAAACGGTAAATGTAAATGAAGCAGAGTTAAATGAATTAAAAGATAAGTTAGAAAAAGATAGACAAGAATTTGAAAAATATATCGAAACGCAGAAAAATGGTTTGGAATTAGAAAAAAAAGAAGTTAATGAATATGTAAAAAATCAAAGAATTCGTATTCAGAATGAAGAGGAAAAATTCAATGCTGATTGTGATGCGACAAGAGCAGAAATTGCCCTTGCAGAGCAAACATTGAAAGTTGCCAATGAAAAATTAGATACAGAAAAAGATCAATTTGAACAATATCGTCAATTAGAAGAGGAAAAATTAAATACAGATAGAGCTAAATTAGAAACAGAAAGAAATCAATTTGCAAAGGAAAAAGCCATTGCTGAAGAAAAAATTAGAAATGGTCAAAAAGAATTACAAACACAAAAAGAACAATTTGCAAAATCAAAAGAATTAGAAGAAAAGAAATTAGAACTTGAAAGCAAAAATTTATCGCAAAGTTGTGCAAGATTTAAAGAATTGGTTTCACAATTTAATTCTGGTTTCCAACAATTACCTGGAAAGAATGACTAGAGGTCTTTCTTTTGGAGGAAACTTTGACAGATGAAATCATCGATATAGAACCAGAAGCAAGTAGCGATACTTACAAACCAGATACAAGTTTTGATTTATTAAAAACGGATAGTTTTGAAGTTTCAAAAAAAATTGAAAAAGAAGAACCAAAGTTAGAAATACCCAAAGACAATCTAAAAAGTATCTTTGAAATTGCGAATAATAATGTACGTGAAGCCCTTGAGATTAAGAAAAAATTAGCAGCTGAAAAAAAGGAATTAATGCAGGCTCGATTGGATCATGAAGAAAAGTGTAGGGAAGAAGTACAGAAAGTGAAAGCATACAAAGAAGAAGTGTATCAAAAATTAAGGGACAAAAAAGAACAACTTGAGAGGGAAATACAACATTTCAAGGATAATCAATCTAATTTTAATTTAGAAAAAAATAAGTTTGAATTCTACAAAAAAAATGAAATGAATAAAATCCAAAAGCAGGGAGAAGAACGTGAACAAGAACTAGATGCACGTCAAGCATTTTTAGAAGATCGCGAATTGGAATTACAGCAGCAAGAAAAACAAATAGAAGAAGAGAAAAAAATCTTGGAAGAAAATCGTTTGAAATATGAAACCGATAAAGAAGAATTGAGTAACAATCTTTTAAAATTTAATGAGTTGGTTGGTGAATTTACTTCAAGCGTAGAAAAGATAAGTGAATAAATAGTCAAGGAAACTTGATTGTTTTTTATAGGGGGAATGCGTATGGTAAGCAGTATGGATGTTTTTATTCCATCAAAACTCAATAAAACGTTAGCACTTATTTCAGATATCCATTATGCAAAAAATTATCCAATGAAAAGATTGCAGTCAATTTATGAAGATTTAAAATATCATGAACCCAATTATATTTGTATGGTAGGGGATTTATTGGATCAGGGAAATGCATTAGAAAATATAGAAGATAAAAAAATATTTTTAGATTGGTTGAAAATGGTTGCCCAAATTGCACCTGTTATAATTGTTTTTGGTAACCATGACATTGGAGTTCGAGGCAATGGATGGATACATTATGATGTAAAAGAAAATATTAAAGAATTGTCACTGATTTCAAATGTATATGTATTAGATAATAAGGCCATCACAATGAATCATATTTGTTTTTTGGGATATCATTTACCGTTTGATTACTATGATAAAAAAAGGGGTGAGCAGGTAGAATTATATCAAGCTGATATAGATCAAAAACTTCGCTTGCATTTAAAGAAAGATTGTTATCCTATTTTACTTTGTCATTCTCCTATTTATGTTACGCACCCTAAAGTACGTGAAACGGAAGTATTAAAATCGGTTCAGTTGGTTCTTTCTGGGCATATGCACCGTGGTATTATCCCACTACACATAAAAGGAAATTATGGACTGATTTCTCCTTCTAAAAAATGGTTTCCCAAATATGCATGGGGAAATTTTTCAATCGGGGAAACACAATATGTGGTAAGTGGTGGGATCCTGACTTTTTCGAATGTTTCACCTTCTATTTTCCATCCATTTAATTGGATTTATCCACCATGTGTTGAATATATTCATTTGGAACAGAAAAATCTAGTGAAAAAATCTGATTGGATATGTGTTAATGATTGACTTCGATGAAAATATGTGTTATTCTACATATAGACACAGATTTCAAGTGTTTTTTATTTGAAAGAAAACATATGATGAAAAGAGGGTATATTTATGAAAGCAGTCGCAAGATTTTTAGTGGGTGTCAAAAAGGAAATGAAAAAAGTGAAATGGCCAAGTAAGAAGGAAATGATAACGTACTCTACTGCAACCATTGCGTTTATTTTGATATTTGGACTCTTTTTCGCAGGACTTGATTTTATTATCACAGGTCTTAAGATGGTGGTGAAATAATGCAAAAGGAATGGTATGTTGTAAATACATATTCTGGACATGAAAATAAGGTAAAAGAAAAACTAGAAATGCGTGCTAGTTCAATGGGAATGGAAGATCATATTTACCGAGTTGTTGTTCCAGAACAAAAAGAGGTTGAAATCAAAGATGGCGTACAAAAAGAAAAAATGAAAAAGATGTTCCCTGGCTATATTTTAGTGGAAATGGTTATGACAGATGATGCTTGGTTTATTGTACGTAATACACCAGGTGTTACAGGCTTTATCGGTTCTTCTGGAAAAGGAGCCAAGCCATTTCCATTGACGCCACAGGAAGTGGATAAAATATTAGGTAGTATGGGAATGAGTCGTCTTGAAATTGGAAATTCATTGAATCTTGGCGATACTGTTAAAGTGGTTGGTGGACCATTTGCTAATATGTTTGGAAAAGTGAGAATGATTGATATGGAAAATCAAAAAGTAGAAGTAGCGTTAGATTTATTTGGACAAGAGACAATTGTTGAACTTGCATTAACAGAAATAGAGGTGGCTTAATATGAATCAAGTAAATAATATAGATGTAGTAAACTGTATGATGCCAGAACAAGTTCTTGCCTTTTTAGAGCATGAAAAAAGGACTAATCCACAAGAAAAAGTGGATGAGCAGCTAAAACAACAAAGATATCTTTCTAGAAATGAAAATGGTGAGTTAACGCCATATTGTAAATCATGGGGACATTATATTTTTGTAAATTTTATAGCGGAAACAATTCCATATTGGCTTTCACAAGCAGCTCTTTCAGGACAGGAAATTTCCTTTCCGTTTGAAATTGGAGTTCCAGATCAAATTTTATGGGAAAGGTTAAAAGAAGATTGCCAAGCATGGTTAAATAAGTATTCTCCTGATATAGAATTTGAAATGGAAATAAAACTTCCAGAGTATACACAACATGAAGAAAGCTCAATTTATAAACCATTTCAGGGATGCTATAGAATATCAGTTCAGAAAAAAGTAAAAGAACAAGAAAACCAAGGTAGATTAAGATAGATATTTACAAAGCCATGAAGATGTGGTATTATGAACTAGCTATATATTTTATATATAGATAACAGTGGGAGATGTTTCATGCGGATGTCATTTGAACCACTCGCGAAAAAAATTATAGGAGGTGTTTTTCGTGGCAAAACAAATTACGAAAGTGATCAAATTGCAAGTACCTGCTGGAAAAGCAACACCAGCACCACCAGTTGGAACTGTTTTGGGACCTGCTGGAATTAACTTGCAAGAATTTTGTACAAAATATAATGATGCAACTAAAGACAAAATGGGGGATATTTTACCAGTTGAAATTTCTGTTTATGAAGATAGAACATTTGACTTTGTAATTAAAACTCCACCAACAGCATTCTTAATTAAGAAAATTACTGGAATCAAAAAAGGCTCTACCAAAGGGTCTAAAGAACCAGTTGGAAAGCTAACGCAAGCTCAATTAAGAGAAATTGCAGAAATCAAATTGCCAGACTTAAACGCTTATAGTATCGAGGAAGCTATGAAAATAGTAACTGGTACTGCTCGTAATATGGGCGTTGAAGTAGAGGCAGAATAACATATAGGTTTAAAATACCTATGTGGGAGGAAAAATCCGCATACACCACATAAGGAGGTAAAATAATGAAAAAAGGTAAAAAGTATTTAGAAGCTTCTAAAAAAGTAGATAAAACTGCATTATATACAGTAGAAGAAGCTGTGAATTTAGCCAAAGAAACTTCAACAACTAACTTTGATGGTTCTGTTGAACTTGCCCTTCGTCTTAATTTAGATACAAAGAAAGCAGATCAACAATTAAGAGGTGCTTTGGTACTTCCAAATGGAACTGGAAAAACAAAAAAAGTGTTGGTTATCGCAAAAGGTGCTCAAGCAGAAGCTGCGCGTGAAGCGGGTGCTGATTATGTTGGGGACATGGATATGTTAGAAAAAATCGAAAAAGAAAATTGGTTTGATTTTGATACCATGATTGCAACACCAGATATGATGCCAGCACTTGGTAAAATTGGTAAAGTATTAGGTCCAAAAGGATTGATGCCAAACCCTAAAACAGGAACAGTAACAATGGATACCAAAACTGCTGTTGAAGAAGTGAAAAAAGGACGTGTCGAATATCGTACAGATAGTTATGGAAATGTACACGTAATTATTGGTAAAGTATCATTTGATACTGCGAAGTTAGTTGAAAACTTAAATGCCTTTGTATCATTGATTGCAAAATCGAAACCAGCTGTTGTAAAAGGAAAATACATTTTAAATGTGTCTGTTTCTTCTACAATGGGGCCTGGTATTAAAATTGATACAAATAGTTTTGACAACTAATTGCATTTATGTTATAATGAACTCGTTCATGAAATAAAATAGAATGTACCGTAGACAGTAGGTGTGAAATTTCACTTAAATATCCTACCGAGGCTTGAACTATGATTTAAGTTTAGAGACTCTTGCGGTATTTATCGTGAGAGTTTTTTATACGGAACAATAAAAGAGGAGGTGTTGTCATGGCAAACCAAAAGATTATTGAACAAAAAGCATCTATTGTAGATGAGATTGCTCAAAAGATGAAAGAGTCTGCATCCTATGTATTCTTTGATTATCGTGGACTTACTGTTTCAGAAACCAATGAACTTAGAAGAAAGTTAAGAGATACAGATTCAGAATTTAAAATTTACAAAAATACATTATCAAAAAGAGCTTTGGATAGTTTAAATGTCGCAATTGATGAATTAGATGGTCCAAAAGCAATCGCATTTGGTAAAGATGCAGTTGCTCCAATTAAAGTGTTAAGTGACTTTGCAAAAGATCATAGTGCACTAGAAATGAAGATTGGAGTTGTCGATGGAGAAGTTGCAGACGAAGCTATGTTAAAACAGTTAGCATCGATTCCATCAAGAGAAGGTTTACTTACAATGTTTGCAAGTGGACTTATGGGTATTGCAAGAGACTTTGCAATTTGTTTAGACTTGCATAGTAAAAATTTAGAAGAAAATAATTAAGGAGGAAATAAAATGGCAAAATTAAGTGCAAAAGAAATTATTGATTCTTTAAAAGAAATGACTCTTTTAGAAATCAAAGAAGTAGTAGATTTAATGAAGGAAGAATTTGGTGTAGATCCAGCAGCAGTAGCAGTTGCAGCCGCTCCAGCAGCTGGTGCAGCTACAGAAGAAGGACCAAGCACAGTGACTGTTGTATTGACAAATGCTGGTGCTAACAAAATCGCTGTTATCAAATTGGTTCGTGAATACACTGGTCTTGGATTAAAAGAAGCGAAAGATATCGCAGACAACGGTGGAAATGTAAAAGAGAATGTTTCATCTGATGAAGCAAACGAAATCAAGGCAAAATTCGAAGAAGCAGGCGCTACAGTAGAATTCAAATAATTTTTAAAATGGGGTAGCCTATACTAAAATATTAGTATGGGCTTTCGCCGTTATTAAATAAGCAAAAATTGCAGGTGAATGTATGGCACATTATTTTGAGAATGATGATACATTAAAAAGTAAAATTCAAAAAAGTCAGGCAATTATCGGAAACGAGAAATTTACATTTTATACAGACAATGGTGTTTTTTCTAAAAAGGGTTTGGATTTTGGAACTAGAACACTATTAGAAACGATAGAAACTGAACAAATTCATGGTAGGGTACTCGATTTTGGGTGTGGATATGGACCAATTGGTATCTACATAGCCCATAAGACGAATGCAGAGGTTCATATGATTGATGTTAACAGAAGAAGCTTGGAATTGGCAAGAAAGAATGTCAGCACCAATCATGTGAATGTTCAAATTTATGAAAGTAATTTCTATGAAAATGTAAATGGTATGTTTGATTTTATTATTAGTAATCCGCCGATTCGAGTCGGGAAAAAAATGCTCTATGAAATATTGGAACATGCCAAACGATATTTAAAACAAGATGGAGAATTATGGATTGTGATTCATAAGGATCAGGGAGCAAAAACAACCATGGAATTTTTGAAGCAATTTTATACAGTAGAATTGAAAAATAAGAACAAAGGATTTTATATTATTTGTGCAACAAATAATTGACATCTTGTATTAACTTTGATAAAATTATAAATTGACACATACACTTAAATTTAGGTTTATGTTCTTTTTGCAAATTATAGGTATATAGGGGTGAAACATGGCTTATACAGTAAAAAAATTTGGGGATTATCGCGAAAGAAGAAATTATGCAAAAACAAAAAATGCAATTGAATTAGGGAATTTGTTAGAAATTCAAAAAAAATCATATGATTGGTTTATGCAAGAGGGAATCAAAGAAGTGTTTGATGATATTTTTCCTGTGGAGAGTTTTACAGGAAATTTGTCACTTGAATTTGGGGAATATTCCTTTGAAGAACCAAGATATTCGATTAAAGGATGCAAAGAAAGATACGCGACTTATGCAGCTCCTTTAAAAGTAGAAGCAAGACTTTTTAATCATGAAACAGGAGAAGTCAAAGAACAAGATATCTATTTAGGAGATATGCCAATTATGACAGAATCTGGTACATTTGTCATCAATGGAGCAGAACGTGTTATTGTATCACAATTGGTGCGTTCTCCAAGTGTATATTTTGGTAAAGAAATTGACAAAAATGGACGTAAAGTGATTACCAGTCAAATTATTCCAACACGTGGAACTTGGTTAGAATATGAATTAGATGCAAGAGATGTTATTTATGTTCGTATTGACCGTACGAGAAAAGTGCCAATTACGACACTATTACGTGCCATTGGATTATCCAGTGACCAAGACATTATGGATGTATTTGGAGAAAATAAATACATTGAAAATACCATTCATAAAGATGCCAACAAGAATACCGATGAAGCTTTGATTGATATTCATTCAAAATTGAGACCAGGAGAACCATCTACATTAGACAGTGCGAAGAATCAGTTGATTACAAGATTCTTTGATGCATTCCGTTATGATTTAGCAAAAGTAGGTCGCTATAAATTCAATCGTAAATTGAATGTAATAGATCGTCTACTTGGTTGTATACTTGCTGAAACTGTTAAAGTTGGAAAAGAAGTAATTGTTGAAAAAGGAACTTTGATTACCAAAGATGTGTTAGAAACGTTAAAACCAGTTTTGGAAAATGGATATGGTATCAAAGATGTTTTAATCAATACAGAACTGGATACGTATCATAGAATACAAGAAATTAAAGTGTTTTCTAAAAACAATCCAGATCAAGTGGTATCTATTATTGGTAATGATCAAGCCATCGATATCAAACGTTTGACCATTTCAGATATTTATGCATCAGTATCTTATTATTTGAATTTATTAGAAGGTATTGGAAATTTTGATGAAATTGATCACTTATCCAACCGTCGTGTTCGTCAAGTAGGTGAGTTACTTCAAAACCAATTCAGAATTGGTATTAGTCGTATCGAAAGAGTCATTCGTGACCGTATGAGTACACAAGAGGTGACAGAAGTAACACCAAAATCATTAATTAATATTAGACCATTAACAGCCTCTATCAAAGAATTTTTTGGTAGCAGTCAGTTATCACAATTCATGGATCAAACCAATCCAGTAGCCGAATTAACCAATAAAAGAAGACTTTCTTCTTTGGGACCTGGTGGTTTATCTAGAGATAGAGCAGGTATGGAAGTACGTGACGTTAACCCATCACACTATGGAAGACTTTGTCCAATTGAGTCTCCAGAGGGACCAAATATCGGTTTAATTACATCATTAGCTAGTTATGCCAGAGTAAACGATTATGGATTCATTATGACACCATATCGTAAAGTAAAAGATTCGATTTTAACGGATGAAATTGTTTATATGACTGCGGATGAAGAATTAGATTACTATATTTCACAAGCGACTGTTAAAGTGGATGAAAATAATAAAATTGTAGAAAATCGTGTACCAGTACGTTATCATACTGATACCATTATTGTGGAAAGAGAAAAAGTGGACTATGCCGATGTTTCTCCACAACAAGTCGTATCGATTACAACATCAGGAATTCCATTCTTGGAACACGATGATGGAAAACGTGCCTTGATGGGTGCCAACATGCAACGTCAAGCGATTCCATTATTGAAAGCTGAAGCGCCTCGTGTTGGAACAGGTGTAGAAGCCATTGCTGCCAGAGATTCAGGGGCTGTTGTTATTGCCAAAGCCGATGGGGTGGTTGACTATGTGGATGCGAGAAAAATATTAATAAAAACTTTAGGTGGTATGGATACTTACTATTTAAATGGTTATGAAGAAAGTAATGCAGGAACTTGTTATCATCAAGTACCTATTGTAAAACTTGGGGATACCGTGAAAAAAGATCAAGTGATTGCCGATGGACCGTCTACCGATCAAGGAGAAATGGCTTTAGGTAAAAACGTGACAGTTGCCTTCATGAACTACAATGGATATAACTATGAAGACGCGGTTATTTTAAATGAACGTTTGGTTAAGGATGATGTGTATACTTCAATTCATATTGAAGATTATCAAATCGAATGTCGTGATACCAAATTGGGACCAGAAGAATTTACAAGAGATATTCCAAATGTCAGTGAAGAAACACGTAAAAATTTGGACGAAAATGGAATTGTTCGCATTGGTACTGAAGTCAAAGATGATGATATTTTAGTTGGTAAAGTAACACCAAAAGGAATGGCTGAATTAACTAGCGAAGAAAAATTGTTGCATGCTATTTTTGGTGAAAAAACAAGAGAAGTAAGAGATACTTCCTTAAGAGTACCACATGGTGGAGAAGGAATTGTTCACGATGTTAAGATATTTACCAAAGAAGATACCGATGAACTTCCAGCTGGGGTTTCTAAAATTGTACGTGTTTATATCGCACAAAAGCGTAAAATATCTGTTGGAGATAAAATGGCAGGACGTCATGGAAATAAAGGAGTTATTTCGCTTGTTTTACCAGAAGAAGATATGCCATATTTAAGTAATGGTAAACCAGTTGATATCTTATTAAATCCACTAGGGGTACCATCTCGTATGAACATTGGACAAATTCTAGAAATGCATTTGGGAATGGCTGCAAAAGAATTAGATATTTATGTTGCAACACCAGTTTTTGATGGTGCAACTAGAACTGAAATTGTTGATGCATTAAAAGAAGCAGGATTGGATGAAGATGGAAAAGCAGTCCTTTATGATGGACGTACAGGAGAACCATTTGATAATCGTATCAGTGTGGGTGTGATGTATATGATTAAACTTCACCACATGGTAGACGATAAATTACATGCTCGTTCAACAGGACCTTATTCTTTGGTTACACAGCAACCATTAGGAGGAAAAGCACAATTCGGTGGACAACGTTTTGGAGAAATGGAAGTTTGGGCGTTATACGCATATGGTGCAGCACATGTTTTACAAGAGATGATTACGATCAAATCCGATGATGTCGTAGGTCGTGTTAAAGTATATGAAGCCCTTGTAAAAGGCAATCCAATTCCAACATCAGGTGTTCCAGAAAGTTTTCGAGTTTTGATCAAAGAATTCCAGGCGTTAGGGCTTGATATTACAGTATTAAATAAAGAAGGCAATTATGTCGACTTGAAAGAATTAGAAGAAGCAGAAGAAGATAGCTATTTATCTGCAGAGGATTTGGAGTTACCAGAAGAACCTCTTGTAGAAGAAGTGGAAGAAACGGAAGAAGAGGAATATTATGATGATTCTTTAGATGATCTTTCCGATGAAGACTTTTTAAATAGTGAAGAAATTGAAGCTGATATGGAAGGGGATGAAGATTAATGGATGTGAATAACTTTGAAGGGTTAAGAATCGCCATTGCTTCTCCTGAAAAAATCAGAGAGTGGTCTCGTGGAGAAGTAAAAAAAGCAGAAACCATCAATTATCGTACTTTAAAACCAGAACGAGATGGATTATTCTGTGAAAAAATATTTGGACCAACCAAAGATTACGAATGCTCTTGTGGAAAATATAAGAGACTTCGTTATAAAAATATTGTGTGTGATCGTTGTGGTGTTGAGGTAACACGTGCGAAAGTACGTCGTGAACGTATGGGGCATATCGAACTTGCAACACCAGTATCCCACATCTGGTTCTTTAAAGGTATTCCATCTCGTATGGGGCTCGTTTTAGATATGTCACCAAGAGATTTGGAAGAAGTATTATACTTTGTTTCCTATGTGGTACTAGATCCAGGAGCTGCACCTTTAGAGAAAAAACAAACCATTAGTGATAAAGAATACCGTGCTTATTATGAAAAATATGGAAATACTTTCCGTGTTGGAATGGGTGCGGAAGCCATTAAGGAATTGTTAGAGCAAGTGGATCTTGAAAAAGAAGTAGCTGCGATTAAAGCAGAGATTGAAGAAATTAAGGATTCTGCAAGTCAAAAACGTGTTCGTTTGATTAAGCGTTTGGATGTCCTCGATGCCTTTTTGGAATCTGGAAACAAACCAGAATGGATGGTCATGGATGCACTTCCTGTTATTCCACCAGAATTAAGACCAATGATTCAATTGGATGGTGGAAGATTTGCAACTTCAGATTTAAATGATTTATATAGACGTGTGATTAACCGTAATAACCGTTTAAAGAAATTAATGGAATTGGGTGCACCTTCTATCATTATTCAAAATGAAAAACGTATGTTACAAGAAGCCGTGGATGCCTTATTTGACAATGGTAGACGTGGACGTAACATCACAGGTGCTGGAAATCGTCCATTGAAATCTTTATCTAGTATGTTAAAAGGAAAACAAGGACGTTTCCGTCAAAACTTACTTGGAAAACGTGTGGATTATTCTGGACGTTCCGTTATCGTCGTAGGACCAACCCTAAAAATGTATGAATGTGGGATTCCAAAAGAAATGGCTTTGGAATTATTCAAACCACATGTAATTAATGGATTAGTCACAAAAGAAATTGCGTCAAATATCAAAGCAGCAAAACGTATGATTGAAAATCAAGATGAGCGTGTGTGGGATATTGTTGAAGAAAAAATCAAAGAACATCCTGTTATGTTAAACCGTGCACCAACTTTGCATAGACTTGGTATTCAAGCATTTGAACCAAAATTAATTGGTGGTAGAGCGATTCGTCTGCATCCACTAGTATGTACTGCGTTCAATGCTGATTTCGATGGCGACCAAATGGCAGTCCATGTGCCAATTGGAACAGAAGCCCAAACGGAAGCAAGAGTTTTAATGTTAGGTGCGAATAATATCCTTTCTCCAAAAGATGGAAAACCAATTGTTACACCAGGACAAGATATGGTTTTGGGTAACTATTATCTAACCATTGAAAAAGCAGGTCTTGAAGGAGAAGGAAGGGTATTTAAAAATACCAATGAGGCTTTGATGGCGTATGAAAGAAGAGAAATTACATTACATACGCGTATTGCATTGCCAATTAGAGGATTTAAGTACAAATTGTTCCCAGATAGTTATATGAATCAGTATTTAGTGACCACACCTGGTAAAATTATTTTCAATGAAATTTTCCCAGATACTTTCCAATATATCAATGAGGGAACAGAAGAAAATATTGAAGGAATTACACCTAAAAAATATTTATTGGAATCTGGCAGCAATATTCCAGCATCCATTGCGGCTATGCCACTTGTAAAACCATTTAACAAGGGTGTGTTTGGTAAATTGATTGCCCAGATTTATAAACGTTATCAAACAACAGAAACATCAATTATGTTGGATAAATTAAAAGATTTGGGATTCAAATATTCTACTTTATCTGGAATTTCTATTTCCATTGATGATATTAAGGAAAGTGAAAAGAAAGATGAAATTGTAGCGAAGAGTCAAGAAATGGTAGATCAGGTCAATAAGCAATTCAAACGTGGTCTGATTACTGATGAGGAACGTTATAGTAAGGTTATTGAAATTTGGTCAAATGCCAAATCTGAAGTTTCAAAAGATTTAGAGGAATGGGTCAAGAATAATAAGGAAAATTCAGTTGCTATGATGATTGATTCTAAAGCACGTGGAGATATCGGTTCTTTGACACAGTTAGTGGGTATGAGAGGGCTCTTCAATAAACCAAATGGTAAATCAGAAGAAATCCCAGTATTATCTAACTTTAGTGAAGGTGTAACCATTAGTGAATTCTTCTTATCTACCCATGGTGCTCGTAAAGGAGCTGTAGATACGGCTTTAAAAACAGCAGATGCTGGATACTTAACAAGACGTTTGGTTGATGTTGCGCAAGATATTATCGTTAAAGAGAACGATTGTGGAACAGAACAAGGTGTTGTAGTAGAAGCATTCTATAATACAGATGGAACTTTAATTGAGTCTTTAGCGGACCGTATTATTGGTCGTTATACCAATAAGAAGGTTATTCATCCTGAAACCAAAGAGGTTATTGCGGAACGTAATACTTATATTACAGAACAACTAGCGGATAAGATTATTAATGCAGGGATTACTAAAGTACCAATTCGTACTGTACTTACTTGTAAGAATGATCATGGCGTATGTCGTTACTGTTATGGTCGTAATTTAGCAACTGGTCAAATCGTTGAGATTGGAGAAGCGGTAGGTATTATGGCAGCACAATCTATCGGTGAACCAGGTACGCAGTTAACCATGCGTAACTTCAACACTGGTGGAGTTGCAGGTGGAGACGATATTACACAAGGTCTTCCTCGTGTACAGGAACTATTTGAAGCACGTAATCCAAAAGGAAAAGCAACCATTTCAGAAATCAATGGTGTGGTAAGCGAAATTGAAGAAGAAAATGGTAAGTTTGTTATTTCTGTTCAAAATGATGTAGAAACGAAGAAACATACCTCTAACTACGGTGCAAAATTAGCAGTAGAGAAGGGTGAAGAAGTTGTATCAGGACAACGTTTGACTCATGGTGCAATTAGTCCAAAAGAGTTACTTGTTGTAACAGATCCAATTACAGTACAACAATACATTTTATTGGAAATTCAAAAAGTTTACCGTTCTCAAGGTGTTGACGTAAGTGATAAGCACGTTGAGGTTATGGCAAAACGTATGATTTCTCGTATTAAAATTGTAAATTCTGGTGATTCTTTATTCTTACCAGGAACAATGGTTAATATCAATGAATTTACAGAAATCAATAAGAATTTGATATTGGAAGGAAAACGACCAGCTACTGGTAGACCAGTATTACTTGGTATTACCAAAGCATCGTTAGAGACAGATTCCTTCTTATCAGCAGCCTCTTTCCAAGAAACAACACGTATCTTAACAGATGCTGCAATTCATGGTAGAGTAGACCATTTGAATGGATTAAAGGAAAATGTTATTATTGGTAAGTTGATTCCTGCTGGTACAGGTGCCAAAGAGTATCGTGATGTAGATTACGAATTAGAAGTACCTTATATCAAGGATGAACCATTAGAGGCATTGGAACAAGAATTTATGGATTAACCCAAAGAACGGCTTTTAAAAACCGTTCTTTTTTTGTAATTATATTAATAAACAAAATTAACTGCACAACCATTATGCACTTTCAAATTTATCTTACAAGAAAATGACAGTCATATTAATTCAATTGTCATTATATTGACAAATTGTGTATAAAATACTATAATGAAAAATATAAAGGTAGTGAAGTATATGAATATAGATAAGAGATATATTAATCAAATTGAAGTTATGATTAGTATGTTTACCATTAAGGATGGAAAATTAAAGGTATTGTTATTTCGACGTGATGAAGATCCTTTCAAAGGATATTGGATGTTACCAAGTAATTTGCTTATGACAAATGAAACATTAGAAGAATGTGCTGAAGCAACGATTGATGAATTTGTAGGATTAGAAGAAGTGTATTTGGAACAATGCCATTTATTTAGTCAGGTAGATCGGTTACCAAATGATCGTATCCTCGCTAGTTCTTTTATCTCATTAATTGATAGTAAGTCAATTGAATTGAAACGTAAAAAAAGATCTTTTCATAGCGAATGGTTTTCAATCGATTCTATTCCCAAAATGGTATATGATTATGCAGCTATTGTAGAGAATGCAATCGAATTTTTAAGACATAGAATGCTAAATATATCTATGTTAAAGAATCTATATCCAAGTGATTTTACTTTACCAGAATTACAAGTATTGTATGAACAAGTTCTTGGAAAAGAATTGGATCGTAGAAATTTCCGAAAGAAGTTTGTGAATTTAGATTTAATAGAAGATACGGGTTATCAAACAGGTGGACATAATGGTAGGCCAGCGAAACTGTATCGTTTTAAAGAGCATATAGAAGACAAAATACTATTTTAAGTGGGTGATTGAATGAAACATGGTTTTGGTTTACTTGCAATGTTAGGTTTTTGTTGTTTTTTAGGGCTTTGTCTTTTGACTTCTACTTTTTATTTTCATCAACTTACAGGTGAAAAGATAAATTTTACAATATTTAAAGAGAATTCTACCACGAATTCTTATCGAATGAAAAATGATTATAGTGGGGTGTCGAATCTGTATGTATCTTATCAGGAATACCGCAATTTAGAATTGCAGTTGAAGCAAGCAGCCGAATTGTATGTAAAAAATAATTCTATGTTAAAATGGCATAAGGTTATTATTACATTAGGGACATTGTACCAACAAAAAATCATAGATACGCTCTATGATTCCAATGGACATTCTTGTCACGGATATGTGGTATATGATTCTACTTCGAATCAATTCATTCCTTATTTGCGCTGTGGTAGTTATAGGAGTGCAGATTATATCAATCGTTTGGAATAAGCGATTTTTTCTTTTGAAATGCCCATAAATCAAGTTGCCCATCTATTTGCTCTTCCTTTTTTGCATTCTGTTGTTGTGAAGCTATGGTTTCGGACCATAGGCTCCTGCACCATGATATATTTTCACACCATAAATTACAAATGACGTTAGCATAACCAGATTCATTAGAATGGTCCTGTTCCCATTTCGAAAACAAATTTTGTAGCATTTTGATCATCGTAATATTTAGGTTTTGTTTGATTATTTGATTGTATTTTTCATTGATAGAACGGTTTCTGTGATAAATTGCTTTTTCCATTCTAGTTTCTCTAGAAACTGGGATTTTATTTCCCCTAGCAAAACAACATTGTGAATAACTTTCTAATTCTGGGATTGTTTCTTCTATTAATTCATATCCAAGAAGATACCGATAATTTTGCGTTTTGGCATTTAATAATTGATTAAATTCTATTGTTGTAGGATGGATATTACAAGCAAATTGTTTGATTAAAGTAGTAATACATTGCTTGATTTGAAGGGATGCAATTTTAGAAATGTTGTCTTTTATTTCTGCAATTAAGGTCAGTGTTAAATTTAAATTGTGCAAGGTAATTTTTGTGATTTTCCCTTTATTTTGAACTATAATGTAAATTGTCTCTTCTAAAGTTTCTAATTGTTCTAGGGTGGAAAAAATAGACATTTCATTTTGTTGTATTAGATGATATTGAAAATCACGGATTATGATTTTTTCTGATTTTAAATGAGATATTGTTTTTTGTGTTTCAAATTTCATTTTTATCAATTGGTCAATTGTTTCGAAATTTTCTAAATTAATATATTGTTTTAATAAACCGATTGTTTCTTTTTCACATAATTGTTTGATCGCATCAATTATTGTATATTTATCCATATAATCACCTTGTGCTCTATTATATAATAAAAAAGAGCAAATGAAAAGAAAAAACTTTGTAAAAGAATTTCAGCCTGCTGACAAATGTGTTTAACGGTCTTTTCATAAGCAAATAAATTTGATACAATAAATATGCGAGTGATAATCTATTCTCAGTCTGGCCTAGTCGTTTGACTAGGTGTTTTTTTGTGGATAAAATTGTTCTATAAAAAAGGAAATTTAAAATAATAAAAGTATAATATAAGTAGATAGGCATAAAATAAAATGTATTGACAATTGAGTGTATTGACAATTAATGTAAACTTTGCTAGTATAGTTGACACATATAGGAATATTTATGCTATAATTTAGACAATAGAAGAATTGTTTTTGGAGAGGTGATAAAATGGAAACACAAGTAAAATTACCAAAGAGTTTTTTTGAAAAGGTTAGACCAGAAGCACCAAAGGATTCATTGAAGAGTGTATTACCATTTAAATTTACTAATGACAAAGAAGTAAAAAAAGGAAAATACAAAAACAAAACAATTATAAAATTAGTTAAATAAAAGGAGATTTATATGTGCAAAATAGGGGATATTATTGGTGTTCCTAAATTTATAGGGCAAGATGGTCAAGAAGTACCGTTTCATTATTTTGTAGTAGTATCAGATGAAAAAGGAAAAATATGTGGATTTAATTTTGATGTTGTAGGAACTGTAATGTCCAGTTTCAAAGATGAAAAACAAAGGCAACGGAAGTTACAGCACAAGGGGAACATTGAAATAAAAGAAACAGAATTTTCTTTGAGTGATAGAAATAAAAAAGATGGTTTTATTAAAGGCGATCAATTATTTTATTTTGACAAAAGTAAAACTAATTATTTTGTGGTTGGACAAGTTGATGGGGATGTTTTACTTAATTTACTAGAGCGAATATCATCTTTAGATGAACAAAATAAACTAACTGTGAATATTAGTAATGTAATTGAAAAAATAGAAGAAACTATCGGTAACTAAAGTGGATAGCATCATGAAGTTATAAACGAGGGATGTATAAGTCTATCCGTTAGAGAAACTCTCTACGGTTTCTCTTTTTTGTTTCTAACTTTCTCGTAACAATTCAAAAAAACGTTCTGAATACTCTTGCTGCATTTCAATCGCTTTTATAAACCATGTTTTAGTCTCATCAATATTAAATTTTGAATGTGCTATTCTGCATTGTCTTACTAAATCTTTATAACATCTAATACATTTTTTACATAATTCTATGATATTCATGACATTACCTAACATTAGTATGTTATTTATTTTCAAATATATGATATTGATTTATATAGATATGTATTGTACCATTAGTAGTTAGCTGTAAGTTGTATGTTGTATAAGAAAGAGGTAAAAGATGTTAACAATTGAAGAAGAGATGAGTTCAATGGTAGATGAGTTTGCAATCTCATGAAGAAACAAAAGAACTTATATTTACAGAAGAAATGCTAGATAGAGAATATAGCATTGCTGAAAAATCAATAATTATCTAATTTCAAGGCAATCAAAAAGAATATTGTAAATAATTAGTAATGTGCTTAAAACGTAGTGTTTATAAGCCAAATCCATCTTTCAAAATGCCGTGATACGAAATATGATACTAAAAATATAGCTTTTTTATACCGAAATATTGATTTTCGGCACGCAACTGTCAATAAATTCGGTAATTGATTTTCTTCTTTTCGGAAGCATATGGGCATAGACTGTACGAACTGTTGAAACTGAATCGCCAATGACTTCTGCGATCGTGGTGTCGTCATATCCTGCGTCGATCAAAAGTGATACGAACGTATGTCGGAAGTCGTGAGGTGTCATTCGTTTCAATCCGCAAGCGTCCAATGTTTTTTCCAAAATTTCTCTGATTTTATAATCAGGGATTTTTTCTTTGAAACTTTTTCCGAAGAAAATGTAAGCGTCCGATGTATATGTATCTTCTTTACTGCATTTTTCTTTAAATTCAGTAAGAAGTTTGTTTAATTCTTGGTCGATCGGAACGATTCGATAACTATTCTTCGATTTTGTAATTTTATGGATATACAAAGATTTCTTTTTGAAGTCTGTCCATTTGAGATTTTGAAGTTCGGAAATTCTAAGACCCGTTGAATAGAAAGTTCTGAAAATCAACTTCATTTTTGTGCCTTCTACAGCATTTACGAAACGGATAAAATCATCGGTTTCTAAAATGACGATTTCTTTCTTTTTGTCCTCGTGATTGAATTTGACGAATCCAACTTTACTTAGAGGGTGATAGTCAATATCGTATACATCGTTGATATAGGAATAAAGACCGCTGAATACTGCATGAATACCGTTTACGCTCGATTTGCACAATCCTTGATTGATTAGTTTTGTATGAAAATCTACGATTTCTTTTTTCTCAATTTGAAGAACGTTTCTTTGACCGAACACCGGTTGGATGTGCTTTTTATATTTACTGGTATTTGTAGCAGCTGTCTTTTCTTTCCATCCCGTCAACTTCATGTAATTCAAATAATCGTTCCATAAGTCATCCAAAATCAATGACATGTTATTGATTTTCCGTACACTGTCTTCGATATTTGCCATTAAAATCCGTTCCATTCTAATGGCATCTTTTTTTCTTTTAAATCCTCTCCTAACAAGTTTCTTGTATACACCTTTGCGGACGGTATAGGAAGCGGATATATAATATGTGTTTCTCTTTTTGTCGTGGTATACTGGCATAATATCTCTCCTCTCATTTTTTAATTCAGAAAGATAAATTGCCTTGTTTTTAATGTTCTAATTTTTGTTGTCTAAAATGTACTCCTTTACGTTTTCTAACTGTCGATCATCCAGATCGAGCAGAAGTTCAATCACTTCACTGAAAATACTCGTGTCGTCTTCATCATAAAGAATTTGGTTATTGAGTAGGCTATAGGGGATTCCAAAAAAATCTGAGAATTTTTTTATCATATAGCTGGTGAGCGGTACGGTTTTGTTTTGAATCGCAAAAAGCTGTTGTCTAGAAATTTTAATTTCTTTTGCAAATTCCCGTCTGGAAATTTGATGCTCTTTGCAATAGCTCTCAATGTATTGTTCAAGAATATCATAATTTGAACACAAACTATTCTTCACTTGATACACTCCTTTCTTAAATGTACTATTCCTATTCTATCATAAAATAATAATGCTGGTCTATAAAAACAAGTCGTAAAAATATATTGGTGGCTTGTTTTTGTAGACCACAGACAAAAAAAGTGCTACTATTTTGAGGTAGAAAGGTAGATGATTATGCAAAGTGAGCAGGAACACAAAAAAAAATACTCAAAGGAATATCATAAGATATTCAATCCTTCATAAAGGATATGCGACCATTAGCGATGTTCGAAATTTTATCCCATGTGGATATGAAAAGGCATTATTTATTTTATCGAAAGAAATGTCAGATGCACAAAAAGAGGGAAAGACAACACTAAACGGAATTAGTTCCAAACGACTTTTAAAATACGTTGATTTGACTGACGATGAAATAAGAAAATATGCCGAGGAAGAAAAAAAGGAACTCAGTTCCAAATATTTCCAAAAAGAGTAACAAAAGGTAGAAAGGAAAAATCTTCATTTTATACAATATTTGCGGGTTGCAAAACCGGAAAGGGGTGTAAAGATGAAGAAACTGGTTTTATTGAATGAACGAAAAGAAAACCAAAATCGAAATTACGATTCAAGTTGATCCGTCGGATAACTGCACAGTTGTCTTAGAAACTGGCGACATCGAGAAAGAAACAGTGCTTGATATTCTGAAACAATGCGTTGAAAAAGTAGAAAATATTAAAGAAAAGGAGATTGATATTGATGGAAGTTAGAACAAATGTAAGAATTGTAAAAGGAATTTTAAGTAAAGCAAAGAAAGAAAATCGTGTACTAAATGAGGTTGAAACATCACGTATTCAAGAATGCTTGAATGAGATTTTAAAAGAAAGTATTGCTGTGGAAGAAAACATGGAGAACATGGATCAAAACACTGCAAAATACGAGATCGTGATTGAATGTGTAAAAAATGTTTTGGATAGCTTGATTGAAAATCCCGGACGTCTTGATTATACAATTGATGCGATGACTGATGTGCTTGAAAAAATGGATAAGGTTGGTTTATAAAAAAGTCGGCACCTAAAATTGGTGCTGATTTTAGTATCATATCAGCCTGACGAAAACGCTATAATAAAAAACTTGTTATCTTCATCCAGATATGCCATAATGTGGATGGTATACAAAAACAAGTCATATAGGGAGATAAGAATGTACAAGAAATATGATAGATACAAAATCATTGATTCCGAATCAGATAGGTACAAACAGTTTTTCACTATCGTCGATGTGAAAGGTAATACTGTTTATTATGCGTTTGATGGAGAAGATTCAATTTATAGTTTTCAAGTCGGATCTTCTTTCGAAAACGAAATTCTAGGGATTTAGGAACGCAGTTCTTAAAGGAGAAGGGAAGGTAAATTGCTATGTTAAGAAATGTTCGTGATATTTTAAATGAAAATGCCGTAGGCTTTAAATTGACAGCATGGAACTCTGTTCGCATGTGCGTGGAATATGCGATGAAACCACACAATTTAATCTATATGGATGGCGGTTATAAATATTTTGCAGAGGATAAGAATACACGGTCGTTTATCGAACGTGCCATGAGTGATTTAGCGTGTGAAACGTTCTCAAAGTTTCGAGTTTACTTTTCCGAGCAAAGACCACTTTGGGATGAAGAAAAGTGGCTGACAAGATACGATGAATTTATGGAAGAGCTAAACAGTGATTTCAATGAAGGTCTGGAAGATGTAAAACTCCATTATTTTATCTATCTGCGAAGTGAACATCGAATCATGATCTTATACTCGGCAGATTACGATTTTTTTCAAGAAGGATAAGTTAAAAGTTTTTTAGAAAGTAGGTGCAAAATGAAAGATACAATTAAGTTGTTTGATTGTAATATCGATGTCGAGCAGACACAGAAAAAAGGTGAAAAAGTCTGTGAGGATTATGCACCGCTTTTGCAAAAAAGATTGAAACTTTTAAACAAATCTTTAATCTCCTGTGGCAGTTTGATTCAAGTCGGCAACGATTCCAAAAGCAGAAATGGTACTGAAATAGGATATTTAAATCGTTTGGCTTTGGAAGACGATCAGGTTGCCAGATTCATGAAGCTGATTGATGATGTAATCAAGATTGATCTACATGCTGGTAAGTTTTTGAAATATAGATATCTTGACGAAAATTCTATACAAGAAATAGCAGAAAGATTAGGAATATCCAGAAGAACGGTATACAATATCATGCCTAGAGCTTATTACTATGTAGCTGAATGGTCGCATAATGTAGTGTTTATTGTTAAAAAAACCTATAGCTTCCATCTAAAAACAGAAAATCTTTATAATAAATTATCTTGATATTTTTCACCAGAGAGGAATGCCTCTCTTTTTTTCTTTTGTCTATAAAACAGCGTATCACGCACAGAAAGGGGGCAAATTTCAACGGAATTGATAAAGACGAATAAATATAATACCAGGATAAAGAATGCTTAAATTTCCTTTTAAACGTGCAAATGAAACAGTGATGAGTCAAAAGGATCTATTTGTGTTTTTAAAAGTATAGAGATGTTCCTCAAAAAGTCTTTCAATGCTTTTTCTTTTGTTCAATAAAACGGCGTGTCACGCACAGAAAGAGGGCGAAATTCAATGAAACAGAAAAAGATGAGTAAATATTAGTCCAAGATAGAGATTTGCCTCAGAATCGTTTCTAGGCGTATTGATTTTGTATGTAGGATAAAAAATGAGTCTGAGATGTGAGAGGTTTTTTCAATGTAATCCAAAATATATTCCAGAATAAAATGATGAGGAATCATTTTATGTCCTCTATATAAGGACTGTTTATATACTTGTTTATATATCTTGTTTATATATCTTGTTTAGGAGGTGTGAAATCTGCTTTATATAAAGGGAAATTTGCATCCATATGTTACCAAAAAATCACCTATATGTTGCCAAAAAATCACCTTATGTTGCCAAAAAATCACCTTATGTTGCCAAAAAATCACCTTATGTTGCCAAAA
>CAJUHL010000002.1:35174-94073 GCA_910586425.1 uncultured Bacilli bacterium
CCAAAAAATCACCTATATGTTGCCAAAAAATCACCTTATGTTGCCAAAAAATCACCTTATGTTGCCAAAAAATCACCTTATGTTACCAAAAAGAAATAAGTTGTAACAATGTAGAAATCATGCTATGCTTTGTCTGCATAAAGGAGATTTAAAAAATGTTAGACGAAAATTATCAAGTTTCAAAATCGAAGGAACTATTGATTTTATCTGATTTACATTTAGCCATAGGTGAATTAAAAATATTTGATACTTATTTATCAAAAATAGATACAGAGTCTTTAGGAAAAATTGAAAAGAGTTATGAAGAAAAATTAACACAGGCAAATACTAGACAGGAAGTAGAAAAAGTTTTGAAAGAAATGAAACATGAATTAGACAAATGTGGAACGGTAATATTTACGAAAAGTGATTATTGCCGATTATTGGGTATAGAATCTAAAGTATTAAGAAATGAAAAGATGCTGTCGTATATAAAGAATTTACAAAGTGTATTTTATTTGTTTAAAACGGATACTGGATATAAAAAAGTGAATCTTTTTCATTCTTCATCTTATAATGTTAATAATCAGGAAATTACATTGACTTGTAATGTATATGATGATGAAGTTAAAAAATTATTTTTTGATAAAGAAAATTTTCTATACAATAAGTATCGTTTGAAAAACACACTTCATTTGAAAAGCATATATAGTTTTCATATGTATAACTATCTTTTGAATAACATTTATTACAAAAAAGGCTGGGAAGTAAGTGTTGATGAACTTAGAAAAAAACTTGATTGTCAAAAAGATACTTATATGGATTTTCGCTATTTCAATAATAAGGTTTTAAAAAAAATCCAAACAGAAATCAATAAAAAAACAAATCTTTGTTTCCAATATACGGCTATAAAAAATTGCAAAAAAAAGGTAGAGAAAATTCATATTGATTGTCAATTTCAAGATACAGAAGGTGTAATAACAACCGAATATGAGGAAACCAAGATCTTGACAAAAGATGAGGCATTTCAATTATACAGTGGATGCCTTGGTTCATTTATGGCAGAATTAAATAGACCACTGAGCGATAAAGAAATCGAAAATATTGGTGTGTGGTGTCAGAAATATGATGAAAGGCGTGTCATATGTGCATTGAATGAAGCAGTCGTATATGGCAAAAAAGATTTTGATTATATTGGAGCAATCCTAAAATCGTGGAAAGAAAAAGGGTTGAGCGTGGAAGATATTGAAAAGGGTAAAAGATAATGGAGGAAATATGACTAAAACCGTTTTACATAATGAGGATATTTTCAATAAAAAGACACTTAAATTTTTAAAAACATTTCCATTAAATTTAAAATCCGATTCAGTGGAATTGACAGATGCGGAGATTATACAAGTTGGATATTGGTGTAAAAGGTATAGTGAAGATAAAGTGTTGCGTTCCTTATACTTGGTAGAAATATTTATAAAGGATGAAGAAAAAAATTTTTCTTGTATAGAAGAGATATTGAAAGTTTGCTATGATACGGATATAAGAGTCGAAGCTTTTTTCGGTAATTAACTTATTTAAAAAAAGAAGGAGAGAATCATGTTGTTGCAATGTCCCGAATGCGGAAATGCGATAAGCCAACATTCCGCACAATGTCCAAAATGTGGTTGTCCAAACTATGCGCTCATTGAAAGAAAAAAGGAGTTGACTCGAAAAGAGCAAACGAACTATTGGTGTGATGAACAAGAAGAGAAGTTGGATGATAAGATTTCACATCATATTTGGAAAGCATTTGTTCATTCGTTACTTTTGATTGGATTTTTTGTTTGTGGCTGGATTTTCAAATACAAGTTTGGTTACGACGTAGAAGTAAAAGGGATTTGGATGGAAATAGCAGCTTTCATTGTGACTGGCGAAATGCTGATGTGGTTGATTTATTGCATTTTGACCGGTGGATTGTTTGGCGGTGTTCTTTTCTTCTTTTTAACCATGCTTCCATTTGCACAATTTGATGGTGCTGATCCGAAAACTTGGCAGATCGTATTAGCGGTGATCGTATTTGGTGGAATTGCACTCATTATATTTTTGACACCGATTATGCACATTAAAAAGGTTTTTGAGTATTCCAGGAAGAAAAAGCGAATCCGTAAACAAACCGTATCATATTCCGAAGAAGAATATGCGGAATTAAGAACCTTGGAAGAAGTTCTTCCAAACAAAAAATAGAAAAGAAGGTTATTGATGAATGGAAACAATCGAATTTAAAAGCATCCCATCAGATCGAATGGAGAAAATCAAGGAACTTTGCAACATGTTAAGTGCCGAAGATTTTAAAATTGAAGCAGAGGAAATGTCGGATTTACACGGGATACGTATGGATGTATATGGTAAGAATCCATTGTTTGCTTTTTCACCAACAAGACAATTTTATCAGCTTGTTCCCGTACCGATTGCAAGTGTCGCCTTGCATGATGAATCATGTGGAAACGAAGAATTGTTGTTTGAAACATCAATCTACCGTGACTTGGGAAAGGTTCTCTTTTCGACCGGATGGCAAGCCATACCAGAAGTCGTTGCCATGTTGTATGCGGCATCGGGAAGGGAAAATGAGGAGCAAGAAAACAACGCTTGAAAAGAGTTGTTTTTGAATCTGTTGCACTTTCATTGCACAACAAAACATGCTAAAATGATAACATGGAATAATTATAATGCAGTAACCAATTATTCTTAACAAAAGGGAACTCAGTTCCTTTTTGCAATAAGGGGGGAACAGTAGATAAAGTGTACTAAGAAGCCGTTTTTTCATGTTCATATTCTCCTCAAACATTGATTAAGGGGATAGAAAATCGTTTGTTTAAAGAGAAGTTCCCCACATTAAAAGATCATTCAGAAATGGATGGTCTTTTTTTTGTGGTTAAGGAAAAGTTTTTAAAGTTTACATTGAAGAACCAATTTTAGACAGCAATCATTTGATTAAAGAAAGGGGAATTGTAATGAAATTGGATGCAGTTATTGTTTATGAAGAGGAATATTTGCCGAGTAAAAGGCATCGTATTCCACGGAAACGACAAGTTAAAGAAGTTGTCCAAACAGAATTAAAGGAGAAATCCCGTTCTGATTTTTCTCTAGCTCTTACGGTGCATGATTATCAATCTCGCTTAGGTGCTGATGGTGAAGGCGAATATGGAATTACTTCGACAGATTATATAACAGACAAAGAAAACCTGTATGTTGAAATGTGGGAACGACAAGGTGCTTTGATATTGCGAAAATCGGTTAGAGATGACTTAGAAAAGAAAATCAACCATGAGCTTTACAAGGGAAGCAGTTTTCATTCAAAAGAAGATGCAATGAAGTTTTTGGAAGAAACGATGAATCAGTATATCATGATTGATGGAGTGATATATGAGCGAGCGTCAGAACCACGATATGCGATTGTCACTTTTGGCTTAGGTCATAATCACGGTGGAACAGGTTACTTTATTGAGAATTTCTATAATCCGAATATATCGAAGAATAACTATTTCAATGCTTTAGAATTTGACAAGATGAAAGAACGAGCACTTGAAATAGCAAACAGTAGAGGCGATACCAAAGATATTTCACGGATTCAAGAATCAAGAGTAAAAATCGAAGTGCATGATCCATCTGTAATAAAGTGCAATCCACAAAAAGAACATGGTTTTGGCGATCCGTTTTTAAATTCGTTGGAAGACGTCATTCAAGGAAGCCCGGATATTTTAACCGCCGGATTAGGTGTTATGGCTAAGACTGCCGGAATTATAAAAGATGAAAATATGATGGAGATGGCGGACAGCTTAGGTGCAAATGAAAGAAAAGTATTAGAAACGTTTGCAGAATCAATGGAAATTTTAAATGATGAAAATTTGCAAAATGGTCTTCAAATAGAAGAGGACTACGAAATGGATTGATAAAAGGAACTGAGTTCCTTTTATGAGAACATACAAAATGACAGAGGAAGAGATTAAAGCTATTTTAGAACAGATGAATTTTAAAGGAGAAAATAAAGTATGGATGATTATGAAAATTATTATAATGAAGCAATTAAAGAAATTAGAAGGTTAAGGATAGTAGTTAGGGAATATCAAGAAGATATAAATTTATTAAATGCTTTTATAGATAGTAGGTGTAAAATTGATGGCATTTCAGAAACTATTCAAACATTAAAGTCTTTAGGTGCAACTGAACAATTGCTTAGCAGAATAGAAGAAATAAATAAACAAATTTCTTTTATTGATGATAAGGCAAAGATGTATGATTTTACTAAATTATCTAAATGTGAATTTCTAAAATCCTATTCATATTTAACTGAATATGAATATAACGCAACTCAATATGTTTATGACAATATGAATAAAGAAGAAAAAGAAATCATTGACAACATTACATTAGATTCTGGATGTGAAGTTTGCTGTAAGCAGTTACCTAGTAATGATGAAAGTATTCAAGAAAGTTTGGAAGCGGAAGAGGACTACGAAATGGATTGATTTTTAGAGAAAGAGAGGGTAAGAGTAATGGCAAAATTATATGGATATATCTTTCTTCAAAATGGGTATCACGATAAACCTGTAGAGTTGGATTCTAAAAATATTCCAGCACTTGCAAAATTTATCTGTGAGGATCCGAATAGAGATAAGATGATAACTGATACAGCGGACAATGCCGTTATATCTACATTCGGTTGTTTTCTTGATAGAGTTGACAAAGAAACAATTGATTTTCCAGCCTTATTAAACGAACTTCAAAAAATTCAATTGGAAGGTTCATTGGGATATGAGGAAGTTGAGGGTGATTACGAAATGGATTAAATGTGTGCTAGATATTGAAAAAAAGATTAAAATGTGCTATATTATGGATGCGGAATAAAGTTGTTCTCCGCACGGTGTATGGTGTTTCTCAGCCGGGTCAGACATGGAAACATGAAAATGAGATTTGTAATTCAAGGTTAAAGTTCCTTGTCCATCAAAGGTTCTGACAAAATGACGGTGCCAGCTCGTTTAAAAGCGGTGATGGAATTGCAAGGCAAAAAAACATGGAGTCATACAGAAATGTGTGGCTCTTTTTTTGATGTTGAAAGGATTTATTTATGAAGAGAAATAATAAAATTGGATTTTATGATGTGAATATTGACTACATAGAGTATTTAAAGCAATTTGATCCGAAAGTGCCAAATATTGTATATGACTCCCACCAGAAATTCTTGTGTGGAGTCATTTTTAAAATAAATGGAATGAAGTATTATGTGCCTGTTTCATCTTTCAATAGAGAGGTGCAAAGTAACTATTTGATTCAAGTGGGCGGTATTCCTGTAGGAAGTCTTCGTTTTTCATTTATGTTCCCAGTCCCGGATTCGGAGATCGAATTAAAACGACTATGGAGAGAGCAAGATAATGATTATCGCTTTTTAATGAGCAAAGAGCTTAATTTTTGTGTAGAACACAGTGAAGCGATACAAGCGAAAGCTCGTTCCGTTTATTTTACCGTTCAAAGAAATCGTGCAAAACTCGGGCATTATTTTTGTGATTTTAAAAAGTTGGAGAGAAAGTGTAAAGAATGGATTTATCGTGAGGCGATTAAAAAATTAAATGATGGATTATCCATAGACGCTTTATCGTTTCAAGAAAAAATGACGCTTGCTCAGGGGACAACAAATCAGGAATATTTAGAGATATTGTCGCAAGATAAAGAGGAAGCAGTAAGAAGAACTGCTGAAAAGCAGAAACACAAAAAGATAGATATAAGCAAATTTGGAAAAATCATAAAAGACATGTATGAAATTGCTAAAAACAGTGATAACTATACATGGTTTTTAGAACCGGAACAGTTTGAAGATGGAACATACACGCATCAAGATTATAAAGATTTGATTCGGGATGTTGAAATGCTTCATGATCGCTATGGAGTTTTAGACATTGACACGATCATTGAAGTTTCGGATTATGAAAATAATACTTGTGATACAGTCGCTACCTTTTATGGAGCATTTTATTCTTTGTTTGCCGACGACCCAGAACAAGCATGTATGGAGATTAGGGAAAGGGAAACAGAGTTTGAATATGAATAAAAGTTTGATTCGATTGGTTAAGTGTGCTTTTTTAGGAATTGGTTTCGGGGCAATCGGTTTGATTATAAATCGAGTGATTTATTTATCTTTGCTTCCATGGACAAGGGCAACGACATGGGATGCGATTCGAGATTTTGTGATTCTTTTGATTTCTTTTTTTTCTTTTGCTGTCTTTTGTTCTTTAGACAAAAGATTTAAAAGGCTGAAAAGGGAATCGAAATAAAAAAGGAACTCAGTTCCTTTTTTGTAAAATGAATGGAGAGGTGTTATTTATGAACTACTTATTACAACGTAATTTTCAAAGAGCGATAGAATATTTCAAACCGGATTCAGTGGATGAAAATGATCCGTATATTCAAAAATATCAAGAACAGCTTTATACTTGTTATTTAATGAGAGCGGATATGATTGATTTTGATTTTTGGACTCGTTACATTGAGCTTTTAGATGATCCGACAATTGATTTCGATGAATATACTGAATTGGATAGTAGATTTGATGGCAGTATCGAGGAAGTGACAGCAGAAGATACAGAAACGATCGCACATTTAAAAGAAATACTTTCGGATTTGAGAAAATATGAAGGAAACGATGTTAAGGAATTGGTACTGATAAAATCAAAGGAAGATGAAAGCCCAGAAATTGCTGACGATTATGAAATTTAAAAAAATGTACAAAATATGTGTAAAAAACTTGCAATCTTATAGTATAATGTGATTAACGAAGGAGTGTATATTTATGGAACAGAAAAAGAAGAAAAAGATGATTGCTTTAATCGTCGCAGGCGTTGTTTTAATTGGCGGAGCTGGTATTGGAACTGTTATTTGGGCTAACAATTCCAACAAAGAAGATAGAACAGTGGAAACGAAAAAAGCAGATTTGCTTGAAGACGTGAAAGGTCTGGAATTGGATAAACTGTACATGGAAGTGAAGACTAAAGGAAATGACTTCCTGAAAGGAATCACGTATGACAAAAAAGTTGTCAAAGAAGTTTTGGTTGATACATCGAACGTAAATTATGAAAAAGAAGGTACATATGAAATTGTCTATACAATCGTTCCGGTTGATTCCAAAATGGATTCGGTAGAAAAGAAAGTACAAATTGAAGTTGTATCTCCTGAAAAAGCTGAGGAATTGAAAAAAGAGGGACACGATGTTATAACAAACGAAACCGTAAACGAGGATAAGAAACAAGAAGAATCCGAAAAGAAAGAGGAAGAGTCAAAAGGTGAAGAACAAAAACCTTCGACTGGTAATTCCAATAGTGAAACCACAGGTTCAGTTTCTAGTGGAAATAACAGTACCGGATCGGGCAATAATGCTGGAAACAATGGTTCCTCAACAAATACAGGAAGCAATACATCGAAGCCAAGCACAGGTGGTAACAGTAATCAAGGTTCACAAAAACCAAATACACCAAGCCATACGCACAACTGGGTACAGCAATATACGACCGTTCACCATCCAGAAAAAGGACACAATGAACAGTATGTTGTAAAGGAAGCATGGACGGAGAGTGTGCCAATTTATGAAGAAGTTGCATTAACAATTTGTAATACTTGTGGAGCCGATATTACTGGAAAAGTAAATCCTCATATTGAAGCCCATATGTTAAATGGAGAAAATGGTTCTTATAGAACAGAATGGAAGACTATTCAAACTGGAACCAATACCATCAATCATCCAGCCGAATATGGAACTCGTTATGTAGTCGATCAAGCAGCTTATGATGAACAAGTGCCAGCAGGATTCAAATGTTCTTGTGGAGCAATTAAGTAATAAAAATATAAAAAAAAGGAAGTTTTATGAACTTGATCTTGTGGAGATAAAAAATAGATTTGCACATTGACTTCACACGAAAACATGCTAAAATGGTATCATGAAATAAATATAGGAAAGAGGAGAAGTCCTCTTTTTTTGTGTTTTACTGGCATTGCTTGAAAAGCCCAAAATCAAACATGTAAGTCCAGTAGTATACACTCAGAAACAGATTAAAGTGGTGACATTGTTCATCACTTTTTTTTGTTTCGCAAATAGAAAGGGAGAGAATATATGATTATTAGGAAAATCAAACGACGGCGGTTGAAACCGCCAAAAAATAAAGTACAATGAAACTAGAGCGTAATGCTCACTTTTTTATAAAGAAAGGAGATTTTATGAGAAACTTTAAACGTTTTTCATCGCTATTGTTTACCAGTGCGATGATGTTGGGTTCTATACTTCCAACAGCATCCATCCCGGTTTTAGCAAATGAAGATGTGCCGCCGGTGGTAAAAGTGAACGTAGTCGGTGAAGGAAATGTATTGGTGACTGATGTGGACGCTGGGAAATCGCAGTTTGCTCTTGAATCCTCGCCGCTTGAAGATTCTTTCAAGGAAGGAACAAAACTAGAGTTGAAATGTGACGGGCAAAAACAAATCGTATCGGATGTTTCGATTGATGGTGTGACTCAGGAATATGAGTATGGAAATCAAAAATTGGAACTTGATTATACGACTCCTAGTGAATCATCGGAAATCATTGTAACTTTCAGTGACAAGCAAGCCGAAGCCAAAGAAGCTGAGTTGCCTGTTGCTGACAAGAAGAATGAGGAAATCGAAAAATTAACGACAATCGAAACAGAAAATCACCCGGAGAAAGAAGCGGATGAAAAAGAAAGCAATGAAAAAATTCGATTGGTCGTAGAAGGAAATCCTCAGGATCAAGAATCCATCACGTCCCAATACGGAAATCTGTATGTGCTTGAATATGCTTCTCAACAAGACGCTAATCAAGCGAAAAAGCAACTGGAAAATGCAGGTGCTAAAGTAGATAGTGAATGTTTATTCAGTATGGATGAAGGAGAAACCACGGCAGATGTAGTAGAAACAGAAAAAGTGGACGAAGCGATTACGAAAGCCAATGAAACATCCGTTAAGGATTATTCAGGGCAAAATGTGATTGCTTTGATCGACACAGGATCCGATGGTTCTGCGTTGGATGCGATTTCGTTCGTTGATGGTGATGCTTCGGATAACAATGGTCATGCGTCCAGAATGTTGAAAGCTATCCGTTCGCAGGATAAAGATGCAAAAGTGATTTCTTTGAAAGCATTGGACGACAAAGGAAATGGTACAACAGCTTCTGTCGTATCGGCTTTACAGTATGCCATTGATTCTAAAGTAAGCATCATCAACTTATCTTTGAGCAGTCCTGAAAATGAAGATACAACATTGATTACTTCTAAAATTGATGAAGCGATTGCACAGGGAATTAAAGTTGTCGTATCGGCAGGAAACAACGGTTCGGATGTTTCTAAGTATGTACCAGCAAATATTGAAAAAGCAATTACTGTTGGTGCGGTTGATGAAAAAGGTGTCATTTTGCCAACTTCCAATTATGGAAAATCGGTTGATTGGTTTGTAAATGCTAACGCAACTTCGAGTGCGGCGGCAACCATTACCGGAATCTTATCGAAAAACGGAGAAATCAAGGAAGATAAAAAGACTGTATTTTCCCCAAAATCTGTTATCAATTCCGACAATAAAGTGGATGAAGACGAAGGAACAAACGGTTCAATTTCGGCGGATGACTCTGGTGGAGCCGGTGGCGGTTCTGGTGAAGGTGGCGGTGTCAAAGATGGTGGCGTCAAGTGGGTAATCCATGATCATAATGACGATGGATTAGGTTTAGCCGGAACGGAAGGTTCCCCAAATATGGATGCTGTAAAATCTGCTATCAGAAGGATGGGACTCACGATTACCGAAGAACAGTATCCGGGAACGAATTACGGAACCAATGAAAAAATCCGAACGGCTCTTTCTGATGCAATTGCTCAGTGTCGTGCTAACTACCGTAACATGTATGGTAGTGATGCAGGATTTACGCCACGTATCGTTGCAGTTGGTGTCGCATATGCAAAAGGTTCATCAAGTTGGTTCTATAACGGAACAGCAATGAACAATTATAACTCTGAGTGGGAATCGGCTTGGAATAGTGCATCGGACAACAGAAACATGCCTTTGTATCACAACAATATGGAATATAAAGTTGACACCAGATTCCACAACACCAACACATCTTTGACGGATTTTGCTCTTACGCAATTAGCAAGTGCAAACAATATCCGTATCATCGTCCTGAATGAAAAACAACCTATGCCAGCACAAGGCAATTTGCATTTGCGTAAAAAATCAGCAAACACTGCTATTACAAATGGAAATAACTGTTATTCTTTGGAAGGTGCAGAGTATGGACTTTATAGTGATGCCCAGTGCACCAAATTAGTACACAAATTCAGTACAGATGCCAAAGGACAGGCTGACAAAGACGGATTTAACGCAGGAACGTATTACTTGAAAGAGTTGAAAGCTCCGAAAGGCTACGCACTTGATACGAAAGTACATACGATCGTCATTAAAGCGGGTGAAACGACGACCTATGGTAGCAACGGAGAATTGGTTGATAAACCTCAGTCTGACCCTGTTGCTATTTTACTCGGAAAGGTTGATAAGCAGACAAACCAGAATAAACCATCTGGAAGTGCCAGCTTGGAAGGTGCAGAATTTACGGTAAAATTCTTCGCAGGGGAAAATCCGAATATCAATGGATCACCAACAAGAACTTGGGTGCTAAGAACGAATAAGAATGGATATACGTCGTTAACGAACGAATACAAAGTGTCAGGCGATGATTTTTATTACAATGGAAATAGTGATCCTACTTTACCTTTAGGAACTTTAACAATTCAGGAAACCAAAGCTCCACAAGGTTATTACATCAATAACGAAGTGTTTGAAAGAAAGATTACATCGTCTGGAATATCTGAATCTGTAACTACCTACAATCAGCCTACAGTACCGGAACAAGTCAATGAATTTATCTTGACGAAGGTTCAAATCGGTACAAAAACGCCGATTAAAGGAACAGTTTTCACACACACGTTCCCTAATGGAAAAACCGAAGAGGTAAGATCGAATGACAGCGGTCAAATCAAGTTTACGGGTCTTGCGACAGGACAGCATAAATTGAAAGAAAAATCAGTTATGCCGGGCTACGAAGTGAATCCGAACGAATTTGTATTTACCGTCGATCAAAACGGTATCAAATCCGCAACAAATCTGAACGGGAAAAACATGACTTTCAATGCGGGTAACACAAGTGGAACCGCCGCTACTTTGGAAGTAGTTGACACGGTTTCACCATATGATGCGAAACTTATCAAGATCAATGAACATGATAAGAAATTGTCGGGGGCAGAGTTTACGCTTTATTCCGATAAAGCATGTACGAAAGTGGTTGACAAATTGACGACCAATGAGTCGGGCATCTTACAGTTTAAAGACTTGAAAGATCGTACAACGTATTATTTCAAGGAAACAAAAGCACCACAAGGTTATCGCATCCCAGTGGATAAAGACGGAAACGTTCATGTTTACGAACTTCGTGCCGAAGCAATCCCAGCGAAAAAGCAATTTGATTTCTATGTAGATGGCAAGAAATATACGACTGCCAACACATCAGGAAGTGTGCACTTGGAAGGTCAAGACGGTGAGAGAGTTGTTTCGATTACTGTCGTGAACTATACAACTGGACAACTGCCAGAAACCGGAAGCAACGGAACGATTGCTCTTATTGGCGTTGGTGTAACTGCAATGGTTTTGTGGTTTGTTTTAGGAAAGAAGAAAAAGAATCAAAAATAGAAAGGAAATGAAAGATGAGGAATAAAAACATTTTTAAGCTCTTTGCTGTGTCTTCATTGGCACTTGCTTCAGTGATTGGTGGAATGGTACCGCAATTTTCGCCACTCGTAACTACAGCATACGCTGCCGAACTTAACGCAACTTCCAATACACCAAACGGAAATGCAAACTTAGGTGGCGGTAATGCTTCCATTACGATTAACGCTAATCAAGGTCAGTCAATGTTTGGCAAAAAATTCGAGGTGTACAAACTCTTTAACGCCGAGAATGCGAAGGACGGCGAGTCAATCAACTATACGTGGAACACTCGTTACAAATCTGCATTGCAAAAGGTTGTTGGTGCAAAATTAAATAAAGCACCGGCATCCGTAACAGAGTATGATGTAATTGATTACATTCAAACTCTGAATAACCATAAAGTAGAAGGAGCGACAGCGAATCAAGAGCTGGAAGGTCGTTATTCGGCTTTCCGCTACTTTGTCGAAGAACTTCGGGATGAAATTGTCAACCAGAAGTTAGGCGGATCACTCGTCACGGTCACACAGACGAACGCACAAGGTGGAATTACCATTGGCGGTTTGGATTATGGCTACTACATTGTCGATGAAGTCAATGTGCCAAATAACAATGGACATAGTGCCGCATCACTTTGCATGGTAAACACAGCAAATCCAACCGCAACGGTAAACATCAAGTCGGATTATCCGCAGGTCACAAAAAAGATTGATGAAGATGATAACGAGATTGGATGGAACGACATCGCCGATTTTGAAATCGGTCAAACCGCGCCATATAAGTACAATACGACGGTTCCGAATATGAACGGATACCACACGTATTATTTGGCATTCCACGACAAAATGAGTGAAGCGTTGACTTTCAATCAAGAATCCGTACAAATTAAGATTACGGGCTTGAACAAGACATATACGCTTCAAAATACGGAATTTGTTATCCAAAAAAATGTCAATGGAAATACGTTCCAAGTGTCGATTCCTAACTTGAAAGCAATTGTTGACCGTGAGTTCCCGGAAGGTCTTGATAACGACAATCAAAATCAATACGGTCAAGCAATCGAATTGAATTACACAGCGACGCTCAATGATAAAGCAGCTTCCCAAACTGGACGTCCCGGTTTTGAAAATACGGTACGTGTCGAGTTCTCGAATAACCCAGATTCGGATGGAACAGGCGATACCGGATTTACACCATGGGATACAGTGGTGTGCTTTACATACAAAATTGATGGTTTGAAAATCAATAACCACGATAAGACTTTAGAAGGCGCTAAATTCCGCTTGTATTCGGACAAAGACTGCAAAAACGAAGTCTATGTAAAAGAGTCCCAAGACGGCTATATTGTGATTAACCGTGACTCCCTAGGCGGTGACGATCACACAGGTGGTTCGGTTCCCGGTGATGCTGTCGAAATGGTATCGAATGCCGATGGTATCTTTAAAATTTTCGGACTCGATCAAGGCACATATTGGCTCAAAGAAACTGATTCCCCAGACGGCTATCGTGAGCTGTTGGATCCAATTGAAATTACAATTACACCAACGTTCACAACGGATCGTGACAACTACGTCGCAGGCGCAGGAGCAACCGATCAAACTCTCAAAACTTTAACGGCAACCGCACACATGAAAGAATTTTTGAATGGAGCATTCAACGAAGGCACGTCCAACTTGAAAACAGATGTTGAAACTGGAACAGTCAACATTACAGTGGTAAACCAAGTTGGAACGAAACTTCCAGTTACCGGATCTTCCGCAACTGTGATTATGCTCGGTGCAGGTGTTGTATTAGCCAGCATTGCAATTGCAAAAAACAAAAGAAAGGATTCTGCTGAATAATAAAACGGCAGATTCTAAATGAAGAATAAGACAAGAAAAATATTTCTGCGAATATTGTTTGTTGTAGGGATCTTCTGTTGTGCCTATCCATTAGGTGCAAGTATCTACGAAGGGTACATTCAGAGAAACGTCATTTCTACATATTCATCGGAAGTCGATCATTCAGATGAAGCCAAACGACAAGAAATCCTCAAGGATGCCAGAGCATATAACGACAAGCTCTGGCAATCCCAAGGGGGATTGGTCGGGGATGTCGATATAGAATTTTATAGCGATGCAAACTATAAAAAACAATTGAAATTCGGCAATTCTGATGTGATGGCACAAATCGAAATACCAAAAATCAATGTGGATCTTCCTATCTATCATGGAACAGATGAAGAAACATTGAAAATTGGTGTAGGTCATTTGCAAAATTCCAGTTTGCCGGTTGGTGGAGAAAACACAAGGTCGATTTTAACCGGGCATAGAGGTTTGCCGAACAGCAAACTCTTCACAAGGTTAGATGAACTGAACAAAGGAGATTTGTTCTACATAACAACCGCAGGAGAAAAACTAGCATACAAAATCAATGATATAACTGTGATCGAACCGACGGATGTGGGAATGCTGGACACCGTGCCGGGAAAAGATCAAGTATCTCTTGTTACATGCACACCTTATGGACTTAACACCCATAGATTGGTCGTAACAGGCGAAAGAGTACCATACAACGAACTTGAACGTGATAGTATAACAAGCGGTGGAATGTCACTACGTGAAATCATCTTCGCATTGTTACCGTTTATTTTCTTGGCTTTAGGACTCGGACACTATGTCACAGATTTTGTGAAAAAACACAAAAGAAAGGAGAAAGGTGATGCTGGTGAATAAACTAAAAACCTTATTATTGACCGCAGGAATCGCTTTGACAATTCCCGCATTCTGCACGAATCCGGTTCTAGCAGAAGAATATAAAAGCGATGACGGCGAACGAACTGCCGATGTAACACTTGTTCCTGAAAAGGATCTGACCGTCGTTCCCGAAGACGGACTCGGTAGTATTACGATCCAATTGGAAGATTCAGCGGATAAACGCTCCAAAGAACACGTTCAATTTGGCGTTGTTCAGGTAGCTAAAATTGAAAAGGGAGAATATATTCTCAACGAACCTTTTACAAATACAGGGCTTGACTTGAACGAAATCAAAAATGCGAACGAAATGGAGCTGTACGCCCGTGAGTTGTCCAAAGAAATCGAAGAAAACTCAGAAGACGTAACCGTACTTGAAACGAATGCCGAAGGAAAAGTTATTTATAACGATGTTCCGGTTGGCGTATATTTGTTTTACGTAATCGACGTTGCGGAATATGAGTTCATTACACCGTTTTTGATTGCTATTCCTACATGGGATGACATTGACGAATTGATGCTCTATGACATTGATGTATTCCCAAAACACAATCAGCTTCCGAAAATCGAAGTGAATAAAGTCGATGAAGCGACCGGAAAGAACATCACGAATAGTCAATTTGAATTTACATCATATGAAGACAAAGACTGTAAGAAAAAAATTGATACGGTGCAAGGCAATACCGAAACAGGAACAGCGGTATTTATGGTGGATTATGGTGTAACTTATATCAAAGAAACCAAAGCACCACAAGGTTATATTCTTAGCCCGGAAGTCGTTAAAATCGAAGTAAATGACGAAGGTATTTTTGTGAATGATAAGAAAGCAGAATCAGACGATGAACTGCTTTATTCGATCGTTTATCAAAACTCGTTGTTGCCATTCAACAACGTTCATACCGGTGTGAATACAAACCTCGGTCTTTACGTTGGTCTTGCTTGTGTTGCAGGTGTGAGCATCATTCTCATTTGTAAAATGAGAAAATCGAAAAAAGATTAGTATGATTGAGAGGAGTAATCCTCTCTTTCTTGTTTGGGAGATAGAGTTACGGCTATCTTTCAAACAAGAAATAACTGACATGAAGGGAGGGATGTAAAAACGTATGAAAGATATTTTTGTAAGCAGGAATGCTCTATTTCATTTTAAAGCATATTCTGTGTGGCTCATGGTGCTATGGAGTATCACGTTGATCGTTTATACATCGCAAAAGTATCTGGGAGCAGATAGTAAAGCATTAACGCCAGTTATGGTAATCATTTTAATATTGACTTTTCATTACGGCTCAATAATGTTTAAAAATAGGTACCCACTCGCTTTAGCTGCTTTTTTCAATTTTTCCTTTTTGTTTAATGGTCTTAGTTTTTGGGGCTATTTGATAGGGGATCCATTCTTATTGATTCTTAGAAATGCATTCAAATGGGCATCCACAATAACGTTGATAGGAATGTTTATTGTGGCACTTTTTGTTTTGCCGGGAAAGCTAAGCAAAAAAGAAAGGGGATATGAAGAAAAGGTGGGTGCTATTGTTCAGGATAGAATAGAAAATGATTCATCAAAAAAGTTTGGTAAAAAGCATCCCATATTATCCTTTGTAGTAGAAGCTATTCTTGAAATTCTTGAAGGCATATTTTTTTGGTGGATATAGAAGGAGTCGAAGAATATGAAGTTAGAAGATATTGACGCTATCGGCTTGTTTGTGCATGTGCTTTGTGGAACTATACTTTTTGTTACCATAGGAGAGTTGGTTTTACCAGTTTCTTTACCAACTCCGTTATTAGCTTTTTTAGGATCGTCACTTGGCGGTTTTGTATATTGCATTATATGTGCAGGACTGTAAAAACAAATGGGGGATTAAGATTTTAAATTTTATGAATGAGGAACTCAGTTCCTTTTTTTAAAAAGGAGTTATTGTTATGGCAAACATATGTCAAGTTGAGTTGAAAGCACTTGGAAACCGCCAAAATATAATGGAACTGTATCATCGAATCCATAATACATTTGGATCGTATGGTGAAATTTTTAAAAATTGTGAAGGAACCGATGCTCTGCTTCTTACCATGAACTTTGATTGTTACCGTTCCGTAAAGGAAGCATTTGAATATAACAATCTGGATTTAGGCTTGTTTTCTAAAGAACATGATCTGTTGATTCAATATGAATCTATAGAAATAGATTGGGAATTTAGTGAGTTATATTATGTGGATCGGGGCAATGTCATGGAAGATGGCAAATATGTGTATTCGGAATTTAATTTATATCAAGATAACGAGAACAACAGTTATGAATCATTCAAAAAATGGGCGGATCATATCGGATATGCAGGCGTCCGCTCTCTTGCGGAATTTGAGCAGTTGCGAAAGAAAACCGATGATAATGTTTTCGTTTATACAAATAAACCAAAAGAATGGGGATTTATTCATAATGATTTTATGAAGAATGAAGAAGATGTGGAAGAAGATTATGAGATGGAATCGTTATCATGAAGGTGCGAAAAGGAACTCAGTTCCTTTTTTTAGAAAGGAGAAATTATTATGGCAAAAATGAAACCTAAAACATTGTTTGGAGAAAAGTATCAAGAAATACTTGAACGAGCAAGTGTTCGTTCTGTATTAGAATCTTATGGACTTTCCGTTAATAAAAATAAAACCATTTGTCCATTTCATACCGATCACGACCCATCACTTAGCATCACGAAAGATGACAAGATATGGAATTGCTTTGTCTGCGGTGAAAAAGGAAATGCGATTACATTCGTCCAAAAATATGAAGAAAAGGTGCTTGGGAACACAAAGTTTGAAACCTTGGATGCAATGAAAAAAGTAAATGAGATTTGCAATTTGAATGTCGATTTATCCATGTTGGAAAAAAAGAAAACCGATAATCAATATGTACATAATTCCCGCACGTATACCGAGAAAGAAAAATCGCTTTTAGATCTTCTCGAGCGACTAACAAAAATAGGCAGTTATCAATTGCATTCGTCCGTGGAAGCGGATGCACGAAATTATCTTGCTTCGAGAGGTTTTGATAAAGCTTTAATGTCAGATTTAGATTTTGGCTATATTCCTCAAAAACAGGTCGAGGAATGGATTCGGAAAAAAACCTTTCCTTTAGAAGATTTATTAGCAATCGGTTTTGTGAGAATGGACGATAAATTGAATTATCATCCATTTTTTGGTGATCGGGTATTGATTCCAATTAAGGATGAACGAGGAAATACAGTTGCTTTCAGCGGGCGTGGAATGAAAGGTGAAGAGCCAAAGTATTTACATTCCGCATCGACGGAGCTTTTTAAGAAAAACAATATCTTATACAACTATGACAATGCGAAAAAGTATTCTTACGGGAATGCGATCTATGTTGTCGAAGGTTTTATGGACGTCGCAGGCGGAAAGAAAATCGGAATGCAAAACGTCGTTGCATCCATGGGAACATCACTTAGCGATGAACAACTCTCCATGATTCAAAAGCTGGATTGTGAAATTGTGCTGATGCGGGATAACGACAAAGCCGGAAAAAACGCAATGATAAAGGAAGTGCCTGAGCTTTTGAAAAAAGGCTTTCAAGTTAGCGTTGTCGATCTATCCAAAGTCAAAGAACGAATGCGCTTGAATGATGAAATTGAATCGAAAGACTTATGGGATTTTGCGAATGCTGGTGTAAAAGAAGAAGATATTTCTTCTGTTAAGAAAACTGGAACTGAGTTCCTTTTTGAAAACAAATATCTAACCGAAGAAATGAGCGTCACAAAAATCAAGCAAGCCTATGATAAAGCGAAGGAAGATGGCGTTCTCAACAATACGTTTGACGAATCCATTTTTAAAGAGATCGTCTATGCAAAAAGTGATTTTACGAAAAAAGAATTGGAAGATATTTTACATCCTGCCCCCGTCATGGATAAGAAGGAGATTGATATTTTAAAAGAAAATCTACTGAATCGCTATGTGATGGCGAACGTGGAACGTTGTATCAAAAACAATGCCAATCCGACCTATTTAGAATATTTTAGTCTACACGAAAATGAAATCAAGAATCGAGCACTTGCGTTATTTGTCGAAGAACCGTCATCCTATATCAATGACAAGATGGATCGGCTCAATGTTTTGGATTTGGTAAGAGAGTGCATCAGGCGAGATATAGAATGGAAAAAATTTGAGAAAGTACATACTTTCAGTCATGAAAATTTATTTGATAAATGCTATGTCAAAAATGCGAACGGGCAACAAGCAAAACTACAGCTCACAGAAGAACAAAAGCGGTTAGTCATCAAGCAATTTGAAGAAACCTACTCTGCCGAAGAACGTTCAAAGTATGACAACGTGAATGAAATTTACATCTTGAACAACATCAATGATTACGATGCGATTGTAGGGATTCAAGACAATCCACAGTCACAAGCCTTGGTAGAAGGTTTGAAGGGACGCTTTTTCATGAAAGAGGAAATGCACTATTTTTCTTACGAAAATGTGTTCCCGAAAGAAATGCTTTTTGCGGTGGATCCAAAATTCAAAAACGCTGACGGGACAGGGTATAAGGAAATTTTGATTTTCGACAACAAGAACGATATTTTGAAATTAACAAAAGAAAATGTCGTGAAGCCGGAAATCAAAGAAGAAAAAGAACCTGAAAAACCTATATTGGAAGAACAAAAAAGTGTAGCTAAAAAAACAAAAGATGTACCTGTAGAACACCAAAAGATAAGAGAGTTTACGGTTCATAAATCGTTGATTGCAAAAGAAACAGACAATTCATATTTTGTGAGGATCCCGAACACGGGAGCGAAAAAGTATATGTATTTGAGCAAAAAATATACGAAATGGTTGGCAGAAAACGACATTTTAAAAACGAGTATAAAGGCAGATGCGACCTATAAAGTGTTTGACAAAAGCGGAAATCAAAAAGAAACTTTAAAAGGCGATAAGCTGATGAATTATTGGGAAGATAAGACAAAGAAAAAAAAGGAACTCAGTTCCCAAAAACAAGAAACGGCTGAACCGAAAATTGAAAAAAAGGGTGAAACAAAAGCCTTCACGATTCACCGCAGTTTGCTTTACAAAGAAACCGATCATGCTTATTTTGTAAGAATCCCAAACACAGGGGCGAGAAAATACATGTATGTAAGTAAGCAACACACAACGTGGTCGAACTCCGGCGATGTTTTAAAAGCCACCATTGAAACGGGAAAATCTTATCAAATTTATAGTAAGTCGAATGAAAAAATGGAGAAGATAGACGGCACCCAGTTGATGAATTACTGGGAAGAAAAAAGTAAGGACTTGTTCAGAGAAAAAAAGGAACCGAGTTCCTTAACGCAGGAAGTCGTAGAACAAGAAATAGAAAAACAAACTTCAAAAGGCAAACGAAAATTACAATTTCCATTTGTAAAAGAGCTAAAAAAACCGGAAGCAGATGCTTATACGGTATCCGCAAAACGTGTGACTCAAAAAGATGCAACATATTTGAATTTGAAAAGTGCTGTCGATGGATATGTACTGTATGTTCCGAATGGAAGTTTCAATTTCAATGCTTGGAAAAATAAGGTGTCCATTTCTCCGAAAATTGACGGAAGGCATCAAGGACAGATTTTGTCCAATATCATGCTGATGAAACAAGAGGGCAAGGAATTATCTGTCATAGGGAAATTAAGCTATTCGGATTTAGATAAACATATTCCAGATAAACCGATGGAAAAGAGTGCCTATGTAACGGTTCGGGAAGATGATCTGGTTGAACTGCAAGATGGTTTTTATGGCATCCCTATTTATAAGAATCGTACCTATGGATATGTTGCGGTTAACAAAAACGATCTGTTCCGTTTAAATGAAAGCGACATTGTTTTGATGACTACCAAAAACACGGAATATCAAAGCTACAAAAATAATGGGGATTATGTTTCAACGGTTTTAGCAAACATGATAAACCCAATGTATCAAGAGTCTTTAAAAGGATCGCTGGATATAGAAAACATTTACAATGATTTTAATGAAAGAGGAGTTGAATACGCATGAGCGCAGATACAAAACACGATGTAGAAAATGTACAAAAATCAATTTGGTGGGGGCTACGCATCCTTCAATATATTAACCGGCATGTCGTAAAACCTACAAGAGATTGGATTAACAAAAAGATTAAAAACTATAAATACAGACACATGGATCCGATCAAAGCGATCAAGCAGGATGGAATCAATGATTCACTTGTAAAGTCGCCGGAACTAACAGAGCAAGAATTGAAAGAGGGTATTGCCTTCTGTATGGAAAACGATATTCTTGCGGTCGCCTATGAAGTGGATGAACACGGTGAGCCAATGAGTCGTGGAATGTCCATTAAAGAGCAGGAAGACCTTGCGAAAGATGAAATCCAGCTTAGAAAATGGGAAAATCGTGCGGAACGCTTTAAAAAAGTCGGAATCGTGAATCAAATGTGCAATAGCAAAGTCGAAGAACTCAAAAATAAGATTGCACAGAAAGAAGAACAAAGAAAATCTGATGGAAATGTAAATCGTCGTTATCGACTTAAGTGCAACGCTAAACATACTGAAACGTTCAACGTATGGTTACAATCTGTCGTGCAGAAAAGAATCGCTGAGCAGGCGAAAGAAAACGGTGGAAATGAAATCATCGACGAAAAAGCAAAAGATGATTTTACCGCACAACCTGATAAATTGGAAGTAAACGAATTGAAAGAAGGTCGTGAGTATGGAATCGACCGAGAGATAACGAAAGAGAATGTTTGCAAACAAATCGTTTCCAAAGAAACCTTTTGTGAAAAATACTCAGACATTACAGAAAGTCTTCCATGTAGTGCTAAGGTATATGATGATGGCAATATGATGCTTTGGTATCGTCAACGCTATCGGGAAGAGGCAAGAAAAATCTTTGGTGAGAAAGAGCAGCGAATCGTTGAATATGGTTCGAACGGCGGGGAATCATTGGATCAAAAAAAGAATACGGATGATGCGATCGGCACCATTCGTATTACCGATACGAAAGAAATGGAGAAATTCAGAAGTGAGTATGATGGGAAAGATTACATCGCAATTCATAATCCAGATGGTTCGGTAACGGTATCCATGGCAATGAGCACAGCCAAAGATGTCGCTAAAAATGTATCCTCAAAAAACGCACAAGCCCACGAACAGGCTTCGCAAAAAGGTTTAGAGCGAGGGGATAAAGAAAACGGAAAAGCTGATTCGTGGGCGAAGGATGAAAACTTAGAAAATGATAGTGTATCGTTGAATTTGGAAGATGGTGAGATGGAAAAATGAAACCGAGAAGAAACCAGAAAGACTATGTTCTCATATTGATTTTTATTGCATTTGCATTTTATATCGGTCTAAGAATCGGAACGTGTGTAGAGGTGAATGACGGTGAATGGTCGATGGAAGCATTGAATCAAGCAAGCGATCAATTATTTTCATTCGCACCTGTCATTTTAAATCAAAAGACATTTTTTATCGGATTTGCTTTAGCACTTCTGACATGGATGTGTTATGAAACATTCGTTTTACAGAATAAGAAAAACAGGCAGGATACCGCTTTTGGAAGTGCCAAATGGAATACACCGGATTTTACTAAAAATTTAAGGGAAAAGATATTTACAAAAAATTGGATATTCACAGAAACAGAGATCTTATCTAAAGATATGAAAGTAACGGGACGAAACCGAAACGTTGCGATCATTGGACGTCCGGGTACCGGAAAAAGTCGTTATTTTCTGATCCCAAATATATTGAGTGCGAACGATGAAACCATCATTGTAACGGATCCGAAAGAAGAACTTCTTCGAGCAACAGGAAATTCCTTGAAGAAAATCGGATACGATATAAAAGTTTTAAATGTAAAATCAAAATGGCGAAGCGATCACTACAACCCGTTTCGATACATTCGAAAACTTCCAACAGAAGCCTATTTGATTGATTGTGAAAGCGAGGAAGATCGGAAAGAAGTTTTAGAACGGCTGGAAACGACAGGTGGAAATATCGCAGAAGATGACGTAATGTCACTTATTAACACGATTATGAACGCTACTAAAAGTGAAACGATTGAAACCAGCTCCGGGGATCCGTTTTGGGAAAAAGCTGAAATGGTACTCCTACAGGCACTTTTTTATTACGTCATATTTCGTTGTCCCGAAGAGGAACGAAATATGAAAAAGGTTTTGGAGCTGATTCGTTTAGGCGAAATCGACCAAAAGGGACACTCTTTGCTTGGGGACAAGTTCAACGAGTGGGAACAAGTTGATCCTGAAAATATCGGAATCAAACAATGGAAGCATTTCATGGTTTCCGCTAAAACTCCGAAGACAATGAGCACGATCATCATGACCGCATCCGCTCGTCTTGCGCCATTCAACTTAAGAGAAATTGAAAGAATGACAGTCGATGATACGATGGAATTAGATCGCATTGGAAAGCCATTAGATTTAACCGATAAAAATGAAAAAAGGAAAGATGGAAAGGTTGCCTATTTTTTCGTTACGAATCCAAATGACAAGGCGTTCAACTTTTTGGCGAACCTGATGTACTCTCAAATTTTCAATATTATCGACCAAAATGCGGGTGATAATGGTGGACGTCTTGCGGTTCCTTGTAACCTATACCTTGACGAATTTAGACAACTTGGTACAATCCCAAATTTCTTGGAAAACTGGGCTTATGTTCGTGGTTTGGACTGCGGTATAACGGTAATTTTGCAATCCCTGAGTCAGTTTAAGAAAATTTACAAGGATGAATGGGAAACCGGTCTGGACTGTTGCGATTATTTATTTTTTCTTGGTTCAAGATCGAAAGAAACGCTTGAATATATGAGCACTATGCTCGGAAAGGAGAGTCTGTACAAGAAATCCTCAGGACGGTCTTTTGGAAGACAAGGTTCTTCTTCTCAAAATTGGGATATATACGGGCGTGAGCTGGGAACGGTTGACGAGCTGGCACAGCTTCCCAAAGGTTATGGAATTTTGTTGATGTCGGGTACCGATCCATTTTATTCGAAATTATATGATTTGAAAAAACATCCTCGCTATAACGAATTGTGGGAAGCATGGACAGAACAAAAAAGCGATCACAATACCAAAGAATGGTTAGAGAATCATGACAAATTTTACGACCATCTTGTGCAGATTTCTAAAAAATCAAACGAAGAAATTTTGCGGGAATATATGGAAGCAATCGGTATTAAATGTGAGGTAGGTTTCCAAATGGAAAAGGTAACAACAGACGAGGAAGCCGAGTTTCAAAAGAAAGGCTATGGACGGTTGATTTTTTGACCGTTTTACTCATATATGAAAGGGGTGATATTTTAAGATCATTGATTATAACATGAAGGAAAAAGACAACGTATGTCTTTTTATTTTGGAACAAAAAAGAAAGAAGAGGAAAAAAGATGGAAAAGAAAGTATTAGTAACACAAAATGTTGAACAGAAAGGATTTATGAAAATGAATCAGAAATGGAGAGGAAAAGTAGCAAAAGGCATGGTCGCCATGCAAGCGTTTGCGGGATCGTATCTGTTGATGACAAGCAATGTATATGCCGCCGGAAGTAACACGAGCAGTATTGATTCATTCATTACCTTCATCTGCGATTGGGTGATGAAAATTGGTGGTGTTGTTGCCATGATCGGTGGGATAATGTTTGCTCTTGGTTGGCAACGAGAAGATGCGGAAGGTAAATCCCGTGGCTTAATGACGGTAATGGCTGGATTTATGCTCATTGCAATTGCGCAGGCACCTAGCATTTTTGGTCTTTAAAAGCAGTCAAAAAGGTGGAACTCAGTTCCATCTTTTTGTTTTTAACCAAAGAAAGGAGAAAAAATAAAGATGGCGAATTGGTTAGGCAATATTGTTAAGATGCTTTTGGATATTGGATTCAGCTTGTTTGGTTTCCATATCGACTTAAGCAACTTAGCTTCTACCACAAAAAGTCTATGCAATTGGAATGACATTCAAACAAGTACACTTGGTACTATTGCAAAGGATTTAAACGAAGTATTTGTTCCCATTGGTCTTTCCTTATTGACCGTATTTGTCATGATTGACCTGATAAAAAAGGCGATGGAAATAGATCGCATTTCATGGGAACGAATCGTTATGTCGATGGTTCGCTTTTTAATTTTTAAAGTACTGATTGAACATTCGTATGAATTTTTGAACATGATTATGAGCGTCGCTGGTGATTTCATAAACAAAACCATTACAGCACTTCACTATTCGACCGCATCATCCGCCGATATTGGAACGACGATTGGTGATTTAGTATCAAAAGCAGAAGGAGCAGGCTTTTTACTTTGGGACTTTGCACCGCTTTTGATGTTTCTTGTATTCTTGGTTATGTACTTCCCAATCATCGGTACTTATGTAATGGTGGTTGCACAAATATTTAAAAGGGTTATCAATATTATTCTTGCGTTTGCTTTCTCACCGATTCCTTTAGCGATCGGCACATGGGAAGATGGTAGTGCAACCGGAAAAAAGTTTATCATGTCAGTTGTCGCACTGGCATTTGAAGGAATATTGATGATTGTATGCGTTCATATTTATGCACTGGGATTAAAGAGTATTCTATCAGGAGTTGTTGGATCAGCATCATTTGGCGTTTCATTCGGTGCGATGGTCGGAATCCTTTTGATGAACGGCATTCTTACAACAGCACTCAATGGCATCACACAATTAACTGAGAAATGGACGGGGGCGTAGTATGGACGTTATAAAAATTAGAACGCATAAAGAACTTTCCGATGTTGCGGAAAAATATTGGGGATTTACTTTCCGTCAATGGATTTTTCTTGCTCTAACTGCGGTCATTGTCGTTCCGCTTTATATTTATACGAAACCAATTATCGGTGATGAATTGGCAAGCTGGATTGTTATTTTGATAGGTGGTCCGTTACTCTCTTGTGGCTTTTTGACTTTACAGGGACTCAAAGCAGACCGCCTTTTCTTATATTTAAAAAGACATTACATCTATTTTTACAAACCATTGGAGTATAAAACCGAAAAGGAAATTATAGCGGAAAAAGAGGCGAAGAAAAATAAATCGAAACAGAAAGAGAAAAAGGAAAAGAAAGTAAAAATTACCAGAGCAGAAAAGAAACTGAAAAAACGTACTGAAAAAGAAGCCAAGAAGAAAATGCAGATGGAGCGTCGGCAAAAAAGAGAGCTTGCTAAAGCGAAAAAATTGTATGGCGATTTGGATCAGGAAAAAGAAAAATTGAAAGAAATCGAAGAAAAGCAGGCGGTTCCAGATACGGTATCGTATGCTGATATTCAAAATATCATTGAGCTGGGTAAGCGTTTAGAATCGCAGATGAAGAATGAAAGAAGGGATGAAAATGTTCTCAAAGAAGGAAGCGAAGGAAAAGAAACCGAAGAAAGAAAAGAAGCAGAAACCAAAGAAGGAGAAGTTGAAAAAGGAGAAGAAAGAGAAGAAAACAGCAAAGAAGAATAATCCTGTTATCAAGTCTGTTAAAAAGAAATACAGGAAGAACAAAGTATTTGTTCCAAAAACCAATCAGCAGCTTATGTCGATGATGTTTGATGAAATTTCTCAAAACATCATGAGAATTGATGACGACACATATTCTATTTGCTTTGAATATACCGACATATCTTTTGCGAAAGCAGACGCTGAGGATGCAGGAGCTATTTTCTTGAAATGGGTGGATTATCTTAACTCATTTACAAAAAACACGCATATTCAGGTTACGAATGCCAGCACGCCGATCAATACAGAAAAATATAAAAAAGACTTTGTTTACGATGAGAGTCAATTGTTGGATGAAAACGAAAAAGAAATTGCCAGAGAATTTAACACCTTGATCGACCATGCGATCGGAACCAACCGAAATACATTGATAACAAAACGATATATCACCGTGTCACAGCACGCAATGAATTTTGATGATGCAAAGTCTATTTTCTTCAATATTTACAGGAGAACAGAAGAAAAATTCAAGGATTTAAAAAGTGATATTCGGATTGTTCCGATGGATGAACGTTTGACGTTGCTTCATGATTTTTGGAACATTCAAACCGCAGATGAAAAAAATATGCACGATATTCTAGGCTATGCGAAGGAAAATGATTTGACGATTTATGATGTTCTTGCACCGAAAGAGTACATCAATGTAACCAATACCGATTATTTGGAAATTACACCGCAAGATATTGCGAACTCGGACGCTGAGGAAACGAAGCACAAAAAGAAGTTTATTCGTTGCCTTTATATTGATCCTGATTTTCCGAATGCGATCACACCTCGCTTTTACAATACACTCACAACGATTCAGGACGTCAATATGATTACGACGATCAATATTCAGCCGACAGAAACGGTAAAGGCTGTAAAGCGACTGAACAAGTTGCAATCCGGTTTGGAAACAGAACGATTTGGTAAAATCAAAAGTTTGGCAAAACAGCAATTAAATTATGAATACATGAAGGACAAAAAGTTGGAAGGAAAATTGGAAGATGTGGGACAGATGATCGAAGACATTCAGTATAACGATCAAAAAATGTTCTATGAGAATATTGTTGTTTGCATTTTAGCAGACAGTTATGAGGAGTTAGAAGACAACACCGTAAAGGTGCAAAACAAGGTAGGCGAAATGCTGATAAAATTAGCACCTCTACTTTGGCAACAAATTGAAGGAATCGTTAATACGCTTCCACTGGGTCACAATACGTTGCAATTTCAGCATCAAGAAACAAGTGAAGCGACAGGCGTTCATGTTCCTTTCAATTCTAAGGATTTTCAACATCCGCAGTCATTGTATTATGGAATCAACCTTGTGAGTCGTAATCCTATCTTTTTGGAGCGAAAACGTTTGATGAACGGTAACGGGGCTGTTTTAGCGACTTCCGGTTCTGGAAAGTCTTTTTCGATGAAAACGTTGATCGAGCAGATTTTGATTCGTTATCCGAAAGATGAAGTCGTGGTAATTGACTTTCAGAAGGAATATGACAATTTGATTGAATGGTTTCATGGACAGAAAATCGTGATTTCAAGCTCAACGGATACCCATATCAATCCGTTGGATTTAGACCAAAACTACAACTTGTCGGAAACGGAAAATGATTCGCCGGTAAAAGCTAAAATCGAATACATTCAAGGCTGGGTAGAATCCATTGTGGATGAAGGAAACTTGGATCCTGTCGAAAAAACCGTAATTGACCGCTGTGTACGTAACGTTTTTTGGGATTACGAATTATCGCACTTCAAAGATAAGAGCAAACAACCTTTACTAAAAGATTTCCAAATTGAGCTGGAAAAACAACCAGAAGATGAAGCAAAACGTCTGGCGAAATCTTTGGAACGATTCGTAGAAGGTTCACAGGATATTTTCGCTTATCCAACAAATGTTAATATTCACAATCGGGTGATTGGGTTTGATATTTCCGAGCTTCCACAGTCGATGCAGACCGCTGGATATTTGGTTATATTGGATCATATTATGAACCGTCTTGTTACAAACCGAAACCGTGGAATTGACACATGGATTTTTATTGACGAGTTCCACATTCTTTTGAAAAATGCGTCTGCCGGTGAATATGTCGCAAAGCTCATTAAAATCGGTCGTAAATACAATGCTTTGATGACGGTAATTACACAAAACATTGAAGACGTTCTCAACAATGAACAGGGCAGGAAAATTTTGAACAATACCGAATTTGCATTGATTTTAAAACAGAAATCCATTGATCGAGCACTTGTTTGTAATCAATTTGAAATTTCAGAAAATGAGTCGAGATATATTGCGAATGACGCAAAATCAGGACAAGGAATCATTGTTTATGGACATGATAAAATTCCATTCCAAAACCTTGTTCCAAAGGAATTTAAAATTTATGAATTGAATAACACTGACAAAATGGCAACAACAAGAGGCTAGAAGGAACTGAGTTCCTTTTTTGTTGTGTTGTGAAAGGGGAAATGTATGAGTCAAGAAACGAAAAAAGATACACAAACTACAATAGGGAAAACATCAGCAAACACCGGAAAGGGTATTGAAAAAGCCGGGAGTGTTTTAGATAAAGGTGCGAAATCAATCTCGAGGTGGAATGACCGCAGACACAATCCACCAGAAGAGAAATCCCGTCCATTGAATTTAGAGGAAAATGCTTCAAAGACACCTTCATCTGATGTAGGAGCGACATCAACTGGTAGTTCCAATACCGAAAGTTTAAACCTAAAGACTTCGACAGATGCAAAAGAATCATCTAGTGTGGTCGGTATCAAAACGAACGTACCGACAAAAAATGAAGAAACAAAAATAGAAGATCGTTCTTCAAAACAAGAAAAATCCGTCAATGAAAATGTCGCAAAAACGGATATGAAAGCTAAACCTTTAAAAGAAGGAACAAGCGATTCCAAAAACGAAAATTCATCGCTTTTAGGAATCAAAACATTAGCGGATTCCAAAAACACAAAAACGTCCCATTCACAACAGAACAAAGAATCCGCTTTGCAGGGAATTAAAACACAGCAAACAAGCACCGCTGATGTGGAAGGAGCTACAGGAGCAGAAGGGGCTTCTCCATCTGCTCCAAAAGAAGATGGGAAATTAAAAGGCACTGTTAAAAAGGTTGGAAGATTTGTAAACAAAAAAACGTTTCAGTTTGAAAAGAGTCAAGGTAAAATCTCTAAAACCGCAACGGTCATAGGAAAAACGGCTGTCTTATCAGGAAAAGCAATCAAAGGTATTTCTTCTACTTCTGGGAAGATTTCCAAAATAGAAGATGAAGGTGGTGGCGGTGTTCAATTCGCTCAATCTGAAATGCAAAAAAAGGTCGTCAAGAAGGGCGGAAAAGTTGCTAAATTTGTTGGTAAAACCGCAACGAAAACGACTTATAGAACTGGTAAAAAAGTAGGCAAAAGCTCTGTAAAACTGGTAAAATCATCAATTAAGGCAGGTTCAAAAGCTGGAAAAGCGGTAGGTGGAGCTGTCAAAAAGGTAGTTACTGTTATTATTCAAACAATAGGAAAGGCGGTTAGTGCAGTGGCTTCTTTTCTAGCTCCCTATATCGTTCCTATTTTGGTTGCTTTAGTTTCATTTTGTTTAGTTATCTTTATATTTGCAGGAATAGGAAATTACAAGAAAATGCAAGATGATTGTGCTGTATATACCGCAACGAATGGAACGATGGAGCAAAATGCACGTTCCATTTTCAAATATTTGACATCAAAAGGCTTGTCGGATGAAGCCGCTTCGGGTGTTTTAGGCAATATTGAACGAGAATCATCTTTCGATCCCGGTGCCATTGAATCCAATGGTGAAGGGCATGGAATTATCCAATGGTCGTTTGGAAGAAAGGCGGACTTATTTGCCGAAGCTGCTCGTCAAGGAAAGAGCTGGGACGATTTACAATTTCAGTTGGATTATTTATGGAAAGAAGCATTCACGGATGGCTACTATCATAATCAGCTAAAGAACGAAGGTTTCTATACTTCAAAAGATCCGGTTCAGACGGCTTTCTTATTCCATAAAATCGTTGAAGTGTCAGCGGATAGCTACGATGCCATTGTCGCCGGACGAGGTGGAGCGGCTAAAAAGTGGTATGATTTACTAAAAGGAACAGGTGGAACTGGAAATGCCATTACCGGTCGTGTCGTTTGGATTGGAGATTCAAGAACCGTAGGAATGAAAAATGCGGTATCCGGGGACAATGATGTGTTCATAGCCGAATCAGGACAAGGGTACAACTGGTTTATCAATACGGGATTAAATCAAGCCAATTCTAAAATAAAAGATGGAGATACGATCGTTTTCAATCTTGGTGTAAATGACATTGGAAATGCGAATCAGTATGTGAACAAACTCAATGAGCTTGCGAATGGTTCTTGGAAAGGAAAAGACATTATTTTCATGTCGATCAATCCGGTTGATGATGCAAAATCAAGATATGTGAAAAATTCAGATATTGAATCCTTTAATCAAAAAATGAAGGACGGTTTAGATAGCAGTATCAAATATATTGATACTTATAGCGAGATCAAAAAAGACTTGAAAACCGATGGCGAAGGAATCCATTATGACAATGAAACCTATAACAGAATCTATGATACCATCCGAAACAAGAACGCTTTAAATGCTTGTGACGGATATGGGTATGGTGGTTCTGTCGATGGAATACCAAATTTCAGCCGCAAAGAGTTGTGGGAAGCTCCACACAATACTTATCCAATCGGGCAATGTACTTGGTACAGTGCCGGAGCACTTTTGGATTTGTACGGAACAAAGTTGGATTTCAATTATCTTGGAAATGGAGATAATTGGGTAAGTGCTCTTACACAACGTCATCCGCAGTATTTTGTATACGGATCAATCGGTTCAATGCCTGTTGTTGGTACTGTGTTTTCCGCTACAACACGTAACCATGTTGGGGTTGTACTGGCGGTGGACGGAGATCAAATTACGATCTTGGACGGAAACACGAATGGAGTTACGGATAGTTGGGAAGTAGCAACTTCTGGAACGGATTATCAGATCGCGACCTATTCTAAAGCACAATTTGAATCTATTTATGCTCCGATCTATGCAAAACCGACGAAAGCATTACATGATTTGAGTAAAAAATAAGGAAAGAAGGAAAGAGATATGCAGAGAAAAACAGTATTTCGCTTAGGACTTGGAGTTACAGGACTTTTGATTCTCTTGTTTTTTGTTGGGACTTGTTTAAAGCAAAATGAGCATTCCATTGACCTTACAAAAGACATAAAAATCATTTATTCAGGGCAAAACGGAAGAGGTGTAATTGAAGAAATTCAAAATCCGATTGATACTATGGGAAGTAGAGAATTAGAAAAATTCGTTGAAACTCTCGATTATACCGCTTTCCCCAGAAAAGCACTTTCAAATGGAGATACAATATCCATAGAAGTTGTCTATGATAACGAAATGGCAAAGAAGTTGAAATTGAATTGCAAAAATCCAATTCGAGATTTTAAAGTAAAAGGACTTGTCGATCTTTCCAATGCGACAGACGGCGAAAACAAACAAGGAATGGATGTGATTATCGTTGATAACGTGGAAATTCCGAAATCTTGGAATCTAAACGATCAGGAAATTGCGGAGTACGTTGAAATGGTAAAAGGTGCAGAAGAAAATGCGAAGCCAAAAGAAGAAGAACCTTTAGAAGATATTTGGATGAAAGGAACTTCTACAGGTGAAGAAAAGTTGGACGATATGGAGTTTTCCAATTACTCCATGGCATACAATTACGGCATCAATTCATCGCAAGAATTTAAAATTCAAAACATTCAGAAGGAAGATGGAAATACCAGATATTTGTGCTATTTCAAAGATAACGTAGGAAAGGGTAAAAACAATGAGTGAAAAAAACGGAAACTATGAGATTTTACATTCGATCAATTTGAATGGAGAATATGGGATCGTGCTTGGCGAAAACAAAGATGCAATCGAGGGGTATCGTTATGTTACTTGGATTAAGAATGATCGAGGCTACGATCAAGGACATTATTTTGGCAATAAAAAACAGGCTTATGTGAGCCTACTTGAACGAAGTGCTTCAAGTGTAGAAATTTCCTTAAATAGCTACTATTACAAGCAAGCAGCTTTTGAAGATATTGAAGCAATTATGAATACGATTCCAGATGTTACAATGGAACAAGTAAGTGCATTGATGAAGGATAAACGTTTTAAAGCAATTGCTTATAATCAGTTTTTAAAATCCGATGATGCAGAAGATTTAAAATATCGTTTAGAGGATGAATACCATAAATATACATCAAAAGAGGAAGCACAAAACGAAAACGAAACAGAAGAACAAGAAGAAATCGAACCATAAAAGGTCAAAGCATCTTATACAAGATAAGGTGCTTTTTATTATGAAAGGAGTATAAAAATGGGTAAAAAAATAGCGATGATCCTAATGGGATTGGTAATCGTTTCGTTTGGTGGTTTATACGTTTATAAAGAGTTTTTTACAAAACCAGAACCGGTGGTTGAAAAAGTGGATATATTCAAAGATGCAATGAAAAAAGTGGATATTCAATATGTACCTTACGGTGATTCAAACAACGAAACACTGCTTCTTATAACAAACGACAATAAGTTTCAGGTAAATTTATCAGGTATCATTGAAAAGAAAGATGAAAACGGCGTTCATAACGAAAACTACGATGATGAAATCAACATCAATTTGAATCCCGGACAAACATATGTGCTTGAAACGACCAATCCAAATAACAAAGTTGCTCGTGAGGGCAAATTGCCGATTGATTTTAAAGCCAATCGTTTAAAAATTGCACCCGTTGAAGGAAGCAACGAAGATGGAAAAAAATCAAGCAAAGTTTTGATGCAGGACAATATTGATGTTCAATTTTTCCCGGATCGAAAAAATGATAGCGGACAACCGCTTATTTCAATCGAAAATAAAGCGAAAAGAAAATTGACCGTTTCTGGATATATTGTTTACTATAAAAGCGACAAGAAAGATGAAATCAAAGAGGTGATTCCTTTTGAATTTACAGAGATTCCAAAAAGCGAAACCTACCGGGATTATGTCTACATTGGTTTTGCCGAAAGCGATAACAAAGACTATGACATCTATGTAAACATCTGTGAGTAAAGGGGGTATGATGAATGGAATTGACGGAAAAGGAAAGGGAGTTATTGAAGCTATATCGAGTCCACAAAAAGAATAAACGCAAAAAGTTTTTGATAAGCTCCTTTTTGGTTTTGATATTATCAGGAAGTCTATATGCAGGATATAAGTATATTTACGAACCCAGTAAAAAATCTGTAGCCAAAATGGAAGAACAGGTTGAGAAGGTGGATCGTACAGCTCCTCTGCTTATTTTAAGTAAAAAATCCATTGAAATCAAAGAAGGGGATACGATTGATTATTTATCATATGTACGTACAGCCAAAGATGAAAAAGATGGGGATTTACTGGATAAGGTTAGATACACGACCATTGATACCACAAAAAGCGGAGATCAAACGATCATTTATCAAGTAACCGATAAGGCTGGAAACACAACAATTGCTACACTGGATGTTGTGATTAAGAAGAAAGAAGCGGACAAACCAAAAGAAGAAGCAGAAGAAAAGAAAGAAACTTCCATTGAAGAAAAGCAAGAAGAGATTGCGGGAACACAGCAACCGCCTGCGGAAGAACCAGTTTATGTAGAGCCACAACAACCTGCTCCATCGGTTCCTTCTGCACCGCAACCAGTCGTTCCATCCACACCCGCTCCTGTAGCTCCACAAAACCCCGGAAACAAGCAATTTTTATTCTCTGAGGGGTATAACATGGAAAACGTATCAGGAGCCTGTATGGCGTATATAACGGGGTATACGGGCGGTTGCTATCCGCTTCAGGATGCTAACGGCATCTATTATGGCATGGAAGCACGTTTTGAGTAGATTTAAAGAAGGAGAAGTGTATGAAAACGAGAGAAACGAAAACATTGGAAGAAAGAGTTAGAGAGAACGACAAGTACATTCCGTGGACGCCGGAATCGTTATACGATCACTGGGACTCGCAGGAAGAATTGATTGACGAGTACGAAAATGAACGGAGAGAAGAAGACTATGAAAAGTAAGGTTGTATTTGAGGATTTAGAGTACATCAAAAATAGTTATCTGTTCAAAGGCTATGACGATTATTATTGCTATCTGGTTGGAAAAAAGAATGATTTGTTATTTTATTTCCATGTGAATAAAGTTGAACTCAGTGAAAAAGGAAAAAATGTCGTTAGAAAAATGAAAGAGAAAATGAATGATTTCAATTGGTATATTCTAAAATTTCCACGCCATGAAGGTAGGGATAATGAATATTTCGACTTGAAAGAATGTATCATTGATGGCATTATTTCCGAAGAAACTTTCGATAAAATCGAAAATTTTGCGGTAAAAGAAGCAATGAAATCGTTTCTGAATACAGAATACAAAGTTTGTTAGGATATAATATATCGCACACAATATGACAAATATTTGGTATAATATAAAAAAAGAAGAGAGGAGTGACGTTTATGATTGATAAATATAAAATGAAATTAGAAGACAATGTTTTTTGTGCCAAAAGAGTATTAGTGGATTCTGTTTATAAGAGTGCAAATTTGGAAGGAATCGCCGTTACCTTTGCTGAAACGAACGATATTTTAAACGATGTAAATGTTGAAAAGTTGAAGCCTTCGGAGATCAGTAAAGTATGTTGTTTGCGTGATGGTTGGCAATATATTTTACAAAATATTTCAAAACCGCTTGATTTAGGTTATATGGAAAACCTACATGAATTGATCGCAAAAGGAGATTTGCCTCACTATGATTTAGGTCAAATTAGAGTCGATGGTGTCCTAATTAGCGGGACATCATGGCGACCAGAAATACCAAATCCAGACCAATTGCATGTTGAACTTCATGAACTTTTGAAGATCCCAAATGATACAGAAAGAGCTATTACAATCATGCTATGGATGATGCGAAAACAGATATTCAAAGACGGAAATAAACGAATGGCAACTTTAGTTGCTAATAAAATTTTGATTGAACATGGACGAGGAATACTATCAATTCCTGTTGAATTGGATGGAAAATTTAAAGAAAAGTTGGTTCATTATTATGAAACGAATGAGATGGCTGAACTAAAAAATTGGATATTTGAACATTGTTTGGACGGAACTTCGTATAGTGAAGAATATCAAGAATTACTTGAAAAAGAAGAAACTGACGAGGAAAAAGATGATCGTTAAAAGAAGTGCAACGCTTCTTTTTTTTGTGGAATTATATAAAATAAGATTGAAAGGTGGAACAAAAAATGAATGGTGGAATTAGACAGTTGAACAGCAAAATTGCAAAACTGGAAAACGATAAAAAGAAGAATGATGATATTATCGAAACAAAACAATTCGAAAACGAGTTGATTATGGAACAATTAAAGGGTCTAAAATCATTGAAATCAAGATACGAGAAAGTGATGAAAGATATTGATGAATCACTCAATGAGAATACTGAAAAAGAAAATAATCAAGAAAAAAACGAACAATAAAATGAGCATCAGATATATTTATCTGGTGCCTTTTTTTAGTTAAATGAACAGGAAAGGACATATGAAAATGAAGAATAAGACAAGTAAAACACGAGAAATGCTAGTTGATGAATATATCAAAGCATTGGAGCAAGAACAGTTGCCTTGGCATCAGGATTGGGTAAGCAATCCACCGCATAATGCGATCACGAAAACACCATATCGCATGTGCAACAAAGTGTTATTGTGTCATATGCAAAAAACGAAACATTACGAAGACAGCCGTTGGTGTACGGTCAATCAGGCAGAAGCAAATGAATGGTATGTAAAAAAAGGAGAGAAATCTGTACCCCTTGAATTTTATTATTACTACAATAGACAAACGAAACAGTCGATGAAGATTAAAGAATTTACGGACTGGGCAAATAAAATTAAGTATGATCCTTCTTTGAGTTTAGAGGAAAAAAAGCAGCGTATTGAAGCCTTTTCTTTAATGTGTTCATCGTTCAACGTGTTCAATGTCAATGCTCAAATGGAGCATAGACACTACATTAAGGATGGATGTGAGTATGTAAAAGCATCCGAATATTATCGCTTAATAAAGGAGATTAAAAAGGATAAGAAGGCATCTTTCGATGAAAAGAAAGAACGTTTTGCAGAGTTGAAAGAGCGTTACGAGTTGGTATGTGAGAAGATCGAAAAAGAGGAAGTCCCTACCATTGAATATAACAGCAATCAGGTCGTAGATAGCATCATAAATAACTTAGGTGTCGATTACGAAGAAATCGGCGATGAAGCATTCTATAATCCTAAGGATGATAAAATCACAATGCCACCGATGACGACTTTCCATACTGAATATGGATATTATGCGACTAAGTTACATGAATCTTGTCATGCGACAGGTCATCCGAATCGTTTGAATCGTGATATGAGCGGCTTGTTTGGTTCTCAAAAATACGCCATGGAAGAGCTGAGAGCGGAAATCGGTTCTTCTTTTTTAATGGCTGAGCTGGGACTTCAAGCGGATGAAAACCATATCAACAATCATAAAGCCTATATCCAAAGCTGGATTTCCGAACTAAAAAAAGATCCAAAAGTGTTGTTTGATGCTATTAAAGATGCAGACAAAATCGTTGATTATATCAGGGAAAAAGGCGAATTTGAAATGATGGAAGAGCATTCGGAAGTTCAAGAAGAACAAGAGGATGAAGAAGAAGTGGAAATGTAGAAAGGACGGAGAAAGACAGATGGAAATGACATTACAAGAAAGATTGCTGGAAGAATGGAGCTTAAGTGAAAGTTCCAGCGAAGGCTATGACGAATACCCAAATGATGAACCAGAGCTAATGACTTTGGATATTTCGAAAGAAAATGTAGACAAGAAAGGGGAATAGATTTATGAGATATGAAGCCGTCGGAAAACCGTTAGGTGGGGCGAAAAAGTATCGTTGGAAGAGTAGTGGTCTAACATTGGAAGACTTGGACGAACTGAATTTGAAAGAAAAATATCAATTCGTCAAGAAAAATAACATCTGGAAAAAACCGAATTATGAAGAGTTGGTAGCATCAGGATTACCGATTCGTGTTGCGTATTATATGAAAAAAATTCGAGATTCGTTACCTGCTCAACCGACTTTTCCTTATAATGCGTCAGCGGATGAAATTGAAAAAATATGTAAAGACTACACCAGCTTTGTGACTTTTTTTAAAGAAGAAACGATGAAACTTCATAACGATTATGACGCAGAAAGATTTTATCCGGATGTGGTTTCACCAAAGTATATTGAACCTTTAGGTTACTATCACTATGTGAAAGTCAAAGATGAAGCAGAGGGATTTTTTCCAAATAAATTGTTGAGAGCTTTACAGATTGGAAGATGGGAAACAATTGATTATGAGATAAAAAAGAAGCAGTTTTGTTATTCCGATAAACAAATACTTCTTTCTCAATATGAGGTTCTTCCTTACAGCAAAAAGGATTCCATCTTTGAAAAAATGGAAAATGGAAATCAGTGTATGAAGATAAAAAGGTTTGGGGGAACAAGATATTTTTATCCGAAAGGCGACTTTGCGGATGAAAAAAATTGGAAAGATGATACCTTTTTTATCCTACAGGGAAGAACGTTTATCGCAAATAATTTTGAACATTATCGGGATTGTGAGCAATATATCATCGACCATGCACCGGATAAACAAGGAACAAAAAGAGCTTCAAAAACATCAAAGAAAAAGCGATTTGTTCCACCACAATTAGAGCATGTCGTTAGAAATGGCGTTAGTTATCGTCAAGGAAAAAACATTTCGTCGATGGAATTAAAAGATACATTTCAGTTTGGCGGTAATGATTATGGTAACTCCGTTCCGCAATATGAACGGAAAGAAGTAACCAACTTAGGGTATGATGCACTTATGGATTTGAGTCGGGTACTTCAAATAGATCCAACAAATATTGGCTTTGAAGGTGAATTGCAGTTGGGTTTTGCAACATCCGGCAATGGTGGAAAGAATGCGGCGAGTGCTCATTACGACGCAATGAACGTAGAAATCAATTTAACAAGAGAAAATGGTGCAGGAAACCTTGCTCATGAATGGGGACATGCACTAGATGATTATATCGGAAAGAAATTAGGCTTTTTTTTAAAGGGAAGAACCTTTGCATCAGAGTTTAGTTATTCGGAAAAATGTCCAAAATCATTAAAGAATTTGATGGAAAAAATGAAATATAAGAAAGTTGAAAAGGATGGAGAAACGTATACGGCTAAGACGGATTTTTTTGAAAATTCTAAAATATTTGATGGCACTTACAGCAAAGATACGTATGGATATTGGGCGTCTGACGTTGAAATGTTTGCCCGTTCTTTTGCTTGTTATATCATGGATAAGTTAGAAAATAGAAGCGATTATTTATGCGGTCACGCTAATTCTGCTGTCGATTATCTGATGGATGATGACGGAAACATGAAACTGATTCATGCTTATCCAGAGGGAGAAGAAAGACAAATAATCAACCAATGTATGGATGAATATATTCGTGAATTGAGAGAAAAAAATCTTTTACATGAATTTATTATGGAGCTTCCAAAGGAAGACACATTGCCTTTAAAATCATCCGCTGAGATTGATTATCCCGATCTTGAAGAGGATACGAATGGGAACTTAACATTGTTTAACATGGATGAAGAACTTGCGGAGGGAATGTAAAATGAGTGCGACAAAATTGGAAAAAGGATTAAATACGATCTTAGAGAAAATGAATTTGAACGAATTATCTTGTGCAATTATCAATCAAAACGGAACGACGATTGGTGTTCTTTTTGATGAAGATAAACCAATTTGTAAAGATGGAATGATTCTAAAATTCTTGGAAAATCATTCAATCAATTTGAATGATTTGAACGTTGAAGATGCCGGCTTTTTAAATTATTTAAGTCAAAAATGGGGTGCGAAGAACGAAGATGGAAGTTACCTATTTGGCGATTTAGTAGAGGCTATTAAAGCCGAACATAAGAAAGATATACTTGAAAAAGAACCAATTATGAATCCGCTTCTTATTGATTATATGAGCGATCATGAGGACGAAACAGAGTTTACCTGTGTGGCTTCTGAATACGATTGGAGCATCACTTTTGACTATGAATTTGACGAAAATTCGGAATTGGAATTGGGATTACTCATTTACTATCTGTGTACTAACCTTAGAGTTAAAGAGGCGATCACTTCAAATAAAGTGGAAGTGGATGTTGAAGAATTTCAACGTAGATTTCCTTTAAACGAAGGTGAGTGGTGGACTTTATTTAATGGAATTGAGGACGCCGTTATCAATAAAAATCCGCAAAAGTGTGCAAAGATTTATCAAACTTTTCTCGATTTAGAAGAGAAATATCCAATCGCTTTTTCTCCTTCTACAGATAGAAAGGATACCGAAAATGAGTCTTGATACTATCCAATTTAGTTTGTTTGATTACTTCATGGACGATGAAAAATTCACGTTAAAAGAAGCAACAGAGCTTGTGAAGGTCAATAAAAACATGCAAGTCAATGACGAATCTATCCGTGCCAGAATCTATGAAGGAATTGACATAGGTATCTTTAGGCGTGTTGCTAGGGGCGTTTATAAAGTTGAAAAACAATTAGAAGGCAAGCTGACTACTTGCCTTTTAATTAACGGAAATGGGCGTGATCTGTCGTTCATCAAGGACAAATCCATTGATGGAATTGTGACGGATCATCCTTACGATCTGTCCAAATCATTGACCGGTGGCAATCGAAAGTTTGCTCAATATGAGCTTTTCAAATACACAGAACAAGATTTTAAGGAGAAGATGCGAGTGCTAAAAGATGGAGCTTTTTGCATCGAATTTTTACCGGAAGAGAACGAAGTAAACTATCAATATCTATACGAAATTAAGCAGATGGCGGTTAAAAATGGGTTCAAATATTTTGCCAAAGTGCCATGGGTAAAAGGCAATTTTGTATCGAATACCGGTAGAAAAGCACACAATACAGAAGACGTTATGATCTTTTCTAAAGGAGAACCGAGGAGTTTAAAACTGGACGCTAAGAAGAATATTCAGCTTGCTACAGAACATGGAATTGACGTGAAAGGCTTGTCTTCCTATCAAGTGAAAGATGTTCTTTTAGCGAATGGACTGGATGTTTGTTACATGAAAGGAACGTCGGGAATGCTCCCTAAAGCGTTTGATTTTCAACCAAAAAACAGCAAGGATAAGGTCATGGAAGCCGAAAAACCGGTGGAGTTATTGGAATCCATTATTGAATATATTTCGCTTCCAGATGAACTTTTACTCGATCAATTCGGTGGTTCCGGGAACTTCGCAATCGCTTGTACCAATACCAAAAGAAACTCCATTGTGATTGAAAAGTCGGAAGAAATGTTTGCTAAAATGAAAGAGAATGTGGAAGAAAATCTACAGAAAACGGATGGGAAACTGGATGTTGCGTATGAAAATTTTGAGTCGGAAAACACGATAGAGGAAGACGATTATGAATATGATGCTTGAAAAAATCTATCATTATTTTACTGTTTTGGATGGAAAATTGATGTGTGAAATCGTCTTCGTGTTTCTCTTTTTGTTCATGACTTTCGTTCTTATTTTTCGCTTTATCAAAGACAAGAAGATTAGAGATAAGGTTTTATCAAGTCGCTTTATCGAAGCGAATCGCTTTCTAAAAAGCAAGAATCCCATCTATAAAAATGGAGAGTTTTCAAAATCAGGGTGTTATGTCATCCTGATTTTTTCTTTTCCTGTTTGCGATGAAAATTACAAAAAGTTTGATGATATTTATATTGGGCAATCACTCAATTTATCCAAAAGAATGAAGCAGCACTTAACCGGAAGTGGCAATAAAAACGTCTTCCGTGATTATCAAAAAGGGAAGTTTATTTACTTCACGTTCCAACGATGCCAGCCATCCTATATGAACCGTATGGAGAAGAATTTGATTCGGGCGTTTCGTTCTACAGACTCATACAACATTCAAAAAGGCGGTGGAAAGCATCGGAAAAACATTGATAACTGGAAATATCAATGATGAAGTTTATCAAAAGACACAAGCAAAATGAGAGGAGAAAGCAGGATGCAGGAGAGAAAAAACTTACTTATACTTGGTTCATTTCTGAAAAGAAATGAGCCTAAAAATTGGAAATTCAGGAAACTGAATTTCTACGATAAAGGGTCTTAGGGGTATCCCCTAACAAGCAAAAGGTGTGTATCCACACCATGCTTGCTATATATAAAGGCGTCAACGTTGCATACATAGAGAGGGGTGAAAAAAATTGGAATTTCAGAGGATGCGATTTTCAGATGTTCAAAATCAGTTTGGGCTGTCTGATTGGCAGATGAAATGGATAAAAGAGAAGTGTAATCGGAGTCATCGTGCCGATCGTTGGCTCTGCTACAGAACAAATATGGATGGGGAAAAAGAACTTTGGATGTATTTAGAAGGTGTGAAGTGGGTCGAGGAAGTATACTTGAATTTTGACGTGCCTTATAAGACTGCTGAAATCGAATTTGTGAAAAGGAATATCAAAAGATTGGAGCAGGAATTGAAAATAGGAAAAGAACGGGTTGCTTATCGGAATATGTATACCAAAGAGTTGATGCTTTATTTTGGAAAATCATCAAGAAGCATTTATTCGGCAGTTCGTAAATTGAAACGAAGCATTCCCGATGCCGTTTTATTAGTGAAAAAGAAAACCATTGTATCAGCGGAAGGTGTGAAGTGGATCGAGCAAAATGTTTATAAAGAAAAATACATTGAAAATTTGTATGACTACAAACGGTTATTACAGGAGATAAAAAGAGGACTATGGCAAGAAGAATATTAGAGGACAAAAAAAAGAGAGTGAATGTTTTTCTCAATGAGAATGAGCGATTGTTGTTAAAAGAAAAAATGGAGAAATACGGATTTCAAAATCTTTCGGATTATTTGAGAGCGGTAGGAATCTATGAAAATATTTATGTAGAAGATTTGCACGGAAAAGTCGAAGTCAATGAATGTGTGAATCGGCTGGTTGAGAAGATTGAGCGGTTTAGTTTGGAGCAAGAAAAAATCATGATGCGAACCGATTTATCGAATTTGGATAAGGAACAATTAAGAAAGCAGAATCAAGAAATAGCAGATTTGATTTCCGAATTGATTCGTTTGATAAATCAAGTATTGTGGGTTTCGGCTCGTAAAGTTTATAGCAATCCAGAAGTTTATGCAAAACAAGAAAAATTGTTTGAAGATTAGAAAGAGGGGAAATTATGCCGTATACAAAAAGAATTGTCATTCATGCCGGACAAAACGGGAATGGATTATCACAATGTTTGAATTATATCGAAAACGAAGAGAAAACCGATCATGGACTTTTGAAAAGTGCTTATAATTGTAATCTTCGTTTTGCGGAACAAGAAATGGTTGCTGTTCAATCTAAATTTCATAATGAGCAAGATGAAAGGGTGGCTTATCATGTCGTTCAGTCTTTTGACATTCGTGATAACATCACGCCTGAAATGGCAAACGAAATTGGATTGAAACTTTGTAAAGAAATCTATACAGATTATCAATGTGTCGTATGCACGCACGTCGATCGGGGACACCTTCATAATCACATCATAATCAATGCTACAAATTTAAGTGGGAGAAAATTAGAAGATCGTCTTGCAAATAAAAAGGAAGGCTTATATGGATTGCGTGAATCAAGCGACCGCATCGCTAAATCATATGGATGCCATGTCATGGATGAAGTGAAAGCAATCGGACGCTTTAAAGGAAAAAATTATGAAGGGAAAAATGAATCTAGTTATGAAAAATTGACCGTATCTTGGAAGTCGATTATTATTGACAAAATCGAAAAGGTGAAAGCAGAAACGAATAGCTTGGATGAATTGCTTGAAAACTTGGCTCTTGAAGGATATGAAATCAAACGTGGAAAGTATATTAAAGTGAAGCCATTTGGAAAAGATCGCTTCACCAGTTTGAAAGAATTAGGTGAAGAATATGGCGAAGATGCACTTCGGCAGTTTTATCGTGAAAAAACGAGAAACGGTGTTGATTATCAATTTGACTTTGAAAAAATTCCTGAAATTCAAGGTGCATTCGTTTCGATTAAAGAATCCGCCACTAACTCCATGATCGCAATTAAAAATTCGACTATGAATTTGGCAGAACGTGATTACTGTCCGAAATTTTATAACAACAGATACAAAGAGAAGAAACGATATAACCAGTTGATTAAAGAACTAGATTTTTTAAATGCTGAAGAAATCTATTCGTATGAAGATTTGCAAAATCGGATCAAAGAAACGTTATCCGAATTGGAAGAAAGAGAAGCAAGCTATGAAAAACAAAAATCATTGACAACGGAATTTTTAAAAAATGAACCGCTTGCAAAGGATTATCTTGAAACGTACAACGAATATAAAATCTATGAAGAACAGGTGCAGTTGCATGGCACAGAAAAAGTAGAACCTACGGAAGCAGTTTTAAAGCATTTACAAGTGAGTGAAGAACTTGGAAATCCTGAATTGAGCGAAGTGAGAGAATTTCTTTCAGCTTGCACAAAAGAAAAACGAGAAGCGAATAAACAGTATGCTTATATCACCTATCTAAAAAGTCGTATGACTGAATTGGAACGCATTCGTGGGAAGTCTTTGGAGTTGAACGGATATATCAAAGGTATGTCATTTAGTAGCAATATGATTGATGAATCCAGAAGCACGGATACTCAATATTGCGTCAAACTGCCTTATACAAAACAATATGTTTATCTGAATAAAAAGCTAGTGGCTTGGAGCAATTTTGAAAAACGTGCTGTCATGTATCTGGTCGATGATAAGTTCTACGATATTTACGATGAAAACGACAAAAAAATAGATAGTGTTTCCGGTGAACAGTTAGAAATAATTTCTAAAGAAGGAAGAGAACAAGTGAAAGAATATTATTCAACACTGAATACGGAGAGTGAGAAATGAGAAGAAAAATTATAATGTGCATCCTTTATTTAACATTGATCGGATCACTGATCCCGCTTATTCTTTTCACTTTAAAATATTTGGAAAGAAACGGAATTGATGACAAGGTGGAAAAGACCGTGGAGACGATCGAGGTTGATGATCGTTCTTCGATTCAAAAAGCATTTGAAGAAATATGGGCAATCAATAAGGACGTGGTTGCCTTTCTTTATTTTCCGAATACCGATACATCTTTTCCTGTTTTGCAAACGTCTGACAACGATTTTTACTTGGATAAGAACTTATACAAAAAATACGATGAGCAAGGTTCGATATTCATGGACTATCGCTCCAATCCAGATTTTACATCTTACAATACTTTTGTATACGGGCATAACATTTTTGGGGGAAACGGGAAATTCTCGTTTTTAAAAAAATATATGGATGAATCATACTTTTTGAAAAATCCATCTTTTCAAGTCATCACTCCGAATGCGGTTTATCAAGCGGATATTTTTTCAGCTTATCTGGAAAAAGCCTTTTCGACTTCCAATCAGCCGGATATTAAAAGCAGGGATAGCTTGAACATCTATTTTGATGAAGTCAAAGCAAAGAGTTTTTATTCAACCAATCCAGAGATTTCAGAAAATGACAACATGATAACTTTATATACATGTGCTGATGTAGGCGGTTCACTTTCTTCTTTTTTGAACAGCACCGATCGTTATTTTGTTCATGCGATTTTAAAGAAAATGGAAAGCTAAAAAATAATAGAGCTGATTGCATTTCTACTAGTTATTTTGTAAGATGAAGTTAAGAAGAAAAATCTTAAGGGAGAAAAAATATGAACAACGAAAAAACAAAAAAACAACTTTCTGAAGACGATTTGATTCGCCCATGCACAGAAGATATTTGGTCGTTTCCATATATCGAAGAAGATAATGCTGAGAATAGAGAAGCTGTCCAGAGTATCCTAAAACGGCAGAAACACGACGAGGTGCAAGCGGAATTGGAACGGCTTGCTGGCGGGTATGAGTTTACGCTCGCCAAGAGGAACTGGTATGTGGATACGGATGTGGCATTGAGGCGAATTAGAAAATCATGTACCTTAAACTTTAAAGGAAATGATATTTATTTTGCGTCGAAAAACGATCTCGACAAAGCAATCTCTGAAATCGGTGAAGAAAGAATTTTGAAAGATTATTTCGGAATTGAATTGAACAATGCCTGAGCAAATCGAAGCAAATAAAGAGAGATTGAATCATATCATCGACAATCTTTGGTCTTACGAGACATTTTGCTATATCCTGATGGACGAATGCGATCATGAATGCTTCACGTGTCCATTTGATGACAGAAGTGTTTTTTCTGAATCAAGAAAGGGACTTATTGAATGGCTTCGAGGGAAAAGTTTTAAAGAAGCTAAAGAAATCGCCCAAAAGGCGATAAAAGAAAGCAAGTAAAAATTGGATAGCTCTTATGATTAAAACACACTCTGTCACAGGACAGGGTGTGTTTTTTCTAATTTGTATATTAGTATGACGTATTTAGTATGACGTAATCTGTTTTTATGTAGTCGATCTGTTCCAACCATTTTAGAAAAGTCTTTGAACGATCCCATGATTTGGCTGGGCGTTTTCCAGTCAGAACCGTATATTTGTGATATAGGTCTTTGAGAGCTACGTTTCTAAAGTCTACGTTCGTTTCTGTTTCTTTGCCATTTCCGTAACAGACCGGAATAATACTTATGTCTGCTTCGATGCCGTTCTCATTCATACCAAAAGCAGTCAGTGAAGGACTACTGCCTCTTACAAAAAAGATACCTTCCTGAGTTTCTTCCAGATCTTTTATGATGTCTTCTACTTCATAGTTTTTTCTTTGTGAAATGTCCACTGTTTTAATTTTTAACGTTTCCATATTTTTTCTCCTTTTTTTAACTATACTACAGGATTTACAACATCCGCAATACTCTAGTGTTTTACCTGATTTTGCTATATTGAAAAACAATAAAAACCGTTTTAAATATTGCCAAAATAGGCGACTTTTTTTGAAAAAAACTTGTGTTACTACACATTATGTAGTACAATAAAGACAGATAGAAAAGGATAAAAAATCCTAAAGGAGAACAACAAAATGACAAAATACATCGTGACTGAAACATATCCGTGGTCACCATCAAAATTCCAAACTAGAATTTCCGGAAATAAGTTGTATGACACAAAAAAAGAAGCATACAATGAAATTCGTCAATTGGTTCGTGAAGAATTTGACGAAGAAGAACTTCCAGTTGTTTGTTCCTTTTACTACGAACCGCCCTATAAACGGTTTGTCTATGAACTGGATGGAAAGGTAGAAGTTATATATCGCATCTGCCCTGTACAATTTGATTAAAAATCACCCTGATGAGTCTTGGAAGATTAAGACGAAACACAAGCAAACAGCTTGTGTCGGTGATAAAAGAATCATCAAGGAGAACAACACTATGAAATACTACAGCACACTGAGACCATTATTTATTGGTTGTACGCCTAAACCAGAAGGAAACGACAGGATCATTAACTACGATGAACCTAAATTCATTGATTCGATCGGTCGGGTAGCATTTGGTTATTTTGAAACAGATAAAAAAATCGAATACTCAAACTTCGATTTGATCCCTGAAATGCAAGTATGGACTGTGACTTATAGAGTTATGAAAAATGGAGAACTCAAATATAAAATTCGTAAAGACAATTTAGATTTTCTTCCTGAACCTAAAACTAGGGGAGTGAAAGAAATCTCGTTTCTTTCGGAAACGGAAGCAAACAAATTTATCGAACAATTGAAAAAAGAAAATTGCTAAAAGGAGAATAACATCATGACTACTACATTTACTGAAAAAGAAATAGAATCCATCAAATCTACTTATCAATCTGAATTGGAAAAATACAATTCATTAAAAAAAGAAATTTCTAGTTTGCTGGAAATTCCCAACCTTGAAAAGTGGAATGGAAAAGTTTTGAACAAACGGTTTTGCAGTTTTTTAACAGAAAATTCTGATTGGAACGTTTATAGAGATTCTTGGGGTATCTATAAAATGACTTCATCGAAGTTTATAGATCGGCACCCATACTCTATTTCTTTTCAAAATCCTACTTATACAATCACCGATGAAGAAAATCGCATTGATATTGAAAAATTTAAAAACAAGATTCAAAAACATATTGATTCGATTGATTCACGTATTGACACATTAAAAAGTTTCGATGTGGAGCTTGCATGTCAATCAGCAAATGAAATTATTCGCATCCAAACCAAAAACGAAATTCCGTCATTGTATATGGAGACATACGAACAAAATCCATTGGTTGGTCGTTTATTCGCAGTAATGAAGATACAATATTAGTCGCTAAAACAAGCGACTTTTTTCTTTACAAAAAGTTTGCAGTACTACACATTATGTAGTATAATAAAGGTAGATAAAAGGTAAACACCTTGGAGGAGAACAAAATATGACAACAAAATTTTTAGATTATTTGAAGAGCCTGAGAGATTATCATTCCGATAAAGCCGCAGAAATATGTGAGAAAAAATTACCAAACGAATACAATTTATGCGATATTGAAGATGTTCAAGCACAAATATTAACGTATCTTATTCGTAAAATAGAAGAAGATAGCATAGAATACATTTCAGTAAACAAAGAAAAATTGATAAAAATCATTGATAGCATGTATGCAACAGGTGGAATGTGCAATATCGGATGTTGTTTGGATGAAGATAAACCATGTGAGATTTGCCCATTCCATGAAAGAGATTTGGATACATACAAAAAGAACGTGATCACTTTTCTAACGAATGACGAATTTTAGAAAGAGAGATAGACACCTATGAATTTTTGGCAAATCAAGGGAAAATACGGAATAAATAAAACCGATCAGAAAAAAGTGGAAGAAATCAAGAAAAGTATTTTAGAAAAAGGGTGGATTGGATGCCCGATCCTTATCAATGGTGACGAATTATTAACAGGATCTCATAGACTGGAAGCCTTGAAACAGCTTAACGATTACGAAGGCGACAAAGAAATTGAAGATCGGATTTCAGACATTTTAGATAATGACGATATTGCAGAAGACGTGACCGATATTGTAGAGGCAAACTTTCAAAAGTTTTACGAAGAAAATGGATACTATCCAGACATTGAATACGATCAAATCGGATGGATGCTTGAAGGATCATGGGTCGAAGAATATGAAGAGGAAATAGGTGAATGGTAAAAGCGATTAGAAAATGTGCGGAGTGTGGGCAAATCTATACTCCTGTTGTCAAAGATCCGTCACTGTCGTATCTTTGCCCAACTTGTGCTAGTAAAAGGCGTGATAATGCAGTATATCAAGATAAAATTTGCGAAAAATGCGGAAAACCATTTGTAGGCTTTCCAAGCTCTAAGTATTGCGATAAATGTGTTTATTACGCAAAAGCAGACGCAAAAAAGCGTTATCAAACGAATAAGGACAATCGGCGACCGCTTGGAACGATAGATACTTGTCAACGTTGCGGGAAAGAGTATGTTGTAAAAGGGGGATTGCAAAAGTATTGTCCAGATTGTGCAAAACAAGCCAATCTGGAAAAGCAAAGAGAAAGAAAGAAAAGTCAACGTGAGCGAAAAAAACGTGCCGAAGCGAAAAAAATCGCTTCTCAAAATCGCATTAAGGTTTGTGTGTATTGCGGAAAAGAATTTAACAACGCTGTTTCGGGCAATCTTTGTAGTGAGGAATGTAGAAAAAAACAGGCAAATCTTACCCATCTTCGATGCTTGCATAAGAAAGGGAAAGTGTCGAATGAGCGTATGAGTCAAGCAGAAAGAGAACAACAAAAAGAATGGCAAAAAAACATTTTAAAGAGTCGCTAAAATGGGCGACTTTTTTTGAAAAAAACTTGCAATACTACACAATGTGAAGTACAATAAAACCAGATAGAAAAGGATGCAATATCCTAAAGGAGAACAACAAAATGACATTGAAACAACTTTTGAACACAGGAAAAGAGTTAGATTGTGAATTATTTGGAAATTTTGAAACAAGAGCAAGTCTTGTATGGGATGATGATATAAGTTTGACGGATGAAGGTTATAAACACTTTCAACCTATTATGGACTGTCCAATCACATGTTTGTCAAATGGGGACATTCAAGTTTTAGTGGGTGACGATTTAGACGATCGGTTGTCAGAAATGGTCGATGATTTCGTTTTGTCGGTTGCCGGTTATTGCCCATCATCAAGCTATGATAAGTGGTTTAAAATTTCAAATTAAATCGCCCTGATGAGTCTTGGAAGATTAAGACGAAACACAAGCAAACAGCTTGTGTCGGTGATGGAAAGCACCAAGGAGAACAGCAACATGGGAAAAGACGCATTAGAAGAATTGGGCTTCTCTAAAAGCCGTGATAACAAATCAGATGTCTGGAAGAAAGGAAAAAAAAGAAAGAGAATTATTACAAGAAACCAAAAGAGCGAATGGTTCGTTATGTTAGAAACATATTCAGTCGGAAATTTAGAGTGGTTTTGTGATTCTTTCAAAAACGAAGAAATCCTTGCCATTGCGTCAATTATCAATCATGAGGAGAACAACTATGAAAAGAGAAGATGCAATTGAACGTATTAAAAAATTGATGGCGATTACTCATGAATCTGGAGCAACGGATTCAGAAGTTTTTACAGCTATTACAATGGCGGACAAACTAAGAATCAAATACAAGATTGAAAAAAATGAGATCCCGTCAAATTCGGATTCGGATGAAATTGAAGAAAGCGAACCACTTGAAGTTAAGTACGGATACTATGTTTATCCAATCTTGACTTTGGCAAAACATTTCCGATGCAATACTCTAAGAGTTGGACGTTTGAACGGAAGCGATGTATTGCTTTATGCTTGTGGATTCAAAGAAGATGTTGAACTTTTTATTCCTGTGGCAAAGGCGATGATAAAATATCTGGATCAAACCTTATTTGACAAATCTACACAATATCCATCCAAAAAGCAGAAATACAGCTATTTGATAGGATTTGCCGACGGTCTTAGAAGTGCTTTAGAAGAATCTTTAAAGGAATTGAATTTAGAAAAAAAGTATGAATTAGCGGTCGTTGGAGTACCAGCGGTTGTGGAAGAATTTTCCCTAAAGAATGCGACTCGTGCATCAATGACAAACTGGGACGACATAGATTATTTCACGTACGCCATGGGTTACACCGAAGGATTAAATTATAAAATTTGAAAAGGAGAAAAAAGTGAGGATAAACCAGATACGGAACAGGGAAGAGTCGTATTTTATTGGCTCAGGTGCGGAATGTGATTTATATGAAATCCGATTAAAAAACGGATGTTTGTATTGTGCTGACACAATGGACGAATTGGCACGATCTGGATTCCCGCACATTGCGGAAGAATACGATCACGATGCCTACGAAGCAGCAATTGAAAGGTTTAATGCTTCCGCCGGGATGGATGATCGCCCGTGTGTTCCATTGCCAGAGCATTTTAGATTAGATAAAGAATCTATTCCCGACGTAGAATGGAAATTTAGATTTGGAGGAAGAATATGAAAATTAAATACAGTTTATACTTGAAATTGTATAAGGTTGCTGAAAGATGCAATACTTATGGCGATTTCCAAAAGCACTTTTCAGATAAGAAGCGAAAAGAGGATGGCATTACAGAAGAAATGCTATCGGAAGTTTGGCAGACAGTTAAATCATCGCCTGCCGATTTCTGTGGTTCAAACAAAACTGTTGACCTTGAAAAGTTAGGAAAAAAACTTGGAATCAACGATAGAACCATCAAAAACTGGGTTTGGGATAGAAAGCATATCCCGGATTCTATTCGACTTTTCTTAGGATATATTTTCTTGATAGATGAAGAAATCAAGAAAAATTAAAAGAAAAAAGGTTTGCATTACTACACATTGTGTAGTATAATAGAGACGGATAAAAGGTAAGACCTTGGGGAGAACAACAACATGGAAAAAGCAATTTACAAAGTAGTTTCAATGCGTTATGGAACTGAACACGGCTTTTATAACTTTGTAAACAAAAAATACGAAGAAGAATTTAGCAACTTTGAGGATGCCGAGGAAGTTTACAACGACTGTATTGAACAGGCAAAATCGAGCGATAACTATGCTTATCTGCGGGGGGACTACCCGTATGATTGCATTTCATTATCAAAAGATGGTGAAATCATCAAACAAATTGATTATGAAATCGAAGATTCTCAATATCGGGACATGCCCGAAATTTCTGAGGATGAAGAAGTGGAATGGACATTAGATGAAATCCGTGATCTTGAACAACAAAGTCTTGAAGAATATGAGGATTGAATCAACAGCTTTGAATAAGTGAATAGAAAAAGGAACTCAGTTCCTTTTTCTTATGAACAAGAATGGTGCTATAATAATTTAAGTGGTCTACAAAAACAAGCCACTTGATGGAGAGGAGACACTTATGAGCATGATTGATGAGATTTACGGCGGAACAGTAGGAACACAGATGGCAAGCAACAAGCCTGTTTTTGAACTGATTCATGTAAACGATATTCGTCCAAATAAATTGAACTTCTTCCATATTTACGATGAGGAAGTCCAAGCGTTAGCAAACGAAATTGAGCGGGAAAATGTTAATAACGGGCGTGTCTACTATCAAGAAGACAGCGACGGAAAACACTATACTCTGATCGGTGGTGAAACACGTTATAGAGCTTTGCTTCTTTTGTACAATGAAGGTCGCCATGATGGCATGTTCCCGATGTATATTGTACGAAAACCGGAAAGTGAAGTTGAAGAACTCTCGATGATTATGGGTGACAACCATCAACGTTATTTGTCCGAAGAGGATAAAAGAGTCATTATTCAAAATTACGAGAAGGTTTACGAGCATTACAAACAAAAGGACAAAGAGCTGGATCGTCAAATAAAATCTGCCGAAAATCCGTTGCAAGCTGAGCTTTTGGAAGAAAAAAGGTGCATCCAAAAAGGTACTTCAAAAAGAGATTGGATCGCCACGAAAACCAATTTTATCAATCGGGATGGAACAAACATTTCTGGGCGACAAGTTCAAAAGTATTTGACGGGCGAATTTTCCGGAAAAGAGCAGAAAAAAGAACCCGCAAAGAAGCCAAAAGAAAAAGCTACTTCGGAATCGACGAATGCGATCAAAGAAGTGCTAAAAGCCGTAAAACAGCATCTGGTTGATGTGACGGACGCAGGAATCAACATTACTGAAAAAAAGCTCACGATCACGTATGCGAATATATACGATCTGGATCGTATCTTGGGAGCTTTGAAAGATGATGAAGAATTGAATCATATTACTTCATCGTTTATTCGAGCGGAAAGGTCAAAGTGATGGAAAAGATAAAACAATGCCTTTCCCACGCAGTGAAGTTATTGCCCTATGGATTTATGCTTTTGATAGCGATGTTTATCGGCTATTGGGCTAAAAACTGGATTGAATTGATTTTGGGAATGCTTTTGTTCGATATGATTATCATTTGCTATGAACTAAAGTTTTCTAAACAACAAAAATATGAAGAAAGTGAGGAAAAATGACAATCGTTGACACTTTGGATGTAGTTTGTGAAGTAATAAAAGAATCATCCACACATGAAATTAGCAATTGGAAAAAGAACATGTATTTTGGTTACGATCAAGAAATCATAATTCGTAATCCAAAAAAATATCTTGTATTGGTAATAAGAAGTGCTTTTGAAAGAACTCTTCATGTTGGGTTTGATCGAGCGGTGCTTGATGCGAAAGAAAAAACACTGATTTTATCTAAAAACGATGCAAATTGTCGAAAGGTGACTGATCGAATCCATGTTGATCAGTATGACAGTCTCTATTTTTTAGAGGTATCTTGTATTGCTGATAAAAATTGAAACCGTAAAATAGGAAGGAAATTAAAATGAGTTTTTCAAAAACTGTACGAAAAAAGGTGTACGATAAATTCGGTAGACGTTGTGCTTATTGCGGTGAAAAAATTGAATTGAAAGATATGCAAGTCGATCATGTCAAATCTATTCGTCAAGGTGGAACAGATGATTTTGACAATTTGTTTCCTAGCTGTCGATCATGCAATCATTACAAGAGATCAATGGACTTGGAAGGATTTAGAGAGTATTTAAAAACATTGCATGAACGAATCGCTAAGAATTACATCGTGAAAGTAGGTATGAATTATGGAATGGTTGATTTAAAACCATTCGATGGAACTTTCTATTTTGAATTTTTCAACGCTACAAAGTAGAAACAAAATTAAAAAATGGGGAATAAAGGATGTAAAAAATAAGGAGAAAAAGGGAGTTTCCTCTCATGATGAATCATGTATATCCGCTCCGAAAATTGTATGAACAAGGTAATCATGACTGGGCGTATTTCGACGAATTTGGAATTGAAAACTTTTGGGGAATCGAAAGTCGTTAATTTCGATTTAGCTGTGAAAGAAAAAGAAACATTGTTTGTAGCCTGCACCGCATGGAACAAGACCGCTGAAATGTTGTGCAAATACACTGACAAAGGATCGCATATCTTGGTGGAAGGAAAGTTAGCTAAAAACGAATATGTCAATAAGAATGGAAACAAAATTCAGAAAATGTTTATTCATGTAGAGAGAATAGAATTTTTGAGTTTTAAAAACAAGGGAACGCAGGATGAATAAACACACCTGTGTTCCTTTGGAACTTGTAAAGCAATATTCTCGAAAATACACGAATTGCTGGGAAAAAATCGACTATGAGAAATCTGGTTTCAACGAAGAATATCCAGCAATAAAATCAATCGCTCGTGTAGTCATGAGCAAAAAACGGAAAAATTCGGATAAGATCGCCTATATGCATGATACAACGATCGACTTGGAAATGCTTTATGCTTTGAGTTTGTGGAGAAAAAATAAGCAAATTTATAGTTTTTTTGGTGAACTGGAAGAACTTTTGTACGAACAATCTACGGATGATTTTAGTGTTCCTGTAGATGTTTTACAAAATCTTCCTTTTCCGTGTATTTTCATTGAAACAAAAAAATTGGATATGATGGATGTGCTTGGCTTTTTTGCCTTTTATCTGGTAAAAGAAAACAAGAAGCAATTTCGATTGATGCTCGTCACAAAAGATTTTTTACTTCCGGTACCGGTTTATTTGGCAAAGAATCAAAACATAAAGAATGTGTTCTCTCAAATATTTGACCGCTATTCGTCTTTTACGCAAAAAAGGCATCCATGTCCTGAACAGGATTACAAAAGGCAAGCCGATCAATATATTCATGTCGTCAATTCAGCGATGCAGCTTCTTCTTTACATTTGTGCTCAGAATGCGGAGATAAGTGAAAAGATTGAAAGTAGAAAGGCATATAAGAAAAGCCTTGAAAATATAAAAGATCAGTTTAAAGAAGTAAGACAGTTTGAGTGTGGAAAGAAGACTTCGGAAATTATTAGAAAAACATTCAAAACACATTCTTCCGAAATGGCGGACGATGAACCGCAAATCGTTTTCTTGCAAAAGACTGGAAACAAAAAAAGACCACATGTTCGTAAAGGGCATTGGCATCATTATTGGATCGGGAGCAAGAAAGGGAAGAATCGTCAGCTAAAATTAAACTGGATCGCTCCGTCGATCATTCACCAAGAGGTGTTCGATGAAGCGAAAATTCCGACTACAATCAATCAAATTTATGATTAAAAAAAGAGAAAAAGAGTTTGTATCACTACATATTATGTAGTATAATAAAGACAGATAAAAGGTAAGACCTTGGGGAGAACAACATATGAAAAAATTCTATATTGTAAATGAAAAACGGTTAGAAATCAGTTATCCACGTGAAGCCAAAAAAATAATTCGTGGATTAACCATTGAGGAAGCGATTAACGAGCATATGGGCGAAGATGAGGACAACTATGCACTTGTCATCACAACAGATAAGCAGGTTGCTGAAAAAGCACTGAAAGAGTATCAAAGTGAATGTCGATATAATCCTTATAATAAAGTTTACTTAATTGAGTATGCGACTTTAGAGGAAATTGAAATCGAACTTGACGATGTATGGGATGAAGATGATCGCAAGAGACTTGAATCCTTTAAGGGTACAATCGAAGGCAATGATATGGATATGAAGGTATCGTATGAGCTTTTTAACCTCATTGAAGAAAATTATAAATACTTGGATTTTTATTATAACAACGATTTTGTCAAACTAAAAATCACGGATTTTGATTAAAGAATCGAATAATCACCCTGACGAGTCTTGGAAGATTAAGACGAAACACAAGCAAACAGCTTGTGTCGGTGATAGAAAAGACACCAAGGAGAACAACAACTATGGCAATTACTTATAACATTTTGAACCGCAAAGGTGGCGTAGGCAAAACGGAAACCGCCTTGAACATGGCATACGGGCTTTCGCAAGCTGGTTATAAAACTTTGTTTATTCCGCTTGATCCACAGGCAAACGGTCAATCCACCCTGCTAAAAGATGATAACGAAGTCAGTGAACAGGATGCGATCAACATTCGGGAATGGTACGACGAATGCAAAGATGCGAACGGCATCTTGAAAAGTTATAAAGCATTGGCATCAAGAGGATTTACGAAAGAACGAAAATATCAGACGGATATTAACGACGTTCTCAAAAAACCTATTTTGGTAAAGGATGCGATTTACAAGACGAAATATCCAAACTTGGATATTATTCCTGCATCGGATGAATTGTCGATGACCGACGGATTCTTGAAATTGTCGGGTAAAAATCCATCTGCAAAATTACGTACAGCACTTTCCTATGTTGACAATGATTACGATGTAATCATCATTGACAATAGCCCGTTTGAAAGTTCGCTCACCTACAACGGCGTGTGTGCATGTTGTCATGAAGGGGACACAATTATTGTTCCTCTGAATATTTCCGATCGCTCTATCAACGGATTGGGTGCCACGATTGAGATTTTGATCGAATGGATTAAAGAAGAACGTCTTCCTTATGACGTAAAATTGCTGATTACGTTGAAACAACGGAACAAAATCAATGAGGAGTGGATTAAAACTTTGCGTCATATCTTTCCAGAAAGAGTGTTCAAACAGGAAATTCGTTTTCAAGGAAAACCAGTCGAATTGGCAGCACTCAACAATCGCATCCTGCTAGAAGATCCTTTGACTTCGGGCGTAAAGGAAGACTATCAAAAATTCCTTCATGAGATTATGGAAGACTTACAAAGCAAGTTAGGGCATTAGCAATGGAAAAGATTGTAAATTGCAAAAGGCTCATTGGAGCCTTGGAACGTGTTCTTTATGCTGAGGATGTGAAGCAACGCATTCATGTCCTCGCAAAAGAATTGAACTATGACGAAGAACAATTAGAAACTGATCTTCGTGCGTTAGAAGAAAGCCGTCTTATTTATATTTTGGGGGAGAATGATGACACAACAAATAAAGAATAGTAGTATTGAAGCATGGATGCTTCAATGTTTAGAAATGAACGGAAACTGCCTTATTGGCAATAAAAGGATTAGAAATCATGGCATTGAAAAAATAGAAAAGGATTTTCAAATTTGGGGAAAACCCGTATATATCGAAGCAATTCTAAATGGAGGAATTATAGATTCTGCTCCATTTATTCGGGCTGGAAACAAAAAGGCAATCAATCGTGATTTGTCTTTCATCGCTTATTTAAAAAAGGAGAAGCATATATGAAAAGTAAAGCTCCACTTCTTATTGCGTTGGATTTTCTTGTTTTGTGGGCGATGCCTATTGCTGTTAAATCATTTTTTGAAAATGTAAGTCCGTTTATGGGAATGCCGATCTTTATTGTTTTAGTAGGTTTGGTTTATATAGTGAACAAAAGTTTTTTGATAAATCTTCCTAGGGCTGGTTTAGAACATAAAAGAATGACAAAATATATTATCAGCTTTATGTTTGCTTTTTCTGTGACTTTTAATTTGATGGATACCTTGGCGTATGTTCCCGGCTGGTATCTTCCAAATTTATATATACGGTTTTTGTTATCGTTAATGTGGTCGGTAGCTTCCACTATAGCCATGACGAATGAAGAAAGGAGAAAAAAGTAATGTCATGTATTTATTTTGAAATCAAACGTCTTGAAAAATTATATGTTGCTGTAACACCGTCAGATGGACAGGGAAGACCTGTCGAATTTTCGGATGAAGATATTTCGGATGAAGATATAATACATTTGAAAAAATATATTTCAGATGTATTTAAGGTTGAGATTTCTAACATAAAGAAAATTTCAAAAGAAGATTATGAGCTAATGTCTAGCGATACAAACAAAGTATTTGATGCTTGAAAGGAAACAAAGATGAAAAAAGAAGTATTAGAAGAGGCAATGAGTTTAGCAGACAGAATAAATCGGTTAGATCAACTGGTAAAATTACTAGAAAATAGTACACAGGTTTTTTTATCGGAGAAATTTGATCCATCTGGTGGTTATATGTATGGTTCATTTCCACTTGATAAAGAGTTAAAAGATAAAATTACCGAGATTGTTAAGGAATATAAGAAAGAATTACAAGAAAGATTAGATAATCTTTAAAATTCATTCAATGTAAAAAGGAAGCTCGACTGCAAAACTTCCTTTTTATTTGTTTCTTGTTGTGCTATTCTGATATATAGATATAGAGAGGGAAGACATTATGATTAAACAGTATGATGAATTTATAAAGATGAAGCTAAAAGAAATGAGCAAAGCCATGAGCGATATGACTTTCACTTACATTGATCCAGAAACAAAATCGCCGACAAAAGTTCCGGCAGGGCATTATGAAAAGGTATTGAATCAAGTGAAAGAACAAAGTTTGGCAGATATTGTTCAGGTAAATTTGCTTAATACAATGTATGTCCAACTAAAAGCAATCCGTGACGAAGATCCAAAATATTTCAGACAGGCAATGGTTTGTTTGGACATGGGATTGAAACCTAGCGATATGAGGGTCAATGAGCGTATTGCATTATCAGTTACAAACGATATGCTGGACGAAATGACAAAGGAAAAGAAAAAGGATTTTCACCTTCTGGATGCTAATATTATTGATTGTTTTGAAAATGCTAAAAATGATCCTCAAATACAAGTTTCCTATATGGAAGGTGATGAAATCAATCAAGATGATTATGAGGAAGATGAAGAATACTCATTTTGCTAAACAAAAAACGACTCTATGAAGTCATTTTTTAAAAATTGTCCTGATGACACGAATATGATACGAAACGTTTTCAAAATACAAATAAAATAAGAATTTTTAGACAAATAAGATATTGTATTCTTTTTAAAACAAGGCTATACTAATTCACAAAGAATACATTAAATAATATAAGAAAACTTGCCCCTGCAGATAATTTTATTTTTTCAAGGCTTGCAGAGAGACATTATAGACTAAAAAGACCTTTAAAAGATACATTTCGGGAGATTGAAAATGAGCTAATACAAAATAATCGTTAACAAAATAGTATTCTATAATAATATTGTAATAAGTTAAGAAACAGACAAACAAGAATAATTTGACAAACAGTAAATAATACAGCCTCATTAGGGGATGTTACCATGAAAATGGATATCACAAATAGAGAGACTAAAATAGTCTATATAAAGTACAATAAAAAGCGTGCCCTTTATAGCACAAACTTTATTAGATGGTATATGACATCAATTGAACGAATAAGAGACTTTTTGTAAGTCTCTTTTCCTTATAATAATAGCAACTGAACAAAGGTATTTTTGGTCTTGTTTTATGTCAATATTATCTCTTTTTTTATTATAAAAGTAGTATCATTTATATAGTGAAAATATTGACATTCTCCTTTAAAATAAATAAAAAGTCTTGAATTACAAGACTTTTTGTTTTTAAATGGCGGAGTAGAGAGGATTTGAACCTCCGCGCCAGTTGCCCGACCTACACCCTTAGCAGGGGCGCCTCTTCAGCCTCTTGAGTACT
>CAJUHL010000003.1 GCA_910586425.1 uncultured Bacilli bacterium
TGAACTCTGTTCTTGTGTTTGCTCATCAGTTTCTTGCTCTGAACTTTGGTCTTGTGTTTGTTCTTCAGATTCTTGTTCTAAATTTTGGTCTTGTGATTGCTCATCAGTTTCTTGTTCTGAACTCTGTTCTTGTAATTGCTCATCAGTTTGTTGCTCTAAATTTTGGTCTTGTAATTGCTCATCAGTTTCTTGTTCTAAATTTTGGTCTTGTGTTTGTTCTTCAGTTTGTTGCTGATTTTGATTTTCTTTTTTTCTATTATTATCAATTCTAAAATAATCATTCATTATTAAATCTGGATATTGATACTCTTCACCATAATTTAATAATTCTTCTAAATTAGGAATATTTTCCATTATTTTAAAGTCCTTTTTATAACTTTATTTGGGGTAATAATAGCAGATGGTTGAGAAATAGAATCATAATAATTTGTAAAATCGGGTTCAGCAGTAATATCTTGACTTATACCTGGGATTCTATTTCTATTATTTTCACTACCAGTTTGAGACATTGTTAAAGATGAAAAATAATTAGGATTTCTTTCGTTAGAAAATTGAGGAATAAAATTACCAAAAATACTTCTTGCAATAAAAGCAATTTCTCTTTGAAATGGATCTAACTGCTTAAAAACATCATTATTTTCAAAATCTGCATCAGAAGTATATAGTAAATACTCTCCTTTTAATTTATATTTTGGATAAACATATAATCTTTTCTTATCTGTATCTCTTTCAACTTCCCAATCAAAAACAAAATTATCTTCATCAATATTTTTAGGGTTATTACCCCAATAATCATTACTAGGGCTCATACTAACAAAAGCTAAATTCATTGGTACAAAGTCCTCAATATGAACTTCCCAACCCTCTAATTTTAATCTTTCCCATTCTTCTTTTTCTTGTTCAAAACGTGATAATCTTCTAACTAAATCTCTATCAGTAAATACACTAAATTTTTTTGCATTAATAAATGAAGCTGGGATAGCTAGTTCAGGATTGAATCTACAAATTTTTTCTATTGCTTCATAAAGTGGTTCAGCCTTATATTTTTGCAAATATCTAAAATAACTAATATTTAGACTATCATCATGTGTGATTTTTACATTAGATGTTTGATAAGTATGAACTCCGTTTTGAAAACTCATTTTATCTAAAACTAAATTTGGTATATTAGACAATATTTTAGCATTTAGTCCAGTAAGTTTAAAATCTTTTGCCGAAATTTCTGAAAAATATAAATGATTCATATCGATATTTTCTTTATGGTCATAAATTATAGTTATTATAGTAGATAAACCTCTCATTAGTAGTCTTGGAGAAACATATTCTTTATTGGCAATTAGTATTAATGTATTTTTATATTTCATTAATCCTACAAAATTGTCATCTTCAAAATTTAAAAAGCCAAATCTACTATTAGGGTTTCCTTTAAATTTAACTTTTTCAAATAAAATCTCTAAAGCCCTAGGATCTTGATGGGTAATAACTCCTAGTTCTACAATTTTTTCTCTATTTTCTTTATCCAAAAAAATTAATGCTTGATCATCTTTCATATTATCAAGAATACTGGCAATATCTTTCATTGGATCATCAAATTCATCCTCTTCAAAAATATATTCTCCATTATCCTTTTTCTCAATATATTGTTCCACTAAACTATCAGCATCTTTTGTACTCATATAGTCATCTTGATTATCCATATCTAAATCAAGCGTTTCGTTGGTATAATTACTTTCTTGATTTTGATATTTGAATTTTTTTGTTAATATGTTTGTTATAATTTCTCGGCTTTCGCTATCCTTACCTAATTTTCTTATTAAACTGTTAATTCTTCTTGTACTACTAACACCATTTTCATATAATTCATTATCACTTGTGATTGCTGTAATAAGTTCTTGAAGAGCAGGCAAACGAGATAATAATTCTTCATTACTATTCATTTGTTCATTATAAATTGCTTCATAAACTTTACTAATGAATTTTAAAAATTTTGGATCATGTTCAACATTTTCAAATCTTCTTAACAATGTTTTATATGCTAATACTGGTGGCATTGGTGGAAGTTTTATAACTGAACATCTTCTTAGCAAGGCATCAAGTAAATTTCTTTCATTATTTTTAGCAAGAATTACATATAAATTTTTTCTTCCATCTTCTGTTAAAGACAATATTTCATTATTTGAAGTTTCGATTTTACCATTTTGCAAAAAGTCCAAAAAGTAAGAATCTAAAACTTCTCTTGCTTTATCTAACTCATCTATGGTTAATACAACCTTTTTTCTTGAATTTGCTAAATTTATTGATCTTGTTAAAATGCCTTCAGCAATAGACTTGTCTGCATCCCCTTTAACAATAGCAGGTACATTATATGTAGCAATTAATCTATCACTATTCGTTTCTTCAACACATTGTGTATAAATATACTCTGTCTCCGTTCCTAAAAACTGACTAAAAACTTCAGATAAAAAAGTTTTACCACAACCAGGATCACCTTCTAGTAATATAGCTGAAACTCCTTTATTAGCTTGATTATTATAAAATTTATAAAATAAGTAAACATCTTCTAAAACATCTGCACTTTGAAATGTATAACCTAATTCTTCAAATAATTCCTTAAATTCTCTCATTATTACACCCCTTGAAATTAGGTTATACTATAGCATAAAATGGTAGAAATATCAATAAAATGGTTGTCATTTATTAAAAAATATTCTTCTAAAAATTTAGGAATTTTGGGTTGTTCTTTTATAAGTCCTTAAATGTATTTATAACCTTTGTTTATAAGTGTTTTCGGTATTTTGATTTTTGAAAGATATTCACATATATTTTTATAATTTCCTATATTTTCGCTTTCAAAAGTAGTAAATTGGTAGTAAAATTTAGGAATTTTTTATATATTAATTTAAAATATTAATAAAATACTATGCAGTGCCATAGTATCGAAACGTAGTCTCATGGGCGGGACTAGTGGTGTAGCCACTAAAGTCTTCGCATAATAAGGCATAATATTACCCTTATTATGTAGCATGAAACATATAGCAAAATAATTCAATTAACCTTTTTTTGAAAATTTAAAATTTTAATCTATTAATGTTATTACTTTAGCTATTTCTTCTTTCTTTATTTTGCCTTCCCTTATAATAATTGCTTTTTCGTTGTCTATTTCCACAATCGTGGAAGTAGTATCATTACTTACATTTCCACTATCTAAAATATAATCCACTTTACCATTTAATTCCTTAATAATATTTTTTATGTTTATTCCTGTAGGATTACCAGAAAGATTTGCACTTGGAGCAACAATAGGAACCCCTGCTGTTTTAATAAGATTATAGGCAAACCCATCTTTTAAAAGTCTAACTCTAACGAATTTATCTCCGGCAGAAATAATATCTGGTAAAACATTTTCTTTTTTCTTAAATTTTATTGTCAATGGCCCTGGCCAAAATGCATCAATTAGTTTTTTTTCTATCGGACTAATGTAATCTACCATTTTTTTTAACATAGATAAATCGGAAATCAATACACATAACGGTTTTTGCATAGGTCTTCCTTTTATTTCGTAAACTTTTTTGCAGGATTCTTTATCAAATACATTTGTTCCAATTCCATATACTGTATCAGTCTTAAAAACTATGATTTTTCCATCTTTTATGGCATTTGATATTTCAACCATAATATTATCATCTATATCTTGTTCTTTTATATACTTTGTCATTTTAAAATTTCACTTCCTAATTATTTATTATAACAGGTTTTGCCAAAAAAATTAATCTACCATTAATGTACCCAAAATAAAATTTCAAGAAAATTTGTAAAGTAGTAAATTGGTAAAGGTCTTTTCCAAATAATCAATATTTTTTTATTAAAAAAAGGAATTACCTCTCTTTCGAAATTGTCAGTTAATTTAACCTTAAATTCATTTCTAACATCTTCAATTATAGCTATCATAGTACCTCCATTTATATCACTCGATCATCACCTGCTAGAAAAATCTTGTTTAGTTGTAATTGAAACATCATTATTCTATCTGCAAAACTAAACAATAAAAATCCTTAATAAATTAATCCTTTAAAAAAGACCATGCTTTAATATTATAGCATGACCCTTTCTGATAAAGGTACCTTGTTTTCAGTTAATTCATTTTCAATAATCCACTTAATATCTTCAATAGACTTATCTATATTAAAACGTCCATTGCCAACAGGATAATAAACAGAATAAAATTTATATTTGACGCCATTAATAGATTTTTCAAAACATTTTTTTCTAACCTGTGAAACAGATATTTTTTCATCTAATACTATGGAACTTACTTGATTACCAAATAAAATAATTACTTTAGGATTAATAATATTAAATTCTTGTTTTAAAAGATTTAAATATTTTTTATACACTTTATCTGGCAATTCCCTCGCATCTACTTGTGTACATTTGCCCAAATTGGTTATAAAATATTTATGCTTTTCAACATCTCTATAAACCTCACTAGCAAATTCTTCTGTCCACTGTGAACCTTTTATCCTTTTGATATTATGATAAATTATTTTATCTAATAAATCTACTGCATAAAATAAATCCCATATATTTTTTGTACTAATCCAAGGAGATTTTATTCCTTTCCAATCTTTTGAAGAAGCAATATTTCTTCCTGTTGGATTCATAAAGACAAAGCAAATATCAGGATTATCTTTACAACCACCATTATATATTGAATCCAACTCTTTTGCTCCATATTTCTTTTGTAACCTATCATAATCTTTATTCAAATCTTCTAACTGCATCCTATTTCCCCATTCTATTTAGCTTCTATAAAGGCAATTATTTCCTCTAATATAGAAATCAATAAACTAGAGGTACTTATGAAAGTAATCAACATCGCACATTTCTATCTAAACACCATATAAATTTTCCAAACGAAATACTACACCATTTAAACTAAATACAATTTTTTGATTCATAATACTAAATGATAAAAAAATTATATCATATGCACTATGAATAAAGCAACAAACACCTGTTTCAAACAAAAAGGATTACCAATGTAACCCTATTTAATGTCCTTATCGTAATCAATATCAGATACTTCATATTTTCTTCTTCTTGATATTGCACCCAATATCTTTGTAGAAAAATACCCAAGTAATGCCAATGCAAAGAAATATGCAACACCGAATACTGTAATTTCAGGTGCAGAATTCGTCAGTAAGCCAATAATAGAAGCTCCTGCACTCATGGATGTTACAAGTGTCAAACTATCAACGGATTTACTTGTCACATCTGATTTTACACTATTAAATAATTTTTGGGCTGATGATACATGCGTTTGCGTCATATCCCATAAATACTTAATATAATCTAGTGTATCTCTTAATGTTTCATATCGATATCCAGAAATCGCAAGAAATTGAGCCAATTCAGGATCACTTTTCGCGATTTTTTCTCTTGTAGAAACATAAGTACCCATTTGATTAATTCTTCCATCAATTAAATTAATTGTTTTAGCATAACCATCTAATTTAGTCGTAAACTTAAGAATTTCAGAACCTTTGACATTCATTTTCTCTTTAATCGCATCTATTTTTTCCCAAATAATACGGTGCAAATTCAAATAGCGATGTAACTGCCCCTTAAATTCACGAATAAAAATTTGTTCTTCAATGTAGCGTTCAATATTTTCAGAAGATTTCTTTTTATTGTTAATAAAATAATATTTATCACCACGAACAACATCATAGTTTTCGTTTCGAAACTCAAAATACTTTTGTTTTTCTGTGCGCGATAACATATCTGCCAAATTCTCATTGGTGGCATTGTCACAAACAATAAAATATGGATATACTGTTTCAATATTGGCAAGTTCTTTGGGAACCGGTGCACCTAAACTAAATAGATAACTGAATGCTGGTGATAGTTTATTTTCATAATAATCGGTTACATGATCAATATCTGCAAATAAAGTATCTTCACTTACATTACTATTGTTTAAAACAATTAATCCATCTTCAAAAATTTTAACAGTAATATTATAAGAAGTCGTGAAACGAATATACTCTTCTCCCGAAACGCCATAGTCAATTCTTCCAATTCCTAAATTTTTACGATATTCTGCTAATTTTTGTGCATCCAAATCTAGTTTTGTTTTGCACTCTCTTAAAAAATCATAAATTTCAGTTAATTGTAACATGGTTCTTTGAAACCACCCACCAACATAAACATTACTTATTTTCATAACGAATCTCCTTACTATATTTCCTTGGAAAAGAAAGTTGCATCATTTGGCTCAAATCCATATTTTTTATAACAAGAATGAGCAGGAATTCGATAATTATTGGACCATAACTCAATTGCCTTACAATTTCTTTCCTTACAAATTTTGGTTACCTCATCTAACATTTGTGTTGCAATATTATGACGTCTATACTCTGGCTTCACACAAACATGATTGATAATAGAATATGTGTTCATCTTTTCATAAATAGTTGGTATAATGGTAATTTTGGTATGTGCAACAATGTGATTATCTACCAGTCCCACCAAATAAATTTGATTGGTGTCATGCATTGTTTCTTCAAATATTTGTTTTGCATATTCATAAGAGGTTTCTTCTCCAAAACATTCATTGCAAAGTGTAATAATACCCTCGACATCATCAAGAGTCGCTTTTCTAAATAATACTTCCAAACTAAATCCTCCTATTCCTATTATTTATATATCATTTTTTGTCGATTTTTGCAAGATAACATGACAATTGGTTGACATAAAAATAATTAAAAATTTACATTGTAACAAAACCCATTCTTATTTTCCCCTTTCAAAAATATTAACAATAAAAAATTAGGATTGCATATTTCCTAATTTTTATTTTGCATTATTTTTTACTTTTAATTTGATCCTCTAGTAAAGCAATAAAATCATTTTGGGATAAAGTAGTCGTATCATTTTGTCCAAATAATCGATAGCTAATTGTCTGATTTTCTACCTCTTTATCTCCCAAAATAAGGGTATAAGGAATTTTCATTGTTTGACTTTCACGCATACGATATCCTAGTTTTTCTTCCCTTGCATCTACTTCTACACGAATATTATGTTGTTTTAACAAAGTTTCTATACCTTTTGCATATTCTAAATGATACTCATTATTTACAGGTATTATATTGACTTGTGTAGGTGCTAGCCAAAGAGGAAAAGCACCTGCATAATGTTCAATTAAAATACCAATAAATCTTTCAATAGAACCAAATATAACACGATGAAGCATAATTGGCCTTTTTTTATTGCCATCTTTGTCAATATAAGTCAAATCAAATCGTTCTGGTAAATTAGCATCTAATTGTATTGTTCCACATTGCCACACTCTCCCCAAAGAATCTTTGATATGAAAATCCAATTTTGGGCCATAAAAAGCCCCATCTCCTGGATTAATCTTACAATCATGCCCTGCTTCATGACAGGCTTTCTGTAAAATTTCCTCACTATGATTCCAAGACTCGATTGTTCCAATATATTTTTCTGGTCTAGTTGATAATTCAATATCATATGTTAGTCCAAATACAAGATAAATACGATTGATAAATTGAATCAAACGGATAATTTCACTTTCGATTTGGTCTTCTCTCATAAAAATGTGTGCATCATCCTGTGTAAATGTTCTTACCCGAAATAAGCCATTCAAAGACCCACTTGACTCATGACGATGGACCTGTCCCAATTCACCACAACGAATCGGTAAATCTTTATAGGAATGTAGAGCGTTTTTATAAACTAACATGCCACCAGGACAATTCATAGGCTTAATTGCAAATTCTTTTTCATCAATGGTAGAAGTATACATATTTTCACGATAATTTTCCCAATGTCCTGACGTTTCCCAAAGTTCGCGATTTAACATAATAGGGGTTTTGATAAATTCGTATCCTTCTTTGGTATGCTCCTCATACCAATAATTTTCTAATATATTTCTTATAATCATTCCCTTTGGTAGAAAGAATGGAAAGCCTGGTCCATATTCACTCATCATAAATAGATTAAGTTCACGGCCTAATTTACGGTGATCTCTTCTTTTGGCTTCCTCTAAAAACTCTAAATGTTGCTTCAAATCTTCTTCAGTCTCAAAGCAAATACCATAGATTCTTTGTAACATTTTATTGTTAGAATCGCCTTTCCAGTAAGCTCCACTTACCTTTAACAATTTAAAATACTTTATTTCTTTTACTGTTTCTACATGCGGTCCTCTACAAAGATCCGTGAATTCCCCTTGCGTATAACAACTGATGACAGTATCTTCTAGATTCATACGTTCTATTAAGTCAATTTTATAAGGATCATTGGCAAACGCTTGCAATGCTTCTTCTTTGGTTAACTCCTGTCTTACAATACGTTTTCCATCTTTGGAAATTTTTTTCATTTCATGTTCAATTTTTTCTAAATCTTCTTCCTTGATGACATCATCCCCTAAATCAATGTCATAATAAAATCCTTCTTCAATAACAGGCCCTACCCAAAACATCGCCTGTGGATATAACCTTTTAACTGCTTGTGCTAACAAATGGGCACAACTATGATTTAATATACTTAACCTTTCATTTTCTTTAATATTCATCATTCAAACCATTCCTTTCTTTTTTGGTCAAACTTTTTTTGATAAGATTTTTTACGGGTGTACCCGCGCTCTTCGGATATTTGGTCAACTGGTACTACTGAAAACTCTGTTCTCTGTAGCATAATTTCTAATAATAGCCCTACATCCATTCCCCTCACTAATCTAGCAATTATTTCCTCTGCAGAAATATTGCCAAGTAATAAAGGGTTGATATATGGTAATGTCTTTCCAGAACGATCGCGTACCCATAGAACCATTCCTCGAATTGTATATTCCTCTTGATAACACATCATTGGAAATCTCTCTATCTTCATCCCACTTATCTTATCTTTAATACAATCATGTGGAAAATTACAATATCGAAATGCCTCATTGGATTCTACTTGAACATACTGTACAAGAAAATCGTACATAGATATGATATATTTTTCTGAAAGCAAAACTTTTTTTATACACTCACCTACAAATAAAAAACACTCCCATAAAGGAGCGTTTTCACGCGGTACCATCCTAGTTTATCACTTAATTTCTGTTAACGGAGTCACCCGGTAATCTCTTTCGAGTACGATTCATAGGGAGTAATGTATGCTAAATTGATTATCTTCCACCAAACGATAACTCTCTTTTACAATATTAAACATGCACCATGTCCTAATCAAAATCTTTCTATTACTAGAATAACACGTATTTTAAATTTGTCAATGCTTTCTATTTATTTTATGCAAGTTCAATCCCGCAAATTCTGACTAATCATTTCAACTGGCTCTGCCATTTGTTTAATTCGTTCAATAATTCTTCTCGCTTTAATTAAATCAACACCATCTTTGGTCATACTAAAATGTTGTTCCAAAGCTTTCAAATCCAAATTAGAAGTAAAAAAGGTAGGTAATTTTTCTTGCATCCGATATTGCATGATAGGACAAAATATTTCATCCCTACCCCATGCTGTTGTATTTTCCGCACCTATATCATCAATGAGTAACAGAGGTGCTTTCATAACAGTATTATATTTATTTTTAAATTCATCTTTATCACCTGTAAATGAATTTTTTAAATCTCTCAAATAATCTGGCCAAAAAACAATGGCACTTTTAATTTTACGATTCGCAAATTCATGAAATAAGGCGGATAATAAATAGGTCTTTCCACTTCCGAAGCTTCCATACAAATAAATTCCTTTCCCATTTGGATATTTTTTCAAGAATTGATTCATTGCCTTAATCGCTTCAAATCGATTTTCATCATCCGTATAAATTTCTTTCATTTTCGCATTTTGAATTTCCTTTGGAATTTCATAACATTTCATATATTGTAAATGACTTTCCTCTTTTAATCTTTTCTGTTCATATTTACAAGCTTGATATTCAAATTCTAAATGATTTTCTCTGATATGTGGCAAATAAGCATGTCCTGTTACTTTATTTTGACAAGCTGCAAGTCCTTTACAATGTTTACAATGTTGAAATTCAACCGCACACTCCTCTAAAATAGAAGTATACTGCGCCAATACCTCATAAGATATAGGTAATTTTTTCACCAAAGCTTTCATAGAATCCTCTTCTATGGAGTCCAAAAAATTTTTCATAAGACTGGTTTTTAAATCTTCGGTTACTTGGTATTTATGCGTTGTTGACTGTAATGTTTTCATATAACCACCTATTGAAATGCCTTTAACATTTCTTCCATTTCTTTTTGTTTTTCTTTACTTGCTTCTTTTACTTCAATTTCCTTATCAAACCATTCAGGTTTGATTGCTTCTACTTTCTTCCGGGTATTATTTTTTCTAGCATGATATTCTTTCTCTGCCAAGGCCATCGCACCTTCTACTGTTTCTACTTTACTTTTAGCCCACTGCGACGCAATGGTTTCTACAAACCCTTTGGTAAGTTTATTTTGATTGATTTTTAACACATAATCGATTAAAACATTCACAACTCCAGGCTTTAAATCCATATCCAAAAGTAAATATTCGAGTAATTTTAAATCAGAACGAGATGGTCTTACCCCATTATATTTACTACATAGCCAATCATAAGGCGATGTGGTTTCAAACTGATAAATCATTTTAGCTTTTTTCGATTGATCACCGACAGGCTTTCTTAAATATTCTGGCTGATTCCGAAAAATCAAACTTGGTAATTTCCCATTATTTTCAAACTGATAATATTTTCGGCAATTATTCTTCAATACTGTTTTATCAATTCCATTTCTCTCATTCAGAGAATTACGAATTAGCTCACACATTTGTTCTTCATTAAATTGATAAATAAATCCAAGTTTATGAAGTAAATGTCGCATTTCTTTGGTAACGGACTTTTTCGAAAATAAATCCTCTGGTATCATTGCAAAAATACTTTCCAAATCCAGACGACTTTCTACCTCTAATACAGCTGTTTTTTTAGACTTAGTTTCTAACTCCAATTGCTCTACATAAGAAAGATTCGTCGATTCAAATACATCTTTAAACGACATGGTAACTTCCTCATAATCCCGTAAATTGAGTGATGGTATTTTAAAATATTCCATCGTTTTTTTATAGGCTGTATCTCCTATATTACGATACAAAGTAGTACTTAAAATAGGATTATTCATAAATTCAAAAGGGGTTAATGGAGAAAATAAAGTATAGACATAATGATTGACATTCCCTTTCTTCTGATAGGTTTTCATCAATCCAATTGCCTCTAATTTTTCCCTAGCTTCTTCAATATCATTGAGTTTCATACGCATACAAGTCATTAGATGATGATGTGTCCATTCATTGGAGTTAGTTTCCGTTGAATCCAAATAAGACCAAAGCGTATGATAAAGGCTGACTGCTGTACTTCCTAAAATAGGTTGATATAGAAGAAATAGAATTTTATGGTCAATATTTCCTAATATGGTTTTATTATAAACAACATATGTATCAGCAGGTAAAAGTGAATCATGTACCATAAAATAACCTCCTAACACAAATCTATCACTAGTGTACCATAATTTCAACCAGAAAAAAAGAAAACCAACTGATTTTCTTTATAAATTGAATTCATGGGTTTCTAACTTACATAAAAAAGTTGCCAAAGACTTTCGAAGCGTTTTTAAAGAACCACATTGCTGATCTACATACCACTTTGGTAACTGTGACATCACTTGGTATCCACTCATCATCCATTTGTCATAAAAACCAAACACATAAGCATAAGAAAGCATTTCATAAAAGTAAGCAGTATTTTCTTCCATTTGCTCTTGCAAAGTAGAAACACGCATCTCATAAAGCCCAGAATGGAAGCCATAGATTTTACCTAAGACTTCATTCCCATATCGTGTTCGTTTGGGTAATTTGTGGAAAATAGAAGCACTAATACATAAGAAAACAACCCCGATAAGATGTATTATCCATAATAAAAGCTCTGAATATAAATAGTATCCACTCATTGCTAATACAAAAAATAACAAAATCATTCCAAATACGTTTCTAAACTTTTTATGTTTTTTAATAAAAGTAAATAAAAGTCCACAGAAAAGAAAACAAGTCATGCTAACAGCCAAAACCAAAAAAGATACACGATAGATGGGAATTCCTATGACACCCAAACAACCCAGTAGTAGCAATAAATAAAAGATTACAGAAATTTTTTTATATTTTCGTTCAAAAATATGGTTTTGATGATCTGGATTATCAATAATTGCCTTTAATTCCTGTTCATGATCGTTAAAATATGACTGTAATTCTGCTTCATATACAACATCTGACTCATGAAATAATTCATCAAATAACGTTTTTTGTAACGCATTTTGACCATCATAAGATTTTATTTTTTCTATATAATAGATATCATCTTGATGAATAATACGTAAATAACCTTGATTTGCAAGTACGAGTAATAAAGAGATAAGATCTTTTCTGGTTGTATACCCATTCATAAGAAAGGAAATTTCTGCAGAATCAAATTGATGAGGTGGAACAATCATATCTTCTATGATAACCTTACTATTTCGAATCCATCTAATCCATATAAAAATACCATAAAGCAAGCATATGATTGGAAAGAAAAGAACACTACAATAAAAAACGATATCCATTGGTTTTGTCACAAAATAGCCTTTTGGAAAAAGCACAGAAAGAGACAATGTTTGATTTTCCCCTAACGCAGTCGGTAGAGTCCCTATTAAAGCATTTTCATCGATTTGATAAGATACCATATTGGTCTCATTTCCATTCAAATAAAAACGAATCGCATTTTTTTCTACTGACATTGGGAAATGAATCACAAAATGAATATTAGATATCATCGCTTGAGACGTTCCATCTACAATATCAAAAAAAAGTTCATCGGTTTCTTCTCCAAACACCTCTCCTAAATCTCTTTGATAATTGATTTGAACAAAACCATTGTTATCATCAATCATATCAGGACGAACTACCCCTGTCTTTTCCTCATTTTTAGGATATACAATCGCATTGGGAGAATTTAAACTCAACTTAAAAATTCGATTTTTTCTTGAAAAGGAAACCCCATTTCTTTGAATTCCTTTCTGTTCATAAACCAAATTTCGTTCAAATAAACAAGAAGGTGTATATACATAAATTTGATATGTTTCTTGAATTTCTATCGTATGATTTTGAAATACTGTAGCATCATAATGATAATCTAATATATCGTAATCTTGTGCCTGTATTTGAAATGGAATATATAAATACATCAACAATAATATTCGTAATATGTTATGTTTTTTCATTGCACGCACACCCTTTTATTCTACAATCGATTATAGCATATCTCTTTTATCAAAACAACAAAAAACTGACTTAAGTCAGTTTTAGATTCTTAACTATTTGAATCTGGTGTAGTAGTTGTTTTACCTAAAGCAGCTTCGACTTTAGCTTTTGCGTCAGCTGTATCTGTTGGAGTTGCATCCGTTTCGTCTTTGCTAGTTGCTTTTGCAGTTTCTCCAAAAATATATCCAATTGCTTTTCCATAACTATTGAATTTGAATTCAGCATATTGTACATATCCTTTATCATTTACAACAACCCATCCTGATGTTGGTTTTTCTCCTTTTACTTCTATGTCTTTAAGTGCTTCTGCATTCCATTCATAGATACCTGATTTAATTGTAATATTATCAAGTTGACCAATCATAGAATATTTTTCAATAGATTCAATATATCCATTTGCACTTGCTTCTGCAGCACCTTTCTTTGCCTTGTCGATTACATCCATAATCATTGGTGTTGCAATTAACGCAATAATTGCTAAAATAACGATTACAGCTAGTAACTCAATTAATGTAAAACCTTTTTGACTTTTCATTCTAACATCCTCCTCTATTTTTACAAGTTTAGTATAGCATAACTCAAAAACATTAGTCAATCTATTTATTTACGATTTACAAAATTATACATTAGGATTTAATGCATTATGCACAGCATCTACGACTGTCTTTTGAAAGTCTGTTATACTTTGTCCTTCTGATTGAATTGGTTTTGTAACATTCGCATCTAAAATCGCTTGAGCACGGTCTATTTCAGTATAGCCCACATATTTATCATAACTACCAAATTGTAAAGATGCGGCAACCACAATACCTCTACTATCAATGAATACCCATCCTGATGTTGGTTTTTCTCCTTTTACTTCTACTTCTGAAAGTTCTGAAGCATTATAATCATACAGCCCTGCTGGAATTACAGAAGTGTTTCCTGTATTTTGATCTAACATGCCAACAACTGTATATTTTTCAATTGCCTCGATATACCCATTCATACTCGATTCCACTGCACCTTTTCTTGCTTTATCAATGACATCCATAATCATTGGAGTCGCAATCAAAGCAATAATGGCAAGTATTACAATAACGGCTAACAACTCAATTAGTGTAAAACCTTTTTGTTTCATGTGATTCCTCCAATCTATTTAGTAGTATTAACAAGAAAAAAGAGAATATACAAAATTCCCTCTTTTTATAGCAATTTTTCCCATTTTTGTAGCAAAATATCCAAAGCTTGCTTTTCACGTTCTAGTGTCATTCGTTCTTGTTCTACCAATGAAGATGGTGCTTTACTTATGTAATTGGAATTGGCTAGTAAATTTTCTCTTCTGTGAATATTGGCCTCTAATTTTTCTTTTTCTTTGCTTAACATCTCTTTTTCTTTTTCATGATTTTGTTCAAAAATGAAATCAATTGAATATTGTTTCGTTGCTACATTACCATAAGTTTGACCTTGTAATTCTTCTTTTGTAACCAATTGTTCTTTTGAAATTTTTAACATATCTAAAATCAGTTGGTCTCCTTCAAAATACACTTTTGCAGTTTTGGGAATTTGATTTTCTAATTTATAAGTTCTTACCTTTACTACAAATGCAATCATTTCATCCAATATAGATTTTTCGTTATCATAAATTTGTTCTTTTTGAACAACAGGATAAGCACTAATCATAATGGATGCTTCATGAAAAGACAACATTTGATAAATTTCTTCTGTAACATATGGCATAAATGGATGTAATAATTTCAAGATTGTTTCCAATACTTTCCTCAACACTGTTTTACTGGTATCATTCATCTGCATTTTGGCCAGTTCAATGTACCAATCACAAAAATCATTCCATACAAAATTGTACAGTTCCGCACCAACTACATTGAATTCATATTGATCCATATGTTTTCTAACCACTTCTATCAAATGATTCATTTTGGTTAAAATCCATTTTTCACTCAATCCTAAATGTTCCATGGTTTCATTGCTTGGTGTAAATCCTTCTAAATTCATAAGAACAAAACGACTTGCATTCCATAATTTATTGATAAAATTCCATGTCGATTTTACTTTTTCCTCATCATATCTTAAATCCATACCCAAAGCAGACGACGTTGCTAAAAAGAAGCGAAGGGCATCACATCCATAGGTATCAATGACATCCATTGGATCCACACCGTTTCCCAAGGATTTGGACATTTTTCTTCCTTGTTTATCACGAATCAGTCCATGAATCAAACAATCATTAAACGGAACTTTATCTGTAAAATGAAGTCCTTGAAAAGTCATACGATTGACCCAAAAAGGAATGATGTCATATCCAGTTACCAAACAATTATTTGGATAGTATCTTTTGAAATCAGCTGTTTCATCTGGCCAACCTAGTGTACTAAATGGCCATAAAGCACTACTAAACCAAGTATCTAACACATCGGTATCTTGAACCCAACCTTCTTCTTCTGGCGCCTTCTCACCCACATATACAGCATCGCCTTTGTACCAAGCAGGAATTCTATGACCCCACCACAATTGTCTAGAAATACACCAATCATACGTAATTTCCATCCAATGATTCATAACTTTTTCGAAACGTTCTGGAACAAAATGAACTTTATGATTTTGATTTTTTTGATTTTCCAATACACGGTCCGCAAGTGGTCTCATTTTGACAAACCATTGTTTGGATAAGTATGGTTCTACCATGACATCAGTTCTTTCACTATGTCCAACACTATGTACCATTGGCTCGATTGCGAGGAAAAGACCTTGTTCTTTTAAATCCTCTACTACTTTTTTCCTACATTCAAAGCGATCCATTCCCTTATAAATACCTGCATTTTCATTCATTGTTCCATTGGGATTCATGACAACGATTCGCTCTAAATGATGACGCAGACCTACTTCAAAATCATTGGGATCATGAGCGGGTGTAATTTTGACAACACCTGTTCCAAATTCAGGATCTGCATGCATATCGCCTACAATTGGAATTTTTTTACCAACAATAGGTAAAATAACATTTTTTCCAATTAAGTGTTTATATCGCTCATCTTTAGGATTGACAGCAACTGCAGTATCTCCAAATAAGGTTTCTGGTCTTGTTGTGGCGACTTCTAAATAAGCATCACTATCTTCTAAATAATATTTCAAATGATAAAAGGCACCTTCTACTTCCTTATAGATAACTTCTTCATTTGATAAAGCAGTCATTGCTTCAGGATCCCAGTGAATAATACGTTCTCCACGGTAAATCAAACCTTCGTTATACAAATCAACAAATACCTTTCGAACCGCACGACTTAGTCCTTCATCTAATGTAAAACGCTCTTTGGAATAGTCGAGTGATAATCCTAATTTTTCCCACTGATTATGGATGTTTTCTGCATATTCCTCTTTCCACTCCCAAGCCACTTTTAGCCACTCATCGCGGTCCATAGCACGAGGATTGATTCCTTGTTCTTTTAATTTTTTATCTACTTTCGCTTGTGTAGCAATTCCAGCATGGTCCATACCTGGTAACCAAAGTGCGTCATACCCATCCATTCGCTTATAACGAATTAAAATATCTTGTAATGTTGTATCACAAGCATGCCCAATATGTAATTTTCCAGTTACATTGGGAGGTGGAATCACGATACAATAAGGTGGTTTGTTATCATCACCAGATTGAAAATAGCCTCTTTCTTTCCATGTTTGATATTTGTTTTTTTCTACCTCTTTATGGTTGTATTTGGTTTCTAACATATATTTAACCTCTTTTCTATATAATCTATTAAAATCCTTCTGATTTCTTGTATTTTTGCATTTTCTGGAAAATAAATTTCTAATAATTTAATCTTATTTTCTATGATTTCTGTTTCCTTTAAATATTGTAAAGTATAATCAAAATGAATGTCAAAAACAAATGCAAGAGAACGTAAAATATAATCCTCATCTGCATCCTTCATTTCTGTATCTTTACACAATTCATGCATCCGAATAGATTGAATCAGTTGTTCATTTAAGATAGGCGAATCTGTTGTAATTTGATTTCCTTGTTCCTTTAAAATATCCAATTTATCGGCATCTTGAATGATTTGAACATATAAAAGTTCCCTTCCTGACATGAAATCGATGACTCGTTTATGATGATTTTGAACAACCTTCAAAATCAAATTTTTAACTTCTATATTGGATACAAAGGAGGAGAGAAAATCTATTTTTGTTAAAATTTGAGCCCCTAACTCACCATGGTCCATGGAATATTGATCATGATAGGTTTGATATCTTGTCCATTGCTCAAATCTACCAATATCATGTAAAAGACCCATAACACCTATAAGCTCGATTTCTTCTTCTTTCAAATGCAATGCACGCGCAATCTCCATAGAATATTCCATGACTCGGAATGTATGATGAAATTGTTCTAACAACCTTTTTTCTTTTAAATCAAATTGTTTCACATACTGGATCCATTCTTTTCTACATTGTTGTAACATCATCCCTTGCCTCCTAAATAAAAAAACACATCCCTAGATAAGGACGTGATTGCCGTGGTACCACCTTAATTTATAACATAAGTTATCTTATATATTTAACGCATATGATACGGAATATTCTACTGATTTTCAAATATTCAGCTCCCAAGCTACCTGCACATTGCTTTATTATCTGTTTTCACCAACCACAGACTCTCTTTCAATATCACAATTGTACTCCTCTTGTTCCAAGCTTTTATACCATTATATTCAGAAATCAATCATTTGTCAAATTCATCTTTCCACCGATAATAACCTCCCTTAAAAAAATATAATATCTTCTAACACACTTTTTAAGATATGGATGTTCCTGGGTAATAATGAGACAAAATTTGTTGATAAGAATAGCCTTCTTTAGCCATACCATTCGCACCATATTGACTTAATCCTACCCCATGTCCCCATCCCCTTGTTGTAATCAACAGATTTCCATTTTCTAAAGAAATATCAAAATCAGAAGAACGTAGACCTAAAATAGAACGTAAATCAACTCCTTGATAGGTTTGATTTTGTATCCTTACTTCCGATACTCTTCCACTTTCATTTCGGCTTAAAATTTCAATATCACCATCTTGTACATTGGTAATCCCAAATAAACTTAACAGTTGATTCATATCTTTTGATACAGTATTCATATAAAAAGTAGTATTGTAATCCCAATGAGAATCCACACTTTGTAAATAGGGAACTTCATAACCCCAAACATTACGAGCAGCTTCGGTTTTACCATTACTAGTAGAATGGTACACTGCATCAATATAACGTCCTTGATAACGCAAAGTTTGTCCTTGTGTACTTTGACAAGCTTCTTTCACCTTATTCCAATAAAATTCATAAGAAGAACCCCATTCAGCTCTCAAACGATTTTCATCATAATATACTTGTGTATCAGTAGAATCTGTAAGAACCTTGCCTTCCTCTATTCTCTTCAATGCATAAGTACGCACCAGCACTGCCTGTGCTTGTAAGGCAGAAGTATGAAAAGAAGCAGGCATCTCTGCAGCGACCACTCCAGCAACATATTCTTCAAATTCTAATACCACTTTAGTTCCATTACGATAAATGGTTATTGGGTTTGTAATAGCAGGGACTTGAGGTTGTTCTTCCTGTTGTGTTTGGGTGGCCTCTGATGGAGATGCAGAAACAGAATCATGGATGATGGCATCTGCCTCTTCTACCGTTGATTGGATTGGATTATTTTCCTCTACTGTTGGAATTTCTGATTGTTGTAAATTTTCTGTTGCATCTATTCTTGGAATAGAATCCAGTATAGAAACATCACTGATAGTTTGTGTAATCGCAGGTGAAGAAAAAGAAAAGAAGTCTGGTGTTTCCATCACTGGAGCTTCCTTCCATAAAAGAGAGGCAACGACAATCCCACTTGCAAGGACTACAACTTTTTTCCCATAAAAAGAAATATGATTCTTCTTGACCCAATTTTGAATTTGCTTAACAAAGCCAACCTCTTTTAATTCCTTAAAAAATTCTTTACTAAATTCATAATTATAATTCATATAACAATATAATACTTCTTCCCCATTTTCCATTTTAATTTCAAATGATTCTATCATAGTATCACCAATATTAATATGGAATTTTTTTACATATTTATGAGCATTCTAACCATTCTTCTTTTAAAAAGAAAGTTTATCTCACTTTCTCTTTTGCAATGGCTCTTACTTCAACAGTTTGATTTCCCATAATTACAGCATCTATGATCTGATTTTCAATCTTATCTTTGATAATTTTATCAATCTTACGCGCTCCATATTCTGAATAATTAGAAAGAGTACAAATTTCTTCTAATACAGAAGGCTTAATTTGAACAGAAATCTTGCGTTTGTGATATTTTTCCTTTAAATTTTTTATTTTGGTATGAATGACTTCCATAATATTGTCTTTGGTAAGAGTATGGAAAACAATCACATTATCCATACGGTTGACAAAAGCAACACTAAAGTTTTCCTTTAATTTACTAAGTACTGTATCATTGGTAGCTTCATGGAACCCAACATGGATATCCGTAAACCCAATATTGGAAGTCATTAAAATAATGACATGATCAAATCGAACCATTTTTCCACTAGCATCCTTGATTTTTCCTTCTTCTAAAATTTGAAAAAACAAATGGATAATATTGGGGTGGGCTTTTTCGATTTCATCTAAAATCAAAACAGAATACGGTTTGTTACGAATTTCTTCTAATACATTGCGATTATCATCATAGCCAACATATCCAGGGGGCGCCCCAATGATTTTACTAACAGAGTGGGCTTCTGTATATTCACTCATATCCAAACGAATGACATTTTGATGTCCTACCATACAATCGCCAAATAAGGTTGCAAGTTGTGTTTTTCCAACACCACTTGGCCCCATAAACATCATAGAATAACATTGATGTTCATAAAAACCAAGCTTGATTTTTTTGGCAATGGCAAGTAATTCTTCTAAAGCATGATCTTGCCCAACAATCTTATTTTTGAGTTCTCGTTCTAGTGCTTGAATCGTTTTTTGATTGTCTTCTAATATCTCATATACAGGAATTTTGGTTTTCAAATGGACCACATCAGCAATGTCTTCTTTGGTAACTGGTTTTCTGTTTTTTTGATACAATTTTAGCTCTAAATGGTTCATTTCATCTAAATACTGGTTTTCTGTTTCTTTGAGTTTGGAAGCAGTTTCAAAATCGTGATGAATAACGGCATTGTTTTTTTGCAAAATCAATTCTTCCACTTTCTTTTTTAACTGATTATATTTTTTGATATCTTTATTTTCTTTTAAACTGACTTTCGCACATACTTCATCTAAAATATCAATAGAACGGTCAGGCTCATTACGATCATAAATGTATTTACCCGATAAATCGATAATTAGATCAATCATTTCTTCACCTATTTGAACAAAATGATACTTTTCATAAATACCTTTTAATTTCATTAAAATATCTTTGACTACTTCCCGCGATGGGGTATCCACCATAATTTTTTGAAAACGACGTTCTAAAGCACCATCTTTTTCAATGTATTTTTTATATTCCGATGTTGTGGTTGCTCCAATACATCTTAATTTATTACGCGCAAGTGCAGGTTTAAATATATTAGAAGCATCGATTGCACCTTCTGCTCCTCCAGCACCTACTAGTGTATGAATTTCATCAATGAAAAGAATGATATCATCATTATCTTCAATTTCTTTTAAAATTTTACGCATACGTTCTTCAAATTCTCCACGATATTTTGTCCCTGCAACTGCGGTTGCCATATCCAAGCTGATAATTCGTTTATTTTTAAGTTGCATTGGAACTTCTCCTACTGCAATAAGACGCGACAATTCTTCTACAATGGCAGTTTTTCCAACACCGGCTTCTCCAATCAAGATTGGATTATTTTTGGTCCTACGAGATAACACTTCCAAAACTCTTTTGAGTTCATCATCTCTTCCAATGACTGGATCTAGTTCCCCATTTTGCGCTTTGAGCGTCAAATCGATTCCCAATTCTTCTAACAATAATTTTTTATTTTTCTTATGTTTTTTAGGACTAGTAAAACGATAGATAAAATCAGAATACAATTGGTCCAAATCCAGTTGCATGCCAAGCATGATACGGATTGCAACACCTTCTCCTTCCTCTAACAAACTAGAAAATAAATGTTCTATTGTTACCTCACCATTGTTATTTTCTTTACTATCCATAATGGCATTTTCTAAAATACGTTTTAAGAGTGGTGTTCTTAAAAAATAATGATTGGCTTCACTTCCCATTCCTACAATCGCAATAATTTCTTCTTTGAATTTCGCATAATCTAGTCCAGATTCCTTTAGTTTTTGCGAAACACTATTATCCCCTTTTAAAATCGCCAAAAGCAAATGTTCACTTCCTACATAAGGATGCTTTAACTCATACATTTCTTTTTTCGCATTTACCAGTACTTTTCTTGCTTCTTCTGTAAAATTTCCATACATAAGATACCATCTCCTCTATTTATTCTATGTATATAATGTTGTAATAACTTCTATTTTAAACAACAATTTATTTCTTTTTTTCTACAATACTAAAATAACATATGAAAATTGAAGATTCTGTCGCTTATTTGGAAATAAAAAAATCTATTTCCTTTTTAAAATAGATTCTTAATGAAAATGGTAAAATACATTTGTTTTACAATGAGGTGGTTCTCAAGTTCTGATATATAAAGGCAATTGCTAGTAATAGAAATTACATTTGGTTTATGATAATCATTTCTTTATTATATGGAATTTTTACTTATATTTTTTTGAATTCTGATCGAAATAGCCATTTATTTCATCTATTAATGGATTATCAAATTCACTTATATTTGGCCATTACATCATTTTCAAATTATCAACAATTAGTTTCACCAATCCCAATAATAGTTCTGCACTTGCCTCAAAAACAAATTCCATAGGTTTACCTTCTTACAGAAAATGGGTTCTTTTTCAAATTGAGAAATACATTTTTGAAACCACCACTACGACTAACAGTTACAAAGTATATAATAGCACCTAATATAGCATAGAAAACTACTTTTATCATTGCAAAAAAACGACTTTCTTCTGCAACAGGAAGAAACAATCCTACAATTTTTAAACTCATAAACATAATGAGTGTCGAAAGTACCATTTTGCCAATTACAAATCGACTTGGATATACTGTAATATGATGTTTTTTAGCAAGTACATATAACAAAATCAAAATAGCAATACCTTGTGCAAGCAAAGTAGCAACACTAGGTCCATAATAAGCCCCAATGGCAAACAAATTACAAAAATACATCATAGGAATATTCAGTACTATTTTTAAAATAAAACTAAACAATAAAGTGCCAATTGCAAGCTTGGTATCATTAATCGTTTGTGCAATGTTTAACAAGATAGTAAATAAAGAAAAAGAAATCGCTTGAAAAACAAACAAAGAGAAAATAGAAGCACAAAGCACTTGTTTGCCGTAGAAAATAGTCCAAATAGGTTCAGATAAAAAACTAAGTCCAAATACCATAGGCAGGGAAAATAGTAACAATACTTGAATCGCTTGATTCACCTTTGTATTGACAGAAGCCATATCTTTTTCTACATAACTAGCTGCTATATTGGGAACCAAACTAATACTGATTCCAAGAGAAATTGATACCACAATCATGTTCAATTTACTTCCCCATGTAGTCAAAACACCTAAAACACTTTCTGTTACAGTTGCTTCATAACCAATTTGGGTAAGCGTCTTTACTACTGTAAACGTATCCACCAAAGAAAAAGCCGATTTTAACAAATCTATCACCAAAAAAGGCAGTGCGTAAAATACAATTTTTTTCAAAATGATAGAATTGGTAATTTTCGCTTCTTTCCTTGTACGTATCTGATTAGAATGAAGGAGTTCCTTATTCTTATGTATTTGAACTGCTAAATAAAAATAAGCCGCAATAGCACCAGCTGTTGCTCCAAAAACTGCAAGACCAACCGCAGTATCGATACTGGTATGAAACACCTTAATGGCAAAAAAACTACCCAACAATATGACTGAAACCCGAACAAACTGTTCAATGACCTGTGCTTTACTTGGAGCCTCCATCATCTTATGCCCTTGCAAATAACCTTTCATCACACTTAATATAGGTACAATTAATAACGACATAGAAATCACACGAATGACCATTGTTACACTTTCTACCGTATTTCCACCAATCAAATCACCTAAAATCCATTGAGCAAGCATAGGTGCCATTAACATCATTAGAACAAAAAGAACAATACTGAATGTCATAATAAGAGAAAGTCCAATCTTGTAGACTCTTTCCTTGCTGTTCTCATACTCTAATGTTTGGTATTCACTTACCAATTTCGATATCGCAATTGGTATACCACTTGTAGATAAGCTTAAGAACACCGCATAAATGGAATAGGCGTAACTATAAAGGGCTCCCCCTTGACTTCCAATCATAGAAAAAAAGGGAATCACATAAAGAAGTCCTATGATTTTGCAAACAATAATTCCAAACGTCGATATCATCGCACCTTTTAAAAAACTACTTTTTTTCATACACCATAACCTCACTATTTTTGATATACAACCATTGCGGAAAAACAAAATACTTGTTCCTCTGAAAAAACACTTACTGCAACTTGATATTTAATATCAATTACTTCTACTTCTTCTTCACTTAAAAATGCATTGATGGCTGCTTCTAAATCTTTCTCATGACTCTCATCAAATAGTTTTACTTTCATCCTATCACCCACTGGATTATACCATCTAACCCTGTCTAATTCTGTCCAATTTAGAAACGAAAATATTCTTTAATTTTTGATAAAAATATTGAAAGTCATCCGTATCCTTAAATAACAAATAGAAAATCCCATTGACGATGATTAAACTACAAGTTGCTTTTAAGAAAAACCACAATAAATTACCACTTGGAATCAATCCAACCACCCAATTGGTGAAAAAAGAAACCCCCAAAAACAAAATCATAAACAAACAATATTTAATAAAATAACGTTTGGGATTTTTCCCAAAACCATAGCGATATACAATATAAGGATCCAACCAAGTAATCGTAAAAACACGACTAACTATAGTCCCTAAAACAACTCCTGCAACCCCCATAAATTGAACCAGTATAATGGATACGATAATATTGATGGCGATCATAACAAGAGGTCTATATTTGGCCTTCCAAAAAAGACCATACGCATTTCGGAAAGATGTCGTTACTGATTGCATTCCTGTAATATAAAAATTGAGTGAGAGTAAAAAAACAACAGAAAAAGATAACAAATATTGTTTTCCAATCCAAATCTCAATAAAAGGATTGAATAATACCAATAAACAAGTTCCACAAAGTGCATACAACCAGAAATTAACCAAATTAAGTTTATCGTATATAACAGAACTTCTTTTTCCACTGGTCGTTACCACTAAATTTCCAATACTAGAAGTAATCGCATTGAATAGTTGATTTAAAACCAAATTAAGGGAATTGATAATCAACAGATAATTGGAATATATTCCAACCATAACAAGCCCAATAAATCTTGAAATCACAATATTATCGGTTCCACTGGTCACAACATTTCCAATCCGATAAATAAGAAGTGCAGATACATTTTTAGTAATATCTTGAATATCTGCTTTGTCCATTTTGGGTACTTTTTTTTGTTTTAAAAAAGGATACAATTGGATTGCTTTATGAGAAATATAAATATTTTGGACAATTACAATGACAATACTAGAAAGTAAAAATAATATATAATTTTTAGTTAGCAACAATAATATGATTTGGATTATGGAAAGAAGTGTTGAAAAAACAAAAATAATTTTTGAAGTAATATATCCTTTTTGATCCGACTCAATTAAAAATCTCTTGTAAACAAAGAAATAACTGGATGCTGAATGAATGACAAACAAACTATAAATCAATGTCAAATGAGGAACATCAGGGATATCTTTCATCATAAATCCTAAAAAAGGAATCAAAGAAAAACCAATGATTAATACAATAACACCAATTACGTGATATACTTTTGCGTAAAATTTCATAAGAATATTGATTTTTTTCGCATCTCTTTCAGCCAAGGGTTTATATAAACTATAAGGAATCGCAACGCCAATTCCTAGATCCGCCAAAGAAAGCATAGTAATGATATTCGAAAAAAGACCATTGACTCCTAAATACTCAGATCCTAGTGTATGGATAAAAACTGTTTTCACAGCGAAATTTATCACAACGGTTAATACTTGTGTTACGATAGATACTGTTGAATTTCGAACTGAATTTTGGGTTCTAGAATCCTTCATAACATCACATATCCTTTTCTAGTTTCATTATACAGAAAAAAAGAACAATTGTAAATTAGTTCCTTTCCTCCATATCAAGCGTTGTTATGATTTGTTCTAATTGATAGGTTTCATCACACAAGGTACAAAAAGTACTCAATTTTTCTAAATACAAATCATTGGCCTTTTCTAAAATTTGTAACTGTTCTTTTGTGACTGCATCCCCTAACTTATTCAACTGCATTTCTTCCTGTTTGATAAATGTTTCAATTGGTAAAAGAATGTGATTACTATAGTGATCTACAATATCTTTTCTCATAACACTTCCCCCGTTCATATAAAACGAAAAACATACTGCAAACACCTAATTTTATTTCTAATAAGCGGTCAAACGATCGGTCCAACGATTGTATAAACCGGATGGAAAATTAATCACATCTCTAGGATTAATAGAATATTTTTGGTTCAATTCATATGTCCAATCATCATAATCCTCTAAAAATCTACCAGTTGCGATTGTCACATGTAAATGTGGTCCTGTTGTACATTGGTCATATCCACCAGCGGTTCCACCAGAATATCCAATAATGGTATTACGGTCTACCGTTTGTTTGGCCTGAACACTTACAGAAGATAAATGGGCATAAACTGATGTATAGTATTTTCCATGAATATTGTGCCAAACAATTACCATATTTCCACCACATTTATAACGTACTACTGCCGCGACAATCCCATTGCCAGTCGAATAAACAGTGGTTCCTACTCCAACACCAATATCAATTCCTTCATGCCAGTTTCTACCAAGTAAATCCCTTGGTCCCCACTCACTGGTAATATACCCTGCTTGTGTTGGACGATAAAAAGCTGTACCTTCTGGTATAATTTTACGACCACACGTCTCGACATCTTCATGATCTTCACAGCCTTTGGATTCATATAGTGCGATTACTTCTTTTTGATATTGAATCAAGTCCTCAATGTCAACCGCAACCGCATTGGTATTGACTATTTCTTGGTCAAGAAATTTCATTTTTTCCTCAAGTTGCTTTCCTTGCTCTGCCATTTCACTTTGTTTTTGTGTCAATTCTTTTTGTTTCTGTTGATTTTCCTGTATCATTTGATGATACTGTTCTATTAATTTATCATTATATGAAGTCAATTGTTCTGAAACTGCCATACGATAAATAAAATCTGTAAAATCTTTTGCTCCGAAGGCATACTCTAAATATGCTGATTCCCCATTAGATACTTGTACAAAATTAATAATATCCTTCATCTCTTGATCTTTTTTCGCAATATCCTCATTTAATAAATCAATTTCAGTTTGTAAATTTGCCATATCTACATAAATTTGATCAATCAATTTTTCAATTTTCGCAATCTCTGCTTTGGTTTGAGCAATTTCTTGCTCTGTCTGGGCTTTTTTGATTTTATTTTCCTCTAACTCTTTTTGCTTTAATTCTAGTTCCTTTCGCCACTGCCCCAAAGTTTTCGCTTTCGCCAATTCTGGAACACAAAAAGTAGTCGCAAACATAACGAATACACAAATAACTTGAACGAATTTTTTCATCAAAACACCTCAATACTCTTTTAACACTTTTCTCATTTCTTTATAATTCGGACAATAGAATTCAACTGTTTTCCAAAATTCTTTCGAATGGTTGAAATGAATTAAGTGAGACAACTCATGAACTATCACATAAACAATCGCACCGATTTCATAATGGAGTAATTCGGAATTGAGTGTAATCGTCTCACTCTTTCGGTTACATACACCCCATCTAGTTTTCATTTTACGAATTCTCAATCGGTAAAATGGAATATTTTCTTTCATTTTTTGATAACACATTTGATAATACATTTCAAATATTTCTTTCATCTGCATTTGAGCCCATTTTTGTAGTTGCTCTTTACTTGCTGTATATACCGAATTTCCTATCATTTCTACTATATCAGTAGGCATTATTATTATATCATAACAATTTCCTAGATAAAGAAATTTTTCCTGTTTCTCCTCTTTTTGTTGACATTTGGTAATCATTTTACGAATAGACGTCTCATTTTGACCTAAAATGTCTAAAATTTGTTTCTTTGTTACAAAATAGTGCGTGGATATTTCCAATGCACCATTCCGCACTCGAATATAGGTATGCTTATTCTTTTTCCGAATAATAACCACTGGATATGTCATTCCATCTATCTGATACTTCATATATACATCCTCTTATTCATTATACCATAAATTCATAAAAATACATAAATTCAACATGATAATATTTGGTAAAAAGAAAAGGAATCCGTTCGATTCCTTAATCATCAAATTATCCTAGTAACAATAATAGGATAACAAAAATTACAATTACACCTAGTGCAAGTAATAAATATTTCCATATATTTTTTAACCATTCTGTATAAGAAATGTTTAAATATCTAAGTCCAGCCACTAGAATAACACTGGTTGGGGCAATTAACATAACAAGCCCATGCACCATCTGCATTAACATTCCAATAAAATTATAGTTTGTATATAAACTAGTAATTGGATTATACAATGCATTTACTAAAAAAGGAAAATCATAGAAGAAAATGCCACCAATCGCTGTCAATGCGCTAAATGAAAATACATTAAATCCTTTGGTCATTGTAATAAAGAAATTAGCAATTGTTCCAAAACAAGTAGCACCAGTATTCATAAGTAAGAATAAAATACTTGCTGCAACAGTATATATAGCAACTGGAACCATTTGTTTCACACCGCTTAAAAAGGCTTGCCATTTTTCTTGTCCTTTTACATTGTAAATCCATGCGATTAACATAGTCGCTAAAAATAACACAATTGCAAATTCATAATTGGTCCAATATCCAATTGGATCAACTGAACCGATCACATTTTTGAAAATTGGATATCCTGAAATTTCAAAAGTAGTAATAGACTGATACATATTGTTAAAAACATCAATTTGAAAACCAGTTTCCCAATTATACATTCCAACGCAGATAATAATCATCATTGCGATTGCTATCACAACCATTGGAACTGCACTTTTTTTCTTATCCACTTGATTTTCATATAAAGGGATTTCTAATACTGTTTCTTCTTTCTTTGAATGATTTTTGTCTTTTTTCACAACCACTTTGGTTTTTTCACTTAATAATAACACAAAACCAATCAATACACTCGTAATTACCAAGAAGAATAAAATACGTGTTGCAATGGTATCATGAATACCTGTTTCAAAAAAGAAAGAAAGATATCCATTAATATTAAACCCATATGTAGAGCCCATATTTCCTACTAATATTGCGCCAACAGTAGATAATAATGCAATTATCTTATGATAACCCAATTTCAATATAATGGCTACAAAGAAAGGAACCATCACAAATAATGGCAATGTAAGCCCTGTCAAAGAGGATAATACTGCAAATACCAAAATGGTAATGGTTAAAAAGATATGCCCCTTTTCTTTCCACTGAACAGTAATTCCATGGATGATACTAGCATAAGCACCTGTTTGAATCAATACACCGTAAAATCCACCAATTAAAAGAATTACAATTGCTGTCAAGCCAAAAACAGATGTCGTTGCAGTTATAATTGGATATCTGAAAATATCAAAGAATCCAAGTGGGGTCACTTCCCCTTTTACAAAAGTTCCACTGGAATATGTTCCTGTTGGCAAAACCCAACTCAAAACGACAAATGCAAGAAAACAAATTATAATTGCCTTCCACAAATTATTTTTTTTCATCTTATTACCTCCATGATAATTATAACAAATCAAAATAAAAATAAAAAGTTTTTTGACATTTTTTGTTAAAATTGTTCATTTTTTTTACAAAAGAAAATCAATTTCTATTATAATAAAAGATGGAAGTGATACTATGAATAAATTCCAATACACAAATTCAAATAAAAGATACCATACTTTGGATTATTTTTATAAACAAAAATTCCATTCTAAAGTATTTAAAATAAGTTTAAATGCGGGTTTTTCTTGCCCCAATATAGATGGAAAAGTAGGAACTGGCGGCTGCATCTATTGTTCCAATTTAGGCAGTGGAGAATTTGCAGGAAATCAAAATTTAAGCTTGATATCCCAATTTGAAGAAGTCAAAAAGAAAATGGAACAAAAATGGCCAAATGGAAAATATATTGGATATTTTCAAGCCCATACCAATACCTATGCTCCCCTTCCTATTTTAAAACAAAAATACGAAACCATCTTATCATTGGATAACGTAATTGGACTTTCGATCGCAACCAGACCAGATGCCATTGAAGAAGATTGTATGGACTATTTAGAAGAATTATCCAAAAAAACTTATTTGACAATCGAACTTGGGTTGCAAACCATTCATGAACAAACCTCAAAATTCATCAACCGTTGTCATACATTAGAATGCTTTGAAGCCTGTGTAAACGATTTACGAAAACGCAATATCAATGTAGTAGTACATATCATTAACGGTCTGCCAAATGAAACTCAAGAAATGATGCTAGATACCATTCGTTATTTAAATCAACTCGATATTCAGGGAATCAAAATTCACATGTTACATATTTTGAAACATACCAAATTGGGATACTTATATGAACAAAATCCTTTTCCCATTTTAACCAGAGATGAATATGTAAAAATTGTTTGCAATCAACTAGAACAATTGCGACCAGAGATTGTCATTCATCGCATTACTGGTGATCCAGATGCTCAAAGTCTTATTGAACCGACTTGGTTGTGTAAAAAGTTTTGTGTTCTAAATGAAATAGATAAAGAACTTGAAAGACGAAATACTTACCAAGGTATTGCCGCAATCAAAAAAGAGAATTAATGTTTTTCTCCCTTTCGAAAGAGTGATTTCATAAATCCCTCTTTTTTTTCTTCCATAATATCACATGAAAGTATCTGATATTTTTGACAAAATTCTTCCATGGATAAATATCCTCGTCCCTGTAAATTTTCAATGGTTCGTTCTTTTCCCAATCGATCTAAATAAAATCGTTGTATAAAAGTAGATACAATTTTTTCACCTCTTCTTTGCATTTCATAAGTATCTACATATTCATCATTTGCCACTTGATAAGTATAACATAAAAAGACTTCTTTCATTTGAAAGTTTTGGAACATAACATCACCTATTTCATTATATGAAAAAAAAAAGACCGTTATACCGTCTTTGATGGTTCCAATAACGATAACGATACCTTATTTTTATCCAAAAAGATTTGTTCTACATAACAATCTACAATATCTCCAACACTTACAACTTCCATCGGGTGTTTGATATAACGATTGGTTAATTTTGATATATGTGCAAGCCCGTCATTTTTAAGTCCAATATCAATAAACACTCCAAAATCGACAACATTGCGAACCGTACCTTGTAATTTCATACCCACCTGTAAATCTTCAATATGTAAAATATCACTTTTTAAAATAGGAGCAGGCATATTATCACGCGGGTCACGTGCTGGTTTTTTCAAATTTTCAATGATATCTTCTACTGTATAACAATCCGTCTTTAGAGTATCTGCGATTTGTTTGGTATCTATCAAATCTAATTTTTGAATCAAATGATTGGTTCCAATATCATCAAAAGATAAATCCATGTAATCTAATAAAGCACTGGCAACAGAATAGCTTTCAGGATGTATTCCTGTTCGGTCAAGCGCATTTTCTGCATCGGGTATTCTTAAAAAACCAATTGCTTGTTCATAAACTTTATCGGTTAATAATTTTTTCTTTTGCAATTCTTCCCTAGACAAAAATTTTCCATGGGTGTCTCTATAGTCAATTAATTTATCAATATGTTTTTTGGTAATACCAGATACATATTTGAGCAAACTAGGACTTGCTGTATTGATATTGACACCCACTTGATTCACCGCTTTACTGACAACAAAATCCAAAGATTCTGTCAATCGTTTATTGGAAACATCATGTTGATAAAGACCCACACCAATACTTTCTGGATCAATTTTAACCAGTTCTGAAAGTGGATCTTGTAATCTTCTTCCGATGCTAATCGCGCTTCGTTCTTCTACGTGCAAATCGGGAAATTCAGAAATGGCTAATTTAGATGCAGAATAAACACTAGCCCCTGCTTCACTTACAATAACATATTCTACTTTACGGGTTGCTGCTTTGATGACATCTACCATAAAAGCCTCACTTTCCCGACTAGCAGTTCCATTTCCAATAGCTACAATATCAATTTGATATTGATCAATTAATTGTAATACCGTTTGTTTACTTTTTTCGTACTCATTTTTAGGTTCGTGTGGATAAATCACTTGAATGGCAAGTTTCTTTCCAGTTGGATCAATCACTGCAAGTTTACAACCAGTACGATAAGCAGGGTCGAACCCTAGAACCATTTTATCTTTCATTGGTGGTTGTAATAACAATTTTTCCAAATTGGCCCCAAAATTATGAATTGCTACTTCCTCTGCTTTTTCTGTTAATTCTGTACGTATTTCTCGTTCAATAGAAGGAGCAATCAATCGTTTGAATCCATCTTTGATTGCTTCTTTTACCAAAGGACAAACAAATGATTCTCCTTTTTTGATCATTTTGGATTCCAAAAATTCTAAAATAGGTTGGGTATCAAATTCCAAGGAAACAGAAAGTACTTTTTCTTTTTCCCCACGATTAAGAGCAAGGACACGATGTGGTTTGATTTGTTTGACAGCCTCTTGATAATCATAATACATCTCATATGTTTTTAAGTCATCTTCTGCGTCTTTTTTCTTTTTGGATACAATCATCCCATTGTGGTACATATCATTTCTAATCCATTTACGGTAATAAGCATTATCACTTACCCATTCTGCAATGATATAACTTGCCCCTTCTAAAGCAGCAGCGATTGTAAAGACTTTGTCCGTTAGAAAACGACTGGCAAGCTCTTCTAAACTTCCTTGAATTGGAAAAGATAATATCATTTTCGCAAGTGGCTCTAATCCGCAAGCAATGGCCTCCGTCGCTTTGGTTTTCTTCTTTTCTTTATAAGGACGATATAAATCTTCCACTTCCACCAATTTTTCTGCTGATAGAATTTTGATACGTAATTCTTCTGTCATCATTTCTTTTTCCTCAATCAAACGAATGACATCTTCTTTTCGTTTTTGTAAATTAACTTGATATGTATACACTTCTTCAATTTGCCGAATTTGTTCCTCATCAAGTGCTCCAGTTACTTCTTTTCGGTAACGAGCAATAAAAGGAATGGTATTTCCTTGTTCCAACAGTTGTAATGTTGCTACTACTTGTTTTTCTTTGATTTTCAATGTTTCACTCATTGTTTTGATAATTTCTTGATTCATAATGTCCTCTTTCTATTTTTGACAATTGGGGCAATAATAAGTACCTCTTCCTCCAACCGTTATTTTGATAATAATACTGCCACAGATTGAACAAATTTCTTCTTGTCTTCCATGAACATGCAGATGCTGTTGAAATTTTCCATGAACTCCTTCGCTTACTTCATAACTGCGAATGGTGGTTCCACCTTGATGAATGGCTTCTTCTAATACTTTCCTTGTATTTTGTATAATAGTATCCAATGTTTTAACCGGTAATTGATTACTAGCCTTAAGTGGATTTACTTTACTCAAATATAGGATTTCATTCGCATAAATATTTCCAATTCCTGTCACAATCCCTTGATCCAACAAACTGGTTTTGATGGGAATAGATTTCAGTTTCAATTTTTCTTGTAAATAGTGTCCTGTTAATTGGTTATCCCATGGCTCCAAACCCAATTCTGACAATGGTTTTTGTTCATATAATTTTTCTTTTTCAATTAAATGCATACGTCCAAATTTACGGGTATCTTTATAACGAAGTTCCATCCCATCTTCGAGTAAAAAGGATATATGTTCATGCTTATCAATGGGTTCATTAGGGTACCGAAATAGATATCTTCCTTCCATTCGTAAATGACTAAGTAAATAGTAATGATCCAATTCAAACAAAATCCATTTTCCTCTTCGCTCTAAATTATGAATGGTTTGTCCCACAATCTGCTTTTCAAACTCGGAAATACTTGGATATTCAATCAAATTTGGATATCTGATAGATATTCCAACTATGGTATGTCCGTTCAATCTTTTTTTCAATGTTTCTTTGATGGTTTCTACTTCAGGTAACTCTGGCATAACATCACATCCTAGATTATAGTTTATCATAAATAATATTCTGTTAAAAGAACTAAAAAAGAAAAAAGAGACTTAAATTCTCTTGGAATATAGTTTCTCTAATTTTTTCACATTTTCTTTTACATCATAACCACTAGGATAAATATTTCGATCCCATTGATTTTGTTGCAACTGAATTTGTTCCAATTGATTGACCCAACTAATTTCATCTAGTAACAAAAATATAGACTTTTGGCTAATATCTACTTCATCAACACAAAATTTTGAAAAAATGCAAGGAAGCCCACTCATTTGTGCCTCTATCCCAGCAATTCCAAAACCCTCATATAAACTTGGAAGGCAAAATGCATCCATTGCTTGATAATAAGGGGCAACCGCTTCTTGAAAACCAGTAAATATCACTTTTGAGCCTAAATCTAAATTATATACCAATCTATGAAGTTGTCCTTCCAATGCCCCACTTCCTACTATCAGTAAATAAGCATTGGGATTTGTCCTTACATACTGGGCAAAAGTGTGAATTAAAAAAGATTGATTTTTTTGTGGATCTAGTCTACCAACTGTTCCAATTACAAAAGAGTCATCTGAAAGATTCAAATCTTTTCGCATCTTTTTTCTCATTTTTTCATTGTAATAAAATAAATGTGTTGGTATAGCATTTTCAAATATATCAAAGGAGGCTTTACCAAACATCCATTTTCCCGCACTTTTAGAGCAAGCTAAACGCTGTATTTTCATTTGAGATGTAATCAACCGATTTAATGCATGTAATTTACTTTGTAGTCTTCCTTCCATTCCATTATTATGAGCATGCAAAATAATATGCTTACACCCAGATATTTTTGCAGCCAATAATGGAACGATATCCGCAAAATGAGAAATGTGGATATGTACAACATCATACCCATTTTTCGTAATTAAATTTCGAATTTCATAAAGAGAGCAAAGTGGACTTTTTCTGGAATTCGCAACAGAATATATATGTCCACCTAATGATTCTATCTCTCTTTCATATGCAATATGTTCTATCATACGAACAAAATCAAAGGAATATTGTTCCAAATCAATTTGGTTGTAATGATTAAGAATCAAGGTTTCTACGCCACCTTTTTCACACATTCCAATTTGTAATACCTTTACCATAACATCCCCTACTTCGATAATATTTGTATTATATATAAAAGGTTTTTATTTGTCAATTTGCTTTTAATTCCTCTACCGATAAGTCTTTACTTGGATTGACGTGAATCGTAATATACATTGCACGATTATCCAACTCTTTTAATTTCTTTTCTAAATGTTCCACAACTTCATGTACTTCTTTTAAAGATAATGTCTCATTCATACTAATTTCTCCAGTAATTTGAAAATAAGGGCCATTTTTAATGACAACAAATTGATCGACATGGTCGACTGCTTCATTTTCTTCTAAAACAGCAATCATTTGTTTCTGATTCATATCACTTGCTTGTTCTCCAATAATAGAACTTATATTATCCTTCATGATATCAAATCCTGTTTTAACCACTAAAATACCCACAATGATGGTTGCAATGACATTGGAATATTTCAGTATAGAATACGTTTTTGATAGCTGCATCAATATACTAGAAAGCAGTACAAAAATAGAACTAATCACATCCATACTACTTTCTTTTCCACTTGCTAACAATATTACATTGTTATGCTTTCTTCCCATGTTACATAAATAAGTGGACAATAAAAATTTGGCAACAATTGTAAGTAAGCTTACTAAAATAACAATACGTGCTGGTACAATATATTTACTTTGAAAGGCAGTCCCAATAATTTCTAGGCCCAATAATAGAACCACCAAGCCGATTATCAAACAAGTCAAGTATTCCACTTTACCATGCCCAAAAGGATGTTCTTTATCCGCTGGTTTTAATGCGTATCTAGCTCCAAAAATCGCAACTGCATCAGTGGATAAATCACTAAAAGAATGCACTCCATCTGCAATGAGTGCACTTGATTTTCCAAAAAAGCCAATCACTACCTTTATAATCGATAAAAATAAATTGACAAAAAAACTTTTAAGTAAAGCCTTCGCCGTTATATGCATAACATCACATCCTCTTATAGTATATGAAATATATGGCTACATGAGATTTAGTATATCACAAAAACAAAAGAAAAGTATCCATTTTATATACTTTTTATAAATAAACTATATTATTTTATAGGTATTAGTCTGTTTATGTTGAAACCGAAAATGGTAACTTTCGTACCACCAAATTAACAAATTGAATTGAAAAATTAGTTGTACCAGGTACTTCAATGAAAAGACTTAAAGTTTGTGGTTCATCAAATGAAAATATACTCGTTTGTGAAAAATAAGAATTTTGGGTTCCACTGTTCCATCTTCCATACATTTCGGGTAAATTTGTAGTTACACCTAAACTCTCACTCCTCAACCAAATCCCAATATCTTGTTGATCTACATTTTCATCTATCACACCACAAAATGTGATTTCGTAAATACCAGCTTCTACAATCGTAATGGTTTGATCTGTTAAATGATAAAAATTAGAATTTTCAGGAAGCAGAATACTATGATTTATCCTGATATGATTTTGGGATGTGATAGAATCAAAAGAAACAAAACATAGACTTTCTAAATTAGGGGTCCCCATTGCCCCAAAAGGACCTTGTGGTATTACAAAATCTAAAACATAAGTATCATTTCTATTCATTTGATCACACCTCATATTCTTTGATTTAAAATGGCAATTTTTTAATGATTAAGTTAATCGCACTCACTTGAAAATTAGTAGACGCTGCTAGGGTTACAACAACATGAAAGACCATAGTACTTTGAAATTGATAAACACTCGTTTGTGAAAAATGAATCATCTGTGTTCCATCTTTCCATTTGCCAGACATACCTGGTAACTCCATAGTAGTACCTGACATCTCACCCATTAATTTTACTTCAACTACTGTATTGGCACTATTTGTATCTATTTTTCCACAAAATGTTACTTCATAGTTTCCAGATTCTTGAATGGTAACAGTATCAGAAGTGACTATATAATCACTGGTCCCATTCGGAAAAATTTTGGTTTCATCAATAGTCATATTTCCTGATGATGTAATATCTGCAAATTTTACAAAGCATAAGCTTGGCAAGCCAGCAGGTCCTGTTGGTCCTGTAGGCCCAGATGGTATTACAAAATCCAAAGTATAATCATTTTTCAATGTCAAACCACCACTTTCTACGAGTGTTAATCCTTTAGAATAGTATATGATTCACAATATATTATAAAACCATTTCAGTTTTCAAATACAGATTTTTTTCTATGCATCTTTGTTATTATTTTTTGAATGACAAAAACAGTACAAAGAATCAAAAGAATACCTATGATGAAAAAGAATCGATTTGCTACTAAAAATGAAAATAAGGAAAATGGAATAGAAGAAGATAAAACGATCTCAAAAGTTTCTATAATTTCATTATGATATATCACATTGACATCTCCCAATTTAGTTCCTTGTTTCATATTGGGCGTAATGATAGATTTTCCATTATATTCGAATATAATATCTTCTTTTTCAATCGGATGATTTGCGTATTTGGTAAGCTCTTTGGGTGCATGAAATTCTACCTGTTTATCTTTTGAATATTTTGTTCTTAAGGTTACAATGGTATCTCCTTTTTCAACCAATGGATAATACTTATAATGATTAAAATAATAATGATATATATTCACAGCATCCATAATATGTTTGGGACTACTTGGTGCGCCTGTTGTAACTAATAAATATGTTATTTCGTTTTCTTTATCATATGCGATAGAGGCAAGACATCTACCAGCATCCCCAGTGTATCCTGTTTTTGCCCCCAATATGAAATCATAAGGAAGTTGATAGTTTTTAGCTGTTTTTTTAAAAGTACTAGTTACTGTCATAGAGTGATCCGAAAATGTATAGGATTCAGTCATAAAGATTTCTTTGAATTTTTCATTTTCAAAGGCTTTTTTCAATATTTCAGCTACATCGTTTACTGTAGAATAGTGATTGTCATCATCTAATCCTATGGCATTGACAAAATGGGTGTGATTTAACCCCAATTCTCTTGCCTTTTGATTCATGAGTGTAACAAAATTTTTTTCACTTCCTACAAGAGAAATGGCAATTGCTCTAGTTGCATCTGCCCCACTTGCCAAAAACATACCATATAGTAAATCATTGTAGGTTACTTTTTGTTTGTCTTTTAATCCAATGACAGCCGCATCAGCTTCTTCTAGACCAACGAACATATTTTTACGGATTATGATTGATTGGTCATAATCTGATATCTGTTCAATCGCAACTAAAGTAGTCATAATTTTGGTTAAACTGGCAATACTTGTCATCTCATCTTTTTGTACTTCATAAACAACTTGATTGTCATTTAAGTTGTATAAAACGATATATTCACTATTCAGTTCCAAGGCTTTTACCTCGACACCTAAAAAAAGAAAAAAGAAAATACAGATGAAATACCTTTTCACTATAATCACATCCTATCTTCACTATTCTTATAATAACATACAATTCTATTATAACTATATGTAAACAAAGAAAAAAGAGTTATGAATTTCCATAAATTTACTTTATATTCAATGCATGATTACATTTTATATTTTACTGCTTGGTATTTATGGAAATAGAGCAACACTTGATATAAACTGATTAACATAAAGAAGACCTATTTCCCTTTTGTTATCTCAAAGGAAATAAGTCTAATTCATTAAATCTAACATATCACTTTCAAAAATCATTGTAAAAAACTTTCTGATAACTTAATTTTTGAAAGAAGATTGTTTTTGTTGAATCACATCCCCATAAAATGTATCACCACAATGTTTCTTCCGGTATTCATTTGCCAAATACATTTTTGTATATTCATTGGGCATTCCTTTTCTGAAAGCATCAAATAGTAAAAATCCAATTAAAAAATTATTCATTATAATCGTATTCTTTCTTAAATTTTGAATTTTTAAAAATGGAATATCTGTTTTTAAATAATGATAACTTGTCAAATCATTAAATACAAACTTTTGATCCGTAAAAATATAATTATAAAATAGATCCTCTATACAAAAACCATTCTCACTTAAAGTAATTAAATCATGCTTGATATCACTAAAATCAATCAGCTCAACATTTATTTCCTTTTCTTCTAAAAACATTTCCGTATATCCAACAATTTTATCTTCTTGATATATAATATCAATTGGCTGATTAAAACAAAACAATTCCAACTTCGTTAACATAATAAGACCCTCATCAGATATTCTAGGAATTGGGGTCTTCCTTTCATTGTGAAAAAGTTTAATTACTTTATCTTGATATTGATAAACATCTACTTCTTTTCCTGTTCCTATTTTATTTGCTTCATTTATGTATTGTAATAAATGATCATAGTTTAATTTAGCCATAATCCCTCCATCTTATGAGATATATAATCGAGTACAAAAATGCAGAATAAGTTTTTTAAGTAAAATGTGTAATGTAATGATTTAACTGAATTGCATTTGCTATCGGCATAATTAAGAGACCAAAAAATTTATATATATGATGTGATTATCTCTAACACTACCAAACTTAATTTCTTCTATTTATATTGATTAAACTCATCCTTAATAAACGATAAAAAGTAATTTAATATATAACATTTTTAGTATAGATTTTCGAAAAATGTTCTTATCCATTTCTAATTACACTATTTATTGATAACGTATGGACTAAATAATAGCTGATATATTTTTTTTAGACAATAAATTTATTTATTATTTTTGTTTTGGTTTAATAACTTCTAAACCACCCATATAAGGTTGTAAAACCTTTGGAATGATTACGCTACCATCACTTTGATAACACTGTTCAAGTATGGCAATAAGAGACCGTGGACTCGCAATTACTGTATTGTTAAGTGTTGCCAAATATTGATTACCATTTTTAGTTTTCATTCGAATTCCTAATCTTCTTGCTTGAGCATCCCCTAAAGTTGAGCAAGAACCAACTTCAAAATATTTTTGTTGTCTTGGACTCCATGCTTCTACATCACAAGATTTCACTTTTAAATCTGCCAAATCCCCACTACAACATTCTAATGTTCTAACCGATAATCCCATACTTCTAAAGAATTCTACTGTATAACTCCACATTTTATGATACCATTCCATAGCATCCTCTGGTTTACATAGAACTACCATTTCTTGTTTTTCAAATTGGTGAACTCTATATAATCCTCTTTCTTCAAGACCATGTGCGCCTACTTCTTTTCTAAAACAAGGCGAATAAGAAGTCAAAGCAATCGGTAAGTCTTTTTCATCAATCATTTGTCCTTTAAACTTACTAATCATACTATGTTCACTGGTACCAATTAAATATAAATCTTCTCCTTCAATTTTGTACATCATGGCGTCCATTTCTGCAAAAGACATAACCCCAGTTACCACATCACTACGAATCATAAATGGTGGTATAGCATATGTAAATCCTTTGTTAATCATGAAATCTCTGGCATATGCAATTGTTGCTTCATGTAATCGTGCAATATCTCCTACTAAATAATAAAAACCATTCCCACTTGTTCTTCCTGCACTATCCTTATCAAGACCACCTAATGCTTCGCAAATATCTGCATGATATGGTATTTCATAGTCTCTTACAAATGGCTCTCCAAATTTCTCGATTTCTACATTTTCACTATCATCTTTTCCAATAGGGACACTTTCATCAATGATATTTGGAATGAACATCATTTTACTTTTTAAGTTTTCAGATAATTCACTTTCTTCTTTTTCAATGTTTTCTAATTGATTGTTAATTTCTACAACTCTTTGCTTTTTTGCATTTGCTTCTTCAACTTTCTTATCTCTAAACAAAACACCAATTTCATCACTTGTTGCATTTCTTTCTTGTCTTAAATTGTCTCCTGCCATCTTTAACTCTCTAATTTTTTGATCTAACTCAATTACCTCATCTACCAAAGGTAATTTCTCATCTTGAAATTTTTTCTTAATATTTTCCTTTACTAATTCTTTGTTTTCCCTCAAAAATTTAATATCTATCATAAACAATTCCTCTTTTCTATTTTCCAATCATACGCTATATTCGCTAATATTAGACTAACTTCTACTACCTTACGTGGTATAAACCACCTCCAAAATAGAAAAAAGCTATTAGCATAGGAGCAAATAATTGCGGTACCATCCTACTAATAGCTTAATTCAAATAACGGCTTTCACCGGAAATGTTTTCATTTCTCTTAAGAGTAGATTCATTTATCTTTATGGTTCATTCGCATCCACCATGAACTTTCTTAACATAAATAACAAATTACTATTCTCTTTCAACGATTTACAAATTCATTTTATCATACTCTATTTTTATCTGTCAAATACTATTTTGCCTGATACCAATCATTTCCATATTCCATATCAACTTTTAATGGAACATCCAAATCCAGTACATGCTCCATACATTCTGTTACAATCGCAATAACATTCTCTTTTTCCTCAATTACCACATCGAATACAAGCTCATCATGTACTTGTAAAATCATTTTAGATTGCAAATTAGCTTCTCTAAACTTCCGATCGATATCCACCATTGCTTTTTTAATGATATCCGCGCTCGTTCCTTGAATTGGCGTATTTAAAGCAATTCGTTCCCCACTAGAACGAATGAGTTTATTCTTATTATTCAATTCAGGAATCATCCGCTTACGGTGCATCATCGTTCTTACATATCCATCCTCATATGCTTTTAAAACTGTTTGATCCATATATTCTTTAATTCCAGGATAACTTTCAAAATAATTATCAATAAATTGTTTGGCTTCATATGGAGTAATCCCTACATTTTCTGATAATCCATAACTACTAATCCCATAAATAATTCCAAAATTAACTGCTTTGGCAATCCGACGCATTTCCTTGGTTACTTGATTTTCCTCTACCTTAAATATATCTGCTGCCGTTTTGGTATGAACATCCACCTCTCTTTGAAACGTATCAATCAAAGAATCCACATGTGCCATATGTGCTAAAATACGTAATTCAATTTGAGAATAATCCCCACTGATAATAATAGAATTGGGACTTGGAACAAAGGCCTTGCGAATTAATCTACCATATTCATAACGGATAGGAATATTTTGTAAATTGGGTTCAATTGATGACAACCTCCCTGTACGCGTCAAAGTTTGTGTAAAAATCGTATGAATTTTACCATCCGATAAAATGGTATTAATAAGTCCTTCTACATATGTAGTATATAGTTTGGTAAGCATTCGATATTCTATTATTTTATTGACAATAGGATGTGCATTTTGAATCTTATTGAGAATATCTACAGAAGTAGAATATCCACTTTTATTCTTTTTACCATGTGGTAAATTCAATTTTTCAAATAAAATTTCACCGAGTTGCTTTGGAGAAGAAATATTAAATTCACATCCCGCATCATTATAAATATCTTTTTCAACCAATTCAATTTTAATTTGAATCTCTTCTCCCATTTTTTTGAGTTCTTCTTGATCGATATGAACACCATTGTATTCCATATCTGCAAGTACACGTGCCAAAGGTAATTCAATTTCAGAAAATAAGGAAAATAACTCTTCTTCTTTTAATTTTTGTTCAAATAGCTCTTTTGTCTTATAAATAAACTCTGCTTTTAAAATCGCATGGTAAGCTGTAATATCAGAATTTTCTTCTTCGTAAATTTCTTTTGTTTTTAACTTTTTAAATACATTTTCATAAAATGGAATTTCATAATGAAATTGATTGGCCAAATAAGCAATATCATCTTTGATATTATAATCGAGTAAATAAGCTGCAATCATAGTATCAAACTCTACATTTTTTAAAGAGATATTATGCCATTTTAAAGCTGTGTAGATTTTTTTATAATCATAAGTATACTGTATTAATTCTGCAATTTTATCAGGATCCTGTTGAAATACTTCAAAAGGAATATAAAAAGATTGTTCTTCATTATAAATGGCAAGCCCCAAAATAGGTGCTGTATGATAATTAGTTCCTAATATTTCTAAATAACCTGCACTTGGTTTTTTCACATTTACCTCATCCATGTTTTGAATTGTTTGAAAGGTATGATTTGCTTGTATATGATGTGGCATTTCTTTTTCCTCTTTTTTCAAAAAAGAATAAAACTCTAATTCCTCATATAGCCGGTTCAATGCTTCATGATTTTTCGGTTTACACTTAACATCTTCCATACTAATTTCCATAGGAACATCACGAACAATAGTAGCCAAATGATAACTCAAATAGGCATCTTCCTTACTACTTTCCAGCTTTTCTCTCATTTTTGGTGTAAAAGCATCTAAATGGGCATATACCCCATCTAAAGTGCCATAATCCTGCAACATTTTTAAAGCTGTCTTTTCTCCAATACCACGTACGCCAGGTATATTATCTGAAGAATCTCCCATCAAAGCTTTTAAGTCAATAACATGAATGGGATCAATCCCATAAGCTTCCCGAAATGTTTTTTGATTATAACGAATATAATCTTTTTGTTTGAGCAGTTTGATATCCACATCCTTGCTAATAAGTTGTAATAAATCTTTATCACTACTCACAATGGTTCCAACGAAATTGGGATCTTGATCACAATAAGCAGCAAAGGTTCCTAAAATATCATCTGCTTCATAATTATCACACTCATAATAACGAATTCCCATATTGGTTAACATCTCTTTGGCTTTTGGAAATTGTACCTTCAGTTCATCAGGTGTCTGTCCTCTGCCACCTTTATAATTCTCATATTCTGCGTGACGAAATGTTTTTCCTTTATCAAAAGCAACAATCATATAAGTTGGTTTTTCTTCTAATATAATTTTATTCATCATGTTGGCAAATCCAAAAAGAGCATTGGTTGGAAAACCCTTACTATTGGTCATCATACCCCCATTGTATGCAGTTGCATAATAACTCCGAAATAGTAAATTATTGCCATCCACTAATATTATTTTTTCCATTTTTCATACCTCATTTTTATTATTATAACACGTAATTTCAATCAGACCAAGACTATGACTCGTAAAACAATGGTATCATCTTGTTTTTCAATACAATTAAGAGATTATTTTTACTGAAACACATACAACCACATCATGTATTTAAGAATTTTTGTCCCAATGCATATTATTTTCTTCTCGTTTTACTAATAAAAACTCTAATCATAATTTTTTGTAAAAATTTTTCATCATGATAACAAAAAGTACCAACATCAGTTGGTACAAATCCAATTTATATCTTGTTACATGTGGTAAACCAGTCTATCCCCATGGAATCTCGCTTGGTTTCATACGGGTTTCATTTTCTTTGATTTCTACAATTTTTCCACTATTCATACGAATAATACGATCTCCAATAAAAGCAATCCCTGGATTATGAGTCACAATAATCATGGTCGTACCCAATTTTTCATTGGCTTCTACCAAAGATTCTAATACAATCTTTCCCGTTTTTTCATCCAAAGCCCCTGTTGGCTCATCACAGAACATTACACTTGGATTTTTAGCAAGTGCTCTTGCGATAGAAACACGCTGTTGTTCCCCACCTGATAATTGATACATATACTTTTTCTTATGTTTGGTTAACCCAACTGTATCTAAAATAGCGTCAATATCAGTATTTGCCTTCCCCAAAGAGGCTCCTACCAATACATTTTCATATACATTCAAATGTTCCAATAAATTGTAGGTTTGAAAGATAAAACCTAGATTCTTTTTTCGAAAACGAGTCATTTTATAATCATGATATCTCGCAATATTTTTACCTTGATAAAAAATCTTACCTTTACTAATTTTATCTAGGCCTGATACCACATTGAGTAATGTTGTTTTTCCACTTCCACTTGGACCTAAAATGACGACAATTTCACCCTTGCGGACAGATAAAGATACATCATTTAAAGCTTGACTTCCTACTTTACCTAGTTGATAAGTTTTATATATATTTTGAATCTCAATTAAATTTTCCATATCTCTACTCCCTCTTTAATGCCACCGCAAGCGGAACTTTATTTAATACACGTTTGGACATTCCAATCGCAACATAATAGGCAATCAGTAAGCCCACTAGTCCTAAAATCGCCATACTTGGTGAAATCGCAATTGGGATGGTAATTTCAATATCACCTACAATTGCCGCAACAATTGCTTTTAAAATTGCAATCATAGCTGGAATGGATAATAAATATGCAATCATAATAAATGGTGTATAAATATTTAAAACCATACTACTAATCTTACGATTTTGATATCCCATTACTTTAAGCAATGATATGGTTTTCTTATTTTCTTCTACTACAATATTCGCTATGACAGAAATAATTACAAGTACCATAACAGACGCAAAGGCAATAATAATATAAATACTACCATTGAAACGATCCATTTGTTTTTCAATATTTTGTTTCATATCGCTCATATTTAATATATAAGCAATTTTAGATGCCTCTTCTGCACTTAAATTTTTATAAGACTCGTACTTTTCTTCATTGGAATAAATAGTTGTATAAGCATTACTTCCAAACCCCAACTGCGTACCTAAAGCATCCCTGCTGACATAACCACTTTTCCCCATAAATTCTGAACTAAAGCCAGCAATCGTATAAGAAAGTTTCACAGTTTCATATTCAAAATAAAGGGTATCGCCAATCTCCAAATGATACAATTCTTTGGCATTTTCATTCACAATAATTGCTTCATCATCATCTAATCTACTGATTAAATTATGTTCTTCTTGATCCAAAATGCGCAAGTATTTAGCTGTTGTGTCAAGCCCTGTCAATGAGAATTGAATTTCTTCATCTTCTTGTTTTTCGATTGGTTTGAGCTTGCCGTTTCGATCTTTGATTTCTTTCAAAGGAACACTCAAAGATAAGACATAATCAGATCCTTCATATTCACTAGAATCTTTATAATCGATTTGCCCCAACATAACCAAATATTGATAATCCATTCCAGAGAAACTCTCCTCTATCATATGTTGAAATAAGTTAGAACCAATTAAAACCAGTACAATCAGTAAACCTGTGCAGAAAGAAGTAATCGTCACGATGAATAATTTTCCCAAACTACGAAAAGCAAGCGAATACTTAAAACGATAATGGAAAGGAAAAAGCATATTAATCTTATTCACCATACGACTAAAAAAATTGACTTTAAGATTACTTCCTTCTTTTAGCAATGCAAGTGGTTTTTTACGTAGCATAATAAGCGCTATCAAGTAACTCAAAATGGAAAGACTAACCATAGGCGTCATGATGGATTTGATTAAGTAATCAAAATTCAATTGGTAGTTTTCCAAAGGAACTGTATAATAACTAAGTAAGATATTAGAAATTGGATAATGTGCAAAAACACCAATCAAATATCCTAAAATACCACCAATAATAGAGCCGACTACTGGATAAACCAAATAACTTGCGGAAATTCCAAACCGATTGTAACCAAGTGATTTTAAAACACCAATTTGTAACCGTTCATCATCGATTCTTTTTTTCGTAATAATCACAATGATTAAAACGGAAATAGCAAGCAATAAATATAAGAAACATTCTGCAAATAAACGATTGGATGCGAATTCCATTTGTAAAGCAGAAATTCTACCCAAGCGAGTAATTGTATTTACATCCATTACTACTTTTTCTTCGTCTAAAATCCGCATAACTGGGTCATTGGCATAAGTGGATTCTGTATTTTCTGTCTCTTCTGTTGGTACAGACACTTTGATTTCAAATTTTCGATTGGTAGGAAATTGATAATCTAATGCAATACTATTATCTTTTACCCCTATAATTTTTTCATATGCGACTTCATTGACAATTGCAATATTGTTATTGGTCTCATCAAAAATAGGCATACTAAAAGAGATTAAGGGATAAATATAATCAGATGCATATGCAAATCCAACAATTTTATAGTCTTGACTTCCAATGGTATAAGTATCCCCTATTTTTAATTGATTCTGCTTTGCATATCCAGGTAAAATAACAATTTCATTTTCCTGTTGTGGAAACTTTCCTTCTATTAAATACATTTGATTGATTTTGTTATCTTCTTCATAAGGTAACACTTTTATTAATTTTTTGTCATCCGAAACGGTTTTAGAACGTTCCAATTCATATACAAATTGATATTTATCCTTTAAAGAATCTAATATTCTTGTTTTAATGACCATATCAACATCGTATTTTTCGAATATACCTTGAATGGTATAAAGCATTTTAATATCATAAATAGGATTTTCTAAATAGGAACGATATTGCGTTAATAAAATTCGCTCTTCTTCTGTGACATTTTGAAATTGATGTGCTAAAAAATAATCCAAATCATCCCTGCTTACATCTTTCGCATAATCTACCGTAATTCCAATACTCAAATCTTCAACATTTTGTTCATCCAAATATGAATAATAACGTGTTTCCAAACGATCGATTGCTGTATTCATTCCCACATAAACAGCCATCGAAAGTGTAACCATAAAAATGATACCAGCCATTTGGATTTTCTTTTTTCGAAGACCTTTGATTGCATTTAGTAATAATAATCTCACTTACGCCCACCTCAATTCACTGGCTTTTTTCACAGTTTCATTTTTTGTAATTTCCATCACTTTTCCACTATTCATACGAATGACAGTATGTGCCATATCAGCAATACTAGGATTATGGGTAACAACGATCATTGTCGTATGATATGCTTCATTCATATCTTGTAAAAGCTCTAGGACTTTTTTTCCTGTTTCCTCATCCAAAGCCCCTGTTGGCTCATCACAAAATAATACTTTTGGATTTTTCACCAAAGCACGAGCAATCGCAACACGCTGCATTTGTCCACCAGACAATTGATATGGATACTTATGTGCATGATTTTCCAATCCAACTTGCTTGATTAGTTCCTTAACAGAAAGTGGATGATGAGAAAGTTCTTTTCCAAGTTCAATATTTTCTTTGACAGTTAAACTTGGAATTAAGTTATAACTTTGGAATATGAAGCCCAAATTGTTTGCTCGATATTCTGTTCGTTCTTTTTCATTCATCTGATCAATACGAACCCCATCAAATAAAATATGCCCTTTACTTGGAGAATCAATTCCAGAAAGCAAATTTAGCATAGTAGATTTTCCACTTCCACTTGGGCCTAATACAACAATGATTTCCCCTTCTGTTAATTCTAAATTTATATTTTCTAATGCATGATAATCCGTATCATAGTTTTTATATGTCTTATAAATTTGTTCTAATTGGTATAAGTTTTTCATTTTTACCTCCTCTTAACTGTATGGTAGTCTGTAATAGAAAATGATTACATTCCTATATTTCAAGTATACGCTAATTTAAAATAGAATACAAATGTTATATTGGAAATATTAGAATAAATTTTGAGGATAAAATATAAAGTTAGTGAAACAAAAAAGACATTTTTAATAGAATTCCTTTCTAAATATTGATAATTCATAAAACTGATTGATTTTTATTACTTTCACAAATCTTTTAAACACAAGAAATTGTTAATTACTTTCATATAAGAATATTTTTGACATAAAAAGAGGAATAATCCCCTTTAAAATAATGACAATTGACTGGATTCATCCATACCATCCAAAACACCCATCATTCGCATTTTTTCGGTCAAAGAAGCAGAAACATGACCCCGTTTCCAAAAATCCTCTACACTTAAAAATTCACGTTTTTCTCTTTCATCTACAATTGTTTGTGCAACAGCCTCTCCCAAACCATCGATTGCGCTAAATGGAGGATAAATTTCGGTATCACTTTTGACATTCCATACCATGGAATCGCTTTTATATAAATCAATTGGCGCAAAATGAATCCCACGAGCTGTTGCTTCTAAAGCTACCTTTAAACTTTCCAATTGACCTAATTCTTTATTGCTTGCTTCATATCCTTTATTTTGAATTTCTATAATACGTGCTCTTATCGCATCATAACCACCAATCATAGCCTCCACATCCACATCGGTGGCTTTGGAAGAAAACCATGAAGCGTAGAAATAAACTGGCATATGTACTTTATACCAAGCAATACGAAACGCACTAATGACATAAGCGGCAGCATGGGCCTTTGGAAACATGTATTTAATCTTACGACAAGATTCAATGAACCAATCTGGAATACCAGCCTCTTTCATAGTTGCTGCATGTTCCTTCCAAGTTTCTGGATCTTTACTTGCCTTTCCTTTACGTACAAATTCCATGATTTTAAATGATTTGATTGGAGAAAGTCCACGATACATCAAATAAACCATGATATCATCACGACAGCCAATCGTCTCTTTAAATGGAACCACATTATTTTGAATCAATTCTTGGGCGTTCCCTAGCCAGACATCTGTTCCATGTGACAATCCTGATATCTTAACCAATTCTGCAAAAGTAGTTGGTTTAGTATCCTCTACTAATTTAATGGTAAATGTTGTTCCAAATTCTGGAATACCCAACGTACCTGTATTACACATAATTTGTTCTTTCGTTACTCCCAATGCACGAGTCGATGTAAATATACTCATCGTTTCTTTATCATCCATAGGAACCTGCATAATATCAGTCCCCGATTGTTCTTGGATTTGCCTTAATTGCGTTGGATCTGAATGTCCCAAAATATCCAGTTTAAGAACACATTCTTCAATAGAGTGATAATCAAAATGAGTCGTTCGCCAAGCTTTATCTGGATCTTCTGCAGGAAATTGAAATGGTGTAAAATCAAAACAATTCATGTAATCAGGAATTACAACAATTCCTCCTGGATGTTGCCCTGTCGTCCTTTTCACACCAGTACAACCCATCGCCAGCCTTTCCACTTCTGCAGTGCGCATGACCAAATTTTTTTCTTCACAATAGCCTTTGACATATCCAAATGCTGTTTTATCGGCAACAGTACCAATCGTTCCTGCTCGGTATACATTGTCTTCACCGAATAATACTTTGGTATAAGCATGTGTACTCGCTTGATTCAAATCAGAAAAGTTCAAATCAATATCTGGTACTTTATCAGCGTTAAATCCTAGGAAAGTTGCAAAAGGCATATCTTGTCCATCCTTAATCATGGGAATATGACAATGCGGACACATTTTATCTGGTAAATCAAATCCTGAAGAATAAGAAGAGCCAAGCGGACTTCCATTTTCATCTTCAAAAATACTCATTTTACATTCGCCACATCTATAGTGTGCTGCCAAAGGATTCACTTCCGTAATTCCCATTAAAGTTGCAACAAAACTAGAACCAACAGACCCTCTTGATCCAACTAAAAAGCCTTCATCATTTGAGTGTTTTACCAACCTTTGGGCAATCAGATATATAGGATCAAATCCTGCACCAATGACACCACCCAAAGATTTTTTCAAAGATTTCAAAGCTTCTTCTTCTGATAATTCTGGATTTTTTTCTTTCATATGTTCCAAAATCATCGTCTTGACTGCATCAATTCCCTTTAGTATGATTTCATGTAGCTCACGAAATATCACTGCTTCTGTTTCTTCTTCCGTTCCCTTTATCTTTTCTTGAATGGTATTGAAGACAACATCTCCATATAATTCAGTTGCAATTCTCTTTTCAATCGCATAGGGAAGCGGATTGCCATACCAGCTTTCCGCTTTTGTATAAACAAGTTCAGTTACTACTGTTGGACAATCTAGATAAGATTTACCATCATCACTTTTAATTCTTGGAGAAAATGGGGTTCCCCCTGTATCTGGAATGACCTCTATTTCTTCTACCATTTCGAGTACTTTATTGGTATTTAAAACCACAATTTCATAGGCAAGATCGCTTCCTAAAAAAGCAAAATCTTCTAGCATTTCCCTTGTCGTTCTAAAATGTTGAGAAGGGATTTTTTTAATATCACCTTTGGCAAGTGGATGTCTTCCACCACCTGGTACTTTTTGATTGATAATAATTTCCCTATAAATTTTATCTTCCCTTTTGAAATGATGTACATCTCCCGTTGCTACAATGATTTTACCTGTTTCTTTGGTTGCTTCTATTACTTTTCGAATATGATCTTCCAATTCCTGTTCATTTTTGAAATCCCCAAGTTGCAACAAATGGTCATACACTTCTTTTGGTTGGACTTCTACCATATCATAGAAGTTAATGATATTGGTTAATTCTTGTCCCTCTTTACTTCTGGCTTGATGGAATACTTCTGACTCATAACAACCACTACTAATTAAAATTCCTTCTCTTAATTCTGACAATTTGCTTCTTGGAATTCTAGGTGTTTTATATAAATAGGTTGTATTGGCTAAAGAAATAATTTCAAACAGATTTTTAAGTCCCTTTTGATTTAACGCAATTGCATTGAAATGATAAGTACGACCAAATTTATAGCGATCTTCAAGTGGGACTAATTTATCCAAATCGGCTATTTTTTCATATTTTTGTGCTTCTAATTTTTTAAGCATTTTAGCAAATACATAAGCCGTTCCTTCGGCATCATAATCCGCCCTATGATGTGCATCTTCTTCCCAAGGTACATTATACCTTTTTACTAAAGCCGATAAACTATGCCTTGCATGCCCTTGGTCTAATGTCCTAGAAAGTTCCAAGGTATCAATCACAGTATTAGTAAACGTTCCAAGATTGTATTTTTTCATTGCCATTTCAATAAAAGATATATCAAATTTGGCATTATGTGCAACCATCAAAGCATCTTTGGACCATTCCAAAAAATGTTTGGTTACGGTTTCTTCATCATCTTTTCCTTTTACCATTTCATCTGTAATACAAGTTAGTTCTGTAATTTTGTCAGGAATATGTCTTTTTGGATCAATCAGTTCATCAAAGCGGTCTATAATTTCTCCATCTTTGATTTTAACTGCACCGATTTCAATCATTTGATCACCACCACCAGCATTAAAACCTGTGGTCTCTGTATCAAAAACAACATATTCACTATGTATTAAATCACGATTATCTGGTCTTACAACAATCCCAACCGTATCATCTACTAGTGTGAGCTCTGTTCCATATAGTCCCTTAAAAATTGGGGGATTTTTCTGTTGTTGTTTTGCTTCTTCAATTTCCTTTTCCAATTCTTTTTTTCTTGTTTCATCTTGTTCTTCTTGTAATTGCGTTTCTAATGTTTCTATTTGAGATTGAATTTTTTTTCTGATATTTTTATTATGGGATTGAATGATACTAAAAGAGATTGGAAAAGCCTGACATCCATTGTGATCTGTAATCGCAACCCCCTTATAACCCATTTGAATGGTTTTTTCAACCAATTCACAAGTATGTTTTCCTAAATCGAGTTTGGTTACACCATCCATTTGACTCATCATGGTATGTGCATGTAATTCGACTCTTTTGACTTCGGCATCATCCACGACTTCCTCAATGACTTTATCTATCATATTCATATCTCGAATAGTCAAAGAAATATCTGACATATATTTGTCCACGTCTTTTACTATAGCCCTTATTTTATACCATTTTCCAATTTTGATTTTTTTATCAATCAGTTCAAATTCATCTGGATCATTGACAAATAAGGTCCCATAAATACTATCCGTATTATCCGTTATTTTTAAAGATATGATTTTAAGACCTGTTTTGGTTTCTCTTACATCTTTTCCAAAAATAGCGGCTTCTACTACTACAGAAGATTTTGGCGTATTTACCGTATCCAAGCGAATGGCTGGCTCATCAATAAATCTTCCTACTACCACCTTCTCATTTTCAGTATCGACAATAAGAGGAGGCCTTTTATAATCTTTTGGAATAAACCTTTTTTTAGGTTCTTCTTTTTCTTCTATTGTTGTTTTTTGTAATAATTCTTCTGGAATAGGTGATACCATATCACTTTCAATTTCAGCTTGTAACATACTTTCTTGTTCCATATCAACTTGACATTTAATTGTATAAGGATAGCCAACAGAATGTAAATCGACTTCCAATGTTGAAAGAATTCCTTCTAGTTTTATTTGCTCCGCCCGATTTCCCACTACAATTGTAAGGAGATTTTCCTCGATATGATATTCATTTTCTAAAAACATTTTTAATAAAGGAGAATTCTTACTATACTGTTCGATAAAATAACGAAAATAATATGGAAATTGTTCTAAATCAGAATGCTCTACTTGTAGTTGTACATGTAATACAGAAATTTCTGAAAAGGCATGAGGTAGTTGTTCTAATAGTTTTTGATACGTTGGAAAAGGCAGGGTATTCTTAAGTGTAAGATAAAAACAATATTTTGTTTTAGAAGCATTACCAACAATTTTGAGTAATTTCCCTCCCTCAAAATCTTTCACCAGATTTTCTTCCATTTGTACCTTTTGAAGTAGTGTTTCTAGATTTTTTTCCATACCATCACCTTCACTCTATTGTATCAAAAAAAGACATTACGATAAAGTCTTTTTCAAAAAATATAGTTGGAAAATTTTGATTCAAACGCACTGTTTTCATCATTTCATTGGGTTCATCATTTGACTACCTACGCTAAAAGACAATCATCATCTTACCTATATTATAGTAAATCTCGTTTCTATTTCCTTTTATAAAAAAAAGAAATTTTTTAAATTTTCTTTCTGATATAAAAAGGACTTTATTGTAGTGATCACTGTTCTATCCACAAATATCGTTCTTTTCCTTGTAAATCTTTTTCTACAGTAATCACAGCATCTGGGAAAATAGTATGCGCATATTCTTTTAAAATATCACCTTGTTGGTATCCAATTTCAAACGCAATGAGACCCTTCGGTCTTAAATGTGACTTTGCATCTTTGAGTATCTTTTTATAACAAATTAGACCATTATCTTCTGCATATAAAGCAATTTTTGGCTCATTTTTAGCAACAATCTCCATAATTTCTTCCTCATATGAAAGATAAGGGGGATTGCTTACAATTACATCATAAGAACCAGAAAGTGGTTTTAAAAAGTCACCTTCATAAAAAGTAATATCGACCTGATTGTTTTTGGCATTCTCTTTTGCTACTTCTAATGCCTTTGATGAAATATCAACAGCATCCATCTCACAATTTAACCTTTTTTTTAAAGCAATCGCAATACACCCACTACCTGTTCCTAAATCAACTATTTTCAGTGTGCTTCGATTTTTTACTTTCGCAACAATCTGTTCGACCAATCCTTCTGTTTCAAATCTAGGAATTAAAACATTGGGATTCACGAGGATTGGATAGCCATAAAATTCAACTGACCCTACAATATATTGCACAGGTTCTCCTGCCTGAAGACGCATATAATCCTCTTCATAAGTATTAGGATTTCCATATTTTTTTAAGTATTCACTTGCATCCATAAATACACCTATTGTATCTTATTCGCCTCTTAATTTCCGCGCCTGATCTTCCGTAATCAAAGCTTCAATTACTTTATCAATATCTCCTACCATAATACGATCTAATGTATTTAAAGTAAATCCAATACGATGATCGGTGACACGATTTTGAGGATAATTATAAGTTCTTATTTTTTCAGAACGATCCCCTGTTCCAATTTTACTACGGCGTTCTGCCCCCAATTCTTGATCCCGTTCTTGCATTTTTAAATCATAAAGTCTTGTTTCTAGTATTTTAATGGCCTTTTCCTTGTTTTTAATTTGAGATCTCTCTGTTTGAGAATAAACAACAAGTCCCGTTGGAATATGTGTCAAACGAACAGCACTATCAGTGGTATTTACCCCTTGTCCTCCACAACCACTACTTCTTGTAATATCAATTCTAACCTCGCTCATATCCAAAGTAAAATCAATGTCTTCTGCTTCTGGCATAACAAGTACTGTTGCTGTTGAAGTATGCACTCTTCCTTGCGTTTCTGTAACTGGGACTCTCTGTACACGATGTGCTCCACTTTCATATTTTAATTTGGAATAGACATTTTCACCTCTTACCATAAAACTAATTAAGGCATATCCACCAGCTTCTGAACGCTCTTCTTCTAATATCTCTATTTTCCAATCCTCTTTCTCTGCTAATTTACGATACATTTCAAACAAATCACCAGCAAAAATATTTCCCTCATCACCACCAGCAGCTCCACGAATTTCAACAATTACATTTTTACCATCGTTTGGATCTTTTGGTAACAATAAAATTTCAAGGTCACTTTCCAATGTTTGCTTTTCTTGCTCTAACATTGTAAGCTCTTCTTTGGCCATCTCACCCAGTTCTGGATCCTTCACCATCTCTTTGGCATCAAGGATACCTTGCTCTACTCTTTTATAATTTTGATAAGCCTCATAAGCATCTCTTAAACTGGCTTGTTCTTTAGACAAACGCATGGTTTCTTTGATATTAGAAATCACTTCTGGTTTCATCAATTCTTCTGTTAATTCATTGTATCTATTTTCAATGGTTTGTAATCTTTCTATCATAGGAATTCCACCTTTCTTAAGACCTTTCAATTATACTATAGTTTTTTCATTTAAGCAATATATTATATGAGATAGCGTTCCATATAAAACCATAAATTTTTGATGCTAGAAATTGACCTTTCTGATATAAAAATATAGCATTTTTGAATATCTTTCATAAGTTTTTAAATACTTTCACAACCCTTTATTTATCGAGATTCATAATTGTTTTCTTTTGGAATCTATTTTATAAATTGTTATAATTTCTTATATTTTCACTATCAAAAGTAGTAGTAAAATTAAAAATTTCTTTAATAAATATGAAAAAATACTATGCGATGTCATAGTATTAATAGTCTTATGAGCGAGACCAGTGGCATAGCCACTAAAGTCTTCGCTATAATAAGGTATAGTATTACCCTTATTATGTAGTATAAAACAGAAATATTTTAATACATTTCAGCCTTTTGTCTTCTTTATAATCTTATTTTTTTATTAATTTTGGATTATTTTTAGTGTCTCTAATATTTATACTTTCTTGGATTAAATTATTTAATTTTATAGTTAATTCTTCTCTTGTCATATTAGGATTTTCCCTTAATAAGCCAAAAGCTAATGTTTGTATAGCATCAAATTTTTCATTACATTGTATTTCATCATTTATATCATATTTTAATAAATAATCTTCTGCATGCACACATAACTCAAAGGCCATAACACACCCTTCTTCTGCTTGTTGTCCACATATTAAGCAACGCTCATAATTGTCAATAATTCCTTTGTTACCTAAATTTACTAATATATGCGAACACGATTCTTCCTGCTGCTTAATATTTATATTGATGGATGCTAATTCCTCGGTTAATGCATTTCTTTGTGTTTCTAACATTCTTACATAAGCAATTTTTTTAAAAATAGTCATCTTAAAACCTCCTTTATACCAATATAATAGCACGATTTTTGTTTTAAAAGTAGTAATTAGTAGTAAATATCTTTAAAATATTGCATCCATACCCTAAAATAAAGGCTTTTTAAACCTAAACTTTTAACTAAAAAAACTCAAGAATTTTTCTTGAGTTTTGATTGAATAAAATGAATTATGGTATTTATGGATTTAATCTATTAGGTCCTCGAAATAAGAACATTGCTTCTTTCAAAGATGGTAAATCTAAAAGTAGCATTGTAAGGCGGTCAATTCCAATTCCAAAGCCACCATGCGGAGGACACCCATATTGGAAAAATTCTAGATAAAAAGCAACATCATCTTTAAGCCCTTTTTCTTCTGCTTGTTCTTTTAACACCTCATACCGATGCTCCCTTTGTGCTCCTGTTGTAATTTCAACACCTCTCCAAATCAAATCATACCCTTGGGGAATTCCATTCTTTCGCATATGATAGAATGCCCTTTTATCAGCAGGATAATCAGTTACAAAAAGAAATTCACTATGATAGGTATCCATCGCATATTGATAGGATAATTTTTCTGCTTCTGTAGTTAAATCTACTTTGGCTGCATCTTCTACCTGATACCCATATTTTTCTTCTAGCACTTGATACAAATCAGCTAGTTTTATTCTTGGAAAAGGGGTAGTTGGAACAATCACAGTCTTTCCATATGTTTGTTCTATCAAATCACCATAACAATCTTTTACCTTTTTTAACATATAAGTTAACAATTCTTCTTCTAGCTGCATGACATCTTCAAAAGAATCAATATAACTAAATTCCAAATCAAAACCTGTAAATTCAGTGGTATGACGATTGGTATTGGAATTTTCAGCACGAAAAACAGGTCCCACTTCAAAAATACGTCCCATACCAGCAGCCATGGCCATTTGTTTATAAAATTGTGGAGATTGTGCAAGATAGGCTTTGCGGTCAAAATACTTGACCTCAAATACTTCAGAACCTGATTCACTTGCAGCCCCAATCAATTTTGGGGTATGAATTTCTGTAAACCCTCTATCATATAAAAATTGACGCATAGATTCTACCATCTTACTTTGAATTTTAAAGATATTCATATTATATTCATTCCGTAAGTCTAAAAATCGATGGTCTAATCTAGTATCAATTTCTGCACTATCTTTATCCTTAATATGGATAGGTAGTTCAGGTGCAGACAAAGAAGTAATTTCTATATGAGTAGGAATGATTTCCATTCCATTCAATTTTACTTTTGGGCTTTCCATTAATTTTCCAGTTACTTTGACTGTACTTTGAATTGTCATCTGGCTGACAATTTCATTTAGTACTTTATTGTCATCATTTTTTTCAATAGTCACTTGTACCTTTTCTGTACCATCCGTAATAACTAAAAATTGAACATATTGTAAATCTCTTAAGCCATCTACAAATCCTTGTATCTCAACATCTTGATTATAATAATTGTTTAATTGTTTGATTTCAATCCTCTTCATCATGTTCCTCCTTTATATGTAAATCCAAAAAGGAAATTAATTCACTCACATCTACTTTATATTCTTGTTTTGTATGATTGTCTTTTAAAGTTAAAATATTAGTTTGAACTTCTTCTTCTCCAAGTAAAATAACAAAAGAAGCATTCAAACGGTCTGCTTGTTTGAAATTACCTTTCATATTCCGTTTCATATAATCCATATCAACAGAAAAACCATTCATACGAAGTGTCTGTGCAAAAGTGAATGCTTTAGGAATTTGTGATTCTTCAATTGGGATAATATATACATCTAACATATCTTTACCAATACTTATATTTTCACATTCTAACGCTGATAGTAATCTTTCCATACCAAGGGCAAACCCAACCCCTGGTGTCGACGGTCCCCCAATATTTTCGACCAAATGGTTGTATCTTCCACCACCACATAGGACATTTTGACTACCAAATCCTTCAATCGAAGCTTCGACTTCAAAGACAGTATGCGTATAGTAATCCAATCCTCTGACTACATTTGGATTCACTTGATAAGGAATCTCTAGCACATCTAAATAATTCTTGACTTCCTCAAAATGCTTGCGACTCGTCTCATTTAGATAATCTGATATTTTAGGCGCGGTTTTCATACATTCTAAATCATGATCAATCTTACAATCTAATATACGAAGGGGGTTCTTCTCATAACGTGTTTTGCAGTCCTCACAAAGTTCACCTAAATGCGGTTTAAAATGTTCTAACAAAGCCTCACGATACGCATTTCTCGATTCTGTATCCCCCAAGGTATTGATATTAACTTTAATTCCCTTTAATCCAAGTAATCGGTAAAAATTAACTGGAATACTTATCACTTCTGCATCCATCATAGGATTTTCCGTTCCAAATACTTCTACACCGAATTGATAAAATTCACGAAATCTACCCGATTGTGGTCTTTCGTACCGATACATGGGTCCCATATACCATGTTTTAATTGGTTGGCTTGGATTTCCATACATTTTATTTTCAATATAACTTCTTACTACTCCAGCAGTTCCTTCTGGTCTTAATGTCATATTACGATTGCCACGATCTATAAAATCATAAGTTTCTTTAGAAACAATATCAGTTGTTTCTCCTACTCCTCTATGAAATAATTCACTCGATTCAAATATTGGTGTTCTCACATATTCATAATGATATTTTTCCATTAATGAACGAAGTAAATTTTCTAAATACAATATTTTAAGTCCTAGACCACCATATACATCATATGTTCCCTTTGGTTTTTGCAGCATAATATCCTCCTTTAAAATCCAATTTGTTTTGTTTTTCATCTGATTTCAATTCTTCACATATTTCAACACTAATGTCTTCTTCGGTTATTGTTATCAGATCCTGAACATTATCACTATTATAGCATCTATTTGCATGACTCATCACTATTTTATCAAATAAATTGTCAATAAATCGTCCATTTCCAAAATGTTCCTGTTTCATAAAATCTAGTATAATTAATTTCACTTTTGCACCTATTTTTTCATTCGTATAGATATTTTATCAGTATTTCATACATTAGTGAATAATTCTTTGAATAAACCTTTTTGTTTTTGGTCTTTTATTTCATAATGATTTTTGGCCTGATTATATGCAAAACAATTTAAGTTGAAATGGTAATCTCCACAAATTTGATCCCAAGTAGAACACATCGTTTGATTTTGCAAGGATTCTATATATTTAGTAAATTTTGGATACTTTTTTATCAATAAACGAATGGTATTATAATTTAATACTACAATAGGATTTCGAATCATAACAGAGGCAAGCTCGGCTTCTTCTATACAGTTTGAAAAATCGTATACGGCAGATAAATCCAAATATTGTGTCGCGTGATTTATCTGAAATTGAAGATTCGTATCACCACGATCTTTTTGTAACATATATAAATCTAACGCTAACAGTTTTAAAATATGTTCTTCTAATTGAACTGCATTGATAGGATCTATACATAATGATTTTAAAATATCTAGACTGGCTAAATTAAATCTATTTTCCAATAGTGTTTTCACTGGAAGTTGCTGTATAAAATAATAATCAGATGACTCCATTCGAAAGTTCTCGGAAGCAATTCCAATAGAATCCTTTGTTTTTGCTACAACAAAGGAAACAGCTGGTAGTTCTATAATCTTTGCAAGGTAACTCCCCATTAATTCATCTAATATGGAAAAAGGATAACCATATCTACTTTCTTCCGATTTAAAATAAAACCATTTCAAATTCTGATAATACATACGTTCAATATATCGATTAGTCAAGCTACTAGAAGGTAAACCCAGTACTTGATATTTTTGTTGTCTAGAGATAGAAACATCATTTTTTAATTCTAAAATTGGTGTTTCATCTGTAATTAATTTCTGTAAAAACAAAATCGGTTTCATAGTATCACATCCATCTTTATAAAACACTCTTTTTGAATATATTTTTAAAAAGATAAATCTATTATACATAAAAATGATATATTGTCAAAATCATAACCAAATATCAATTACTAAATAATATAAACAGGTTAAAAATAAAAAAGGAATCACTTTTCCTTTTTATCCTTAATATCTTCTATCTTATCACTAATATCTTCCCAATAAAATTTATAAGTCGTAATCAAGATAATTGCAAGTGGTAAAGAAATAATAACCCCAGCAATTCCAAATAAAATTCCACCTGCAAAGACAGCAAATATACCAACCAAAGGATGTATTTTATTGGTTTTTCCATAAACAAGAGGATTGATTAAATATCCATCTAACCATGATAGTAACATAAAGACAATTAAGGTTTTAATAAACATTGCTGGACTAATCACAAAGGCAGTAACTGCGGCAACTATATTGGCAATCATTCCACCAAAATATGGAATCAAGTTTGCAATCATGGCAAGGAATCCAAGCAACAATGCATCTGGATGTCTAATAATGGTATAAGCCAAAGAATACTCTACTAATGTAATTAGCATAATTCTTAAAAAGCCTGTCAAATACTGCTTCATCTCATGATCTACTGCTGCAACATATCGAAATGCCTTTTTATTTTTCCTTTTTAAATACCTTTTAACACAATTACGTATTTTATCCATGTCAATTAAGAAATAAATCGCAGATGCGAAAGCAATAAACGCAATCGATACATATTCCATAGAAACACCTATCATATTAATAGCGCCATTCGATACATATTTTCCTAATGACATAATAATATCATTGAATCCATTGGATAATGTATCTTGCAATGGTCCAAAATTAATATCATATTTCATTGAAATCTCTTTGATAAAAGCAATAATTCCATTAAATAAACTAGACAGTTGTCCGAATAATAACGGTAAAACTGTAATTCCTAGAAAAGCAATTACACCTATAATAAGCGCCAAAATGATGACAACAGATAATGCCTTTGGAATTTTACGTTTCATCAAATACTGCAAAAAAGGATATAACGCATATGCAACAATAAATGCCATGAAAAATGGTACAATAATTTTTTTGAATGTCGCCAAACAACCTAACCATAAATTTCCTGTACGATACACCAAAAAAACAATCAATACAATCAAAGCACAATTAATCAATTTAAAATCTGGTTTATTTTTAATCACATTTCTTCCTACTTTCTATCAATATAGTAACTGGACCATCATTGGTAAGAGTTACTTTCATATCAGCACCAAACTTTCCAGTTTCCACCTTCACATATTTAGAAAGCTCTTGGTTCCATCGTTCATAAAGGGGTTCCGCCTCTTTCGCTTTCAAAGCTGCACTATAACTAGGGCGATTTCCTTTTTCTGTATTCGCATATAATGTAAATTGCGAAATACTAAGAATACTTCCCTTTTGGTCTAAAATAGATTCATTCATTGTTCCATTTTCATCTTCAAAAATACGAAGATGAATTAACTTATTGATACAATACTGAATATCATCTATTCCGTCCCCTACTGTAAAACCTACCAATACAACCATACCTTTTTCAATTTTTCCAACACAAACTTCATCCACTGTAACCGAAGCCAAAAGGCTTCTTTGGACCAAAACTCTCATTTAATCAACCTCTGCACTTCAAACACATTTGTTAATTGTTCCAAATCATTGATAAATTTATCCAATTTCTCTTTATTTTCTACCAAAACGACAATATCATAAATCATTCCATCCTCATTATGAAATGTATTAACACTTTGAATGGAAATATTATGATTAGAAGTCTTTGAAATAATATCCAATAATAAATTATCACTATTCAATGTATGAATAAGTAAATTGGTTGGATACCGTTTGGCAATTTCATCACTCCATCTAACATCTATAATGCGCTCTGCCAATTCCTGAATATTAGGACAAATAGAACGATGTACTGTAATTCCATAACCCTTGGTAATATATCCAACAATTTTATCTTGCGGAACAGGTTTGCAACAAGAAGCAACATTCACTTTAATTTCATCAATGCCCTCTACCATAATATCATTTTTTACAGTAGGAAGAATGACTTCTTTATTTTTTGTTCTCTTTAAAATAATTTCTTCTTTGGTACTATTTTCTCCAGTCACTACATTGATTACAGTTCCTACTGGTATTTTACCATTCCCAAGATTAATATAAATATCGTCTATTCCATCACATTTTAATTCTTTGATGATTTTATCAATATTTTCGTTTGACAAAAACTCATTGAATCCCAATTTTCGTTTTCGTAATTCCTTGGCAAGTAATTCCTCACCCTTTTTTAAATATCCCTCTTTATCAATTTTTCGATAAAAAGAACGAATTTTATTTTTCGCTTGGGTTGTTTTGGCCATATTAATCCATTCACGGCTAGGCCCCAATGCATTTTTATTGGTGTTAATCTTTACAATATCCTGATTTTGTAATACATAATCCAACGGAACTATGTTGTTATTGACAATAGCCCCAATCATTTTATCTCCAACACCACTGTGTACCTTATAGGCAAAATCAATTGGTGTTGCTCCAGCTGGTAATTCAATAACATCTCCAGCTGGAGTATATACATAAATAGTGTCTTTAAATACATCCTCCGTAACAGACCTTACAAATTGTTCATCATTAGGTTCCTCATTGTTGAGTTCCATAATAGAACGGAAAAATTGCAACTTTTGCTCCATTGTATTTTGCATGACTGTAACAGTACTTCCCTTTTCTTTATAAGACCAGTGAGACGCAATTCCACGCTCCGCTATGTCATCCATTTCATAGGTACGAATTTGGATTTCAAATAAATACCCATCAAATCCAAATACCGTTGTATGAAGCGATTGATACATATTGGTTTTAGGCATCGCTATATAATCTTTAAAACGTTTGGGAATTGGCCTATATTTAGAATGAATCATTCCAAGAGCTTGATAACATTCTTGCTCTGTATTTACAAAAACACGAAGGGCAAGTAAATCGTATATTTCACTAAATTTTTTTCCTTTATCCAATTTTTTATAAATACTATAAATACTTTTTGCACGTCCTTTTATTTCATGAAGAATGTGATTTTCATTTAAAATTTCAGACACTTTTTTCATCATTTCATTGACAGCATTGTCACGCTCCGCTTTGGTCTGATTGAGTTCCTCAACAATGGAAAAATAAACATCTGGCTTTAAATATCGAAGTGATAAATCTTCTAATTCACTTTTGATATGATTCATTCCCAAACGACTCGCAATTGGAGTTAAAATATCTAAAGTTTCTCTTGCTTTTTCCTTCTGCTTTTCTTCTGGATGAACCCAAATGGTACGAAGATTGTGCAAGCGATCAGCGAGTTTGATAATAATAACACGGACATCTTCACAAAGACCTACTAAAATTTTACGATGGGTCGCAATGGTTGCATTATTATTATTTTCAAAATTCAGCTTGTTAATTTTAGTAACACCATCAACCAAAGAAGCAACTGTTTTTCCAAATTTTTCTTCTAATTCCTCTTTTGAAATACCGCAATCTTCTAACACATCATGGAGTAAAGCTGCACATAAGGTTTCTGCATCCGCATTGATTTCTGTTAAAATGGAAGCAACATGTAAAGGATGCTCAATATAGTCCTCACCTGTTAATCGTTTGATTCCAAAGTGTTTTTCTGCAGCAAATTGGTATCCATTTTCAATTAAAGATAGCTCCCTTTCATCTTTGATATAAGTAGATACGGATGCCATAAGATCTGCGATTGTAATATGCATATTTTTTTTGGTCATACTCCCACTTCTTTCTAGGCAGCTTTTTTGTATATTTTATCATTATCATATCCGATTTCCACAATACTGCGATTCGGATTTTGTCCTTGATGATCATCCACCACTTTATTTTTTTGAACCCTTTTTTGTGCTTCATAAACAGACACATCATGATATTTTAAGATAAAATGACGCACCGATTCTGGTAAATTTACTAGTTCCTCGAAAAGGCCATCCCTTTCTTTTTTCTCTAGTATATATTGGTCCCAATGACCCAATACTTTTCCCAAACTATGTAAGATGGGAATATTGTTTTGTAAACGAGAAATTACATACGCTTGTTTAATGGTTTCCCATGTAATTTCATCTTCTGTTACATAAGGGGATACTTTCAAAAAAGAATAAATTGGACTCTTTTTAGAAATTCTAACATACTCTGATTCCTCATGAAACAAATTTGCAAGCAAAGATGCAACTGTATGATTTCCTTCTTTTACTGCATATGTATATGCATCAAGCAGTGAAGACAAATTCATAGAAACATATTCTGGATTTTTTAAATCTGTATATATTTGGATACTCATTTCCTTCCTCCTTTATGAATTCACTCCTTTTACTTTTAATTCTTCTGGTTCATCATACCATTTTTTCTTTTTAGTTTTTCCAACCGTTCTTTTTTCTATCTGATACCAAAGTTGACTGGCTATACATATTGAAGAATAAGACCCTGCAATTAAGCCAAAGAACATCGCAATATTAAAATTAATAATTTCATGAGATCCCATAAAAATGAGACAAACAACAGGAATTAAAGTAGTAAGTGTTGTTATAATACTCCTTGTCAATGTTTGTTTTAAACTAGTATTGACAACTACAGCCAAATCTTCTTTACTCTTAATCGTATTCTTTTTCTTTACACTTATATTCTCCTTAATGCGATCAAATAAAACAATTGTATCATTAATCGAATATCCTATGATAGATAAAATTGCTGCAACAAAGATACTAGACACTTCTAAATTCAAAAGGCTAAATCCTGCTACAATTACAAAAACATCATGTAATAAAGATACAATAGCGCCAATCGCATAACTGAAACGATAGCGAATAGAAATGTAAATCACAATGGCTATACTAGCAAGTAACAAAGATAAAAAGGCGTTTTTGATTAACTCTTGTTTTACTACATTGGAAACAACTCCAATTTCAGTTTCAGCTTCATATTTCTGTTTGAAATGATTTTCTGTTTTTAAAACTTGCTCTTGATTCAAACTATCTGCAATCAAAACCTCAATGTTCTTATCATTCAATACTTCAATATTTGAAATAGTATACCCCATTTCAAGCAATTCTTGTTCTATGATTTCTGGAGTAATTTCTTGTTTACTTTGAATTGAAATAGATGAACCTCCCTTGAAATCAATCCCCAAATTAAGTCCTTTCCATCCCAATGAGACAACTCCAAGAACCACTACAATTATAGACAAACCAAAGAATATTCTGCTCGATTTGATAAAATCTATTTTGTGCCATGACTCTTGATTTAACCTTTTCTCATGAACGCCTAAAAAGAAATTCCATTTATGGTCAAAATATCCTGTTTTTACAAATAAATTCAATAAATATCTTGTTACAAATACCATAACAAACATAGTTACAAAAATACTAATCATCAACATGGTTGCAAATCCTTTGATGCTACTTTCTCCAAAAAGAAATAAAATAACCGCAACAATCAATGTAGTCACATTAGAATCAATAATAGTTGCCAAAGAATTTTTGTTGCCTGATTGATATGCAGCTTGAAAACTGCTTCCTTTTTTTAATTCATCTTTAATACGAGCAAAGTGAATAACATTAGCGTCAATTGCCATACCAATTCCAAGTAGCATTGCCGCAATTCCAGGTAATGTTAATACCCCTCCAACTAGCCAAAAAATAGCAAACGTACAAAAAGTGTAAATCACCATTCCAATGGAAGCAACAAAACCTGCAAAATGATAAAGGAAAATCATAAGTACGATGATAAGTGCAATACCAATTGTACCAGCAAAAACAGTCTTTTCTAATGAATGCATTCCAAAACTTGCAGTAACAGTTTTAGAAGAAACTTCTTCTAATTTAGTAGGTAAACTTCCAGAATTAATCAAATCTACTAAATTTTTGACTTCTTTTTGCGTGAAATTTCCCTGAATAATAACATCACTTGCAAATCCTTCGCCCACAGTTGCAACAGATAAACATTTGGAATCATTTAAACTTCCACATTTTGTTTCTTCTTTTTTAAATGAACTATTTTCATCGAAATCTAACCAAATAACGATACGATTATCGCTCATTTCACTCACTTGCTTGGTTACGTGATAAAACTGATCTTTATCTTTTACACTAAGTGATACAGCAGGTCTTCCTTTACTATCTTGTCCAACTTTCGCCCCACCACTATTTAAAACACTACTTGACATTAAAAGCTTGTCACTGGTATCACGAAATGTTAAATTGGCAGCTTGACTTAAAATTTTGCGTGCTTCTTCTGCATCAGTCACACCTGCTAATTGAACACGAATTTTATGATCACCCTCTACTGTAATTACAGGTTCTGATACCCCTAAAACATCAATTCTTTTCAACATTGTTTTGTAGGTACTGGTTACCATATCACTGGTGACAGGTGTTCCATCTATACTTTGTACATCGTATAAAACTTCAAATCCACCTTTTAAATCCAATCCAAATTTCAAATTTTTAATTAATATTGGGCTAAAAAGACCAATCATCCCTAATATAAAAATAATTATTATAAAAGATTTTAATATTCCCTGTTTTTTCATACATTTCCTCCCACTAATCTTCAAAATATACTGTACGATTTCGCATATTCAATTTTTCTTTTAAATAGGTATCTATCTGTGCACTCTCTGTATTTAAAATATCACTCACCATTTGATGTAATGACAAATTATTGGCTTTTTTCCAAATGGACTCTTTTAAATAGTTCCATATATCTTCTGATTTTATGTATTCATATCCAGCACGTCGCATTTCTTCTTTTTTCGTATGTAATGCAGGTTTTAAACGTGTGTATAGTTCTTCTAATGAATTAAATTCCTCCATAGAATGCCTCCTATAAAATTCCATATTACTATTATATATGAAAATTACATTTTTTGAAAGAAAATTCAAAAGAAAAAATTCAATTTTAATGCACTAATAAGATTTTTGAATATTCTAAAACGCTGTTACAGTTTATAGTTGGCATAGAGGTAGATATAACATAGATTCATATATGTTGCCAGTCGTAAAAATTTCAAAAAAAATGAAAAGATACACTAAAGTTACTACACGTCCAAATGGAGCAAAAGAAAATCGCATTTCTGCGATGATTTTACTACAGATTTTGAAAATATGTAACATCTATTTTTCTTTGTAAAATAAGGGTAAATC
>CAJUHL010000004.1 GCA_910586425.1 uncultured Bacilli bacterium
AATATAAGAACATCCGGAAGTGATCTTCGATTAACAAGAAGTACCTTGTTACCATTTAGGTCTACCGTTGGATCAAAGTAATCCTTTATCCGCAGTCCTTCTTTGTTATCCATTCCATAATATACGCTAAATGTTTCCTGTTTATTAAAACAAATCTCGAATTCCTGATTTCCTTTTAGACGTATTCCTTGTTTTCTTAGATAATTCCTTTCAATGAGCTGTGTCAAATCAATTGTTTGGGTATAATATTCGGGTTGAGTTGATAATAGGTATCTCTTATCGAGCCTTAATTGCACAGAAAATCCATCGTTATCTTCGTTTAATATAAATCGTTTCATCATTTCCTCCTGTTTTCCTCTTATCATCTTCATTATGTGAAAAAAAGGCAGAAGATAAAAAGAGGCACGACACCTCTTTTATCTTTCTTTTTTAAAATTGATATTCTGATGCACACTTATCACATACCCTTGAAATTCCCTCTTTGATCTCTGCGCCACACAAGATACATGATTGTCTTACATCTTTTAAATCTCCATCTTCCCTTTTTCTTGTTTTTTTACTAACGCTATTAAAACATTTCAAAAAGATACTTTTAATCTGCTCCGCAGAATATGGCCGTGACATATTGGCATCCCGGAATGGGTATTTATACCAGTCAATCCAAAATTCTTCAGCTGTATCAGGTTTGTAGATGAAATTATGTTTTAACATCAAGCAATCTTTTTCATGTTCCACATATTGCCTCTGGATCTCTCTCGTTGCCTCTTCCATCCTAAGTTTTAATCTGTTAAAGTCAATCTTTTGCTCATCGGAAAGTTCATTCTCATTAAACAGGTATCCATAGTAATCATTTATTTCTGTTTCCGACAGGTACTTTTTTGTAATACTACATTCTAACTCCGCATTCTTTTCATCCGCTTTGCAACTGCATCCATTCCACCAATATGGAAACAGCTCAAATAAGACATTCCCTTTGTCATCTTTGCACTGATATCCGCCATACTTTGTGGCACAAAGACCATCTGATCTTCTTTCTCCTCCATAGAAATCTTCCATGATGCAATAGTAATTCATCTGAAGAGCTTTAAGTAATTGAGTCCATTCCTGTGATTCGACAAGTTTTCTATCGGGAAACCCAAACGGACCTCTGCTGTTTCCAAACAGAAGATTCCCTAATTCATACTGATTCTCCATATTGACATTCTCCTTATTTCTTTTATTTGCAGTTATTATGTGGTTAATTGACAAAAAACAAAAAGGGCTTTGAAACCCTTTTCTCTAGTTTATGAACGCACTAATATGAATCGTTGAGTATCCTGAATTTTCCTGCACATGTGTAAGTATCTTTACGGTATCATCTACTACAATAACATATTGCTCCTCTAATTCCGGAAAATAAGTATTGTGGATCTGTTTTATGATATCCAGTTTTTCTGTTTGGTCTTTTACCATAAAGATAGACTTTTCCTGAATTGGATAATTTCTGATAACGAAAGCTGCTTTCCTTTTAAATTCTTCCATATTTGAGGCGGTTGTACAGACAAACATACGCTTTGAACTTGCGTGTTCAGCCATCCACCTTTGCAATGTAGCAAGAGGTCTTGCTGTTTCATAAACATCATGTTCCTTTAAATATTCATCCCATTCGAGGTCTAAGCATGCATTATGGTTCCTTTCACCATACTCATAAGCCGCTAACACGCCATCAACATCCCAGATAATTACTTTGTCTTCATTTGTTAAAATTTCCCTTAATTTTTCTCTCATATTTGTCCTCCTTAAAATTTCAGTAATATTATGCAATACCTAAAAAACAAAAAGCACTTGTAAGTGCTTTTTCCTTATGGTATTAGTATCTAAAATTTTCATCATACAGTTGCGGCGTCCCATCTGGATTTAATACCGCCGTGATTGCATAACGGTGTCCGCTCTCAGCAGTTATGTAAACCACTTTTGTATTGTTTGCATATTTTAAACAGTAATTCACTCCATCCTCTCTCCATTCGATAATTGATGTGAAGTAGTTGTCTTCATTTACCGATTCTGGATTTTCCGGCGCTGCTTCCGTGTAGTTCGGTCCACAGCCAGATATCATAAACAGCAACAATATACAAATTGTAAACGACAAAAAATATTTCTTCATATTGGTTATCTTCCTTTCTTTTCATTTCATGGCTGATGGTTCCGGGAAAGCCACTCTTATTCCTAAGAGCCTGAAACTAAAAACTTATAGGCTGGACGCACTTCAGATCCAGAATGCCCATATTGTCAGCTCTTTTAAAATCCTTATTCCCTGGAATCAAACTGATCCTATAACGATTTCAAATTCCCTTTGCCATGGTTTTTGCTGCTTCTTTTTCTCTTTTCATGAGCATATTTTCTCCTTCCTATCCATTACTAAATTTAATCCATCTCAATTTTTCTTCTACAATCAAAGTATGTATGTATAAAAATAAAATAAAAAAGTGCCTAAGCACTTTTTTGGTTTTTTAATATCTCCACCACAACTTCCTTAATCAACTTTCCATCCGCTTTTCCTTTTAATACGGCCATCACGGACTTCATTGCGTTTCCCATATTGGGATTCTCCATTGCAGCTACAATTGGATCTGCTACGGCCAGTACTTCATCATGATTAAGCATTTTAGGCAGATACCCTTCCAAAACGGAAATCCTATAATTTGCATCTTTTACTGCTTCCTCTACGCCATCTTTCCCTTCTAAAGCAGCAAGTGTTCCGTTTAAAGCCTTCACTTCTTTTCTAATTGCTGAGATAATGTGTTCATCTTCTACCTCTTTATGTGCTTCTTTTGCCATCAGATTTGCTGCACTTTTCACAGCGCGTAAAACATCCCTTCTGGATGCATCCTTTTCTAACATAGCCTTTTTAATTTCGTCATTGATTTTCTTAATCATTGTTCATCCTCCATAAACTCTTTAAATTTACTCATAGTATGTCATTTTTATTTCTGTTTTCCAATCTCATACGCTCGAAAACAGAAATCCCAGTAGGAACATAAAGAATACTTGTTTTTGTTTTTGCAGCTGTTACAAAGATATTCTCTTTTGAAACATTCTTTTTGAAACGCAGCCTCATCTAAATAAAAATCTCGTCTGTATGTTTCATCCTCATCTATAACGGTCCCAAGACATCCTGCCGTTTCCGAATATAGGCTTATATCACACATAGGCTTTATGTATTGTGTGATTAGCAAGCCAAGATCCTGTCCATCTTTTCGATATCCGGTCATGCAAAATCTCACAGAAAATTCATAACCTGTAAAAATCCATGAACTATCAATTCTTTGATTCAGCTTTTCATCCTCATCTACATCCACAAGGATCTTTTCCTGGTATTTATCCTGTTCCAGAGAATTTTCATAAATCCGTTTTAGCTCAAAATCTGGACGGCTCCAGTTCTCGTGGCTAAACCATTTGGATTTTTGAATCTTCTCGGAATAGAGAATCCGTTTTTCTATATCAGAAGACAATAAAATGAAATCTTTTAAGTCATCCAACGCAAGATTCTTTTTCAACCGAAATTCTAATACACCTTCATAATAATTTCCCATATTATCTCCTTCCCTATCAAAAACCTGTTTGCTTGGTTATGAAGCTGATGTTTCCAGTTCCAACAATATGCAGAGCATAATCCTTCCATACATCACCCTGCTTATAAAATTCCGTGTCCTCTTCATAAACGCCGCTTATTTCTTCCACTATGGTTTGAATTTCACCGTGAAAATCACGAATCACACTGGCTGCATCAGGATACGTTATATATTCATCAAAATTGGGATTATACTTAAGCACCTCATCCAGTAAAAATACGCCTGTCATTCCGGAATCTGCACAAAAGCTCCCAATCCTTTCATTTGTCAGGCGGTTAAACACAGAACAGGACCAATCTCCATAGAGGGTATCCCTGCATAAATAGGTATGAAGGCCAAGCGCTCCCATATTGTATCCTCCATTACACTTTTCCCAGTCAGACGCATAAAGTTTTTTCCATTCCTCATAATGCTCCTCATATTCTTTCAATTTTTCTGTCCTTATATCCTTATAGAAATATTGCTCAAACTCCTTATCGCTGATTTTAAAGTCTCTGTAGTCTGGAGCAGATATAGCGCTCTTCCTCTCCTTTTTCACGAAATAACAGGGATCTGTAATCAGGATGTCTCCATCAAAATATATTTTTTCAGAATCAATCAGATTTTCATTATGGCGAATCTTCATCATACAGGTTCGATACTCTTCAAAGACACAACTGTCAAATGGAACTGGTTTTGTTCTTCTTCGGCCTTTCAGACCGTTTACCCATATGTCTGCAGCATCAATGGCTCCAAGGTCCATGTTATAAACGATCTTCTCAATCCTATTCTCCAGATCAGGCCTTGTTTCTCTTAACTGGTTCAATTTTATCATGAGCTCTGCATACAATTTCTTTGCCCTCTTCTTTAAAATACGATTTCTTTCCTGAATTACTTCCTTACGCATTTTCTATCCTTTCTTCTATTTATAAATTCCTTATCCTTTCATGATTAGTGGATGATAGGATATCACATGCCCATCTTGGATTTGTTTCTCTAAATCGCTTAATGCTTCATGAAATGTATGAAAACGACAACTACAGATATGACCTTTGGTTATATTTACAAAAGAATAGGTTCCATCACTTTTATGTTTCATAATTGAAACGATAACAGAATCCTTTTTTCGTACTATATAAAAAAGATTATCCATTCCTTTTCCTTCTTATTGAGTTATGTTATTATTTATTTTCCTACCAACGGCTTATCAGTCCACAGGAGATCATCCTGGATTCCAGAAAATCTCGTCTTAATCCCATCTTAGCAGACACATCTTTCACACGAAATGTTCCATTTGCATCCTGGCATTTCATCATGGTTGCCAGAATCTTATTATTCGGACAGGCAAGTTCGTCACTTAAATAGCAAATACACTCCTGCTCTCGGGAATTTGGCACATAAGCTTTCATATTTGGGTTTTTCATAAAATCATTTTCAGAAACATTAAACTTCATGCCAAACACAAGTGTAGCAATCCCTTCCGCAAACCAGGAAATTTCTTCTGTCATATCCCTCGTATCCGGCATTGTAATTAAAAATCCATTGCCACATCTGCAAACCTTTACAGAAAATGTGGACTTGTCAACAAGCATCCCTCCGCCCATCTGCTCTGTGATTTCTTCAGGTCTTTTAAAATTTTTGTCTTCTGGGATCAGGCTGAACTTATACACTTCCTGAATGGATCTAGCGATATCATTTAATGCATCTTTTTCTTTTCTTGTAAACATCTCTCTCCTCCTATGCCCTCTTTATTTTTATCCATCTCTATTTTCCTTTTATAATAAAAGTATGCTAAAGAAAAAAGGAAACAAAAAAGAACCCGATGGTTATTTTTTGTCTCCTTTTAAATCTTTCATGACTAAAATTACTATTTAGCTATTCTTCTTATTTCCTATCTCATAAGCCCTCAGACATTTATCCCAATGATCACAAATATGCTCATCTGACCATGATGAACAGCCTTCACATAAGAATTTCATATTCTCCTGGAGTTTCTTAAACCCTTCCTTATCCATATAAAACTCCCTGTCATATGTACAATCTTCATCTCTGATCCTGCCAATAGTTCCAAATGCATCATCATATAAGGAAATGTCGCACATATCCATTAAGGATTCCACAATGGCTTCACCAAGATCGTTACCGTCATATCGGTACCCTTTTGTATGAATCCTTACATATAGCATATAACCAATAGGGTCTATATTCTCTGGTACATCCTCCTCATCAACCGATATCAAGTAACTTTCGTCTTTTCCTTCAACCTTATAACTACATAAATAAAAAAGCTCCGCACATACCCAATTCCACCGTTTGTGCTGAAACCAGCTTGACTCCTGCAGCTTCTTTGAATATAATTCCTTCTGGGCACACCTATCAGCCATCATTTTTAAGTCGATGAAGTCTTCTTTTGTTATATCCCTCCGAATAAAGAATTTTAATGTTCCTCCATAATAATTTCCCATGTTGTCTCCTTTACATTTTCCTTTTTATCTATACTTTACTACTGATCCTTATTCTTCAGGAACAATACTTTTTAGTACCTCTATTATATTTGGATTCAGCCTATATAACATCCCTTTGTCAATAACTTTTTCTTCTTTGCTCATCTTCTGGATTAATTTAAACAGTTCATCTACGGAGCCTACTTCTTTCATCTGATTCATGATATGTTCTGTGCATGAATCTGAAAAATAGTACTCTGGAGACAAAATAAGTCCGTTTTCAACGATTGTCGAAAATTTTACTGTTCCAACAAGTTTTCCGGTCTTTATAACACCCGGCATTGATTTTATATTATTAAGGATGCTTTGGTTTCCGTCTTTTACTTCCCGAAGCTGTTTTTCAATCAGCTTCTGCGCCCGCAGCAGTTCCCTCACCTGTTCTTTAAGGTCACTTTCTCTTTTTTCTAGTTTCCATCATCCTCTTTTTCTCCTAAGGCTCTTCATTTTTCGTTCTGTCACAATATCTCCCTTTTCTGGTCTGTCGCACAAAAAAGGAGAATCCTTATCATACTTCAATCGGTTATCCGGGATGGATTCCATTCCATTGTCTGCATAACAATATCTGCATCCGTTCATGCAGGTACTGTATTTTCCAATATCAATGCTCTCCATACATCCACATTCCGTCCGCTGCCCTTTATCTTTTCCTCCAGTCATTCGATACCCAACCAGGTTTTCAATAAATTCCTTATCAATACAATGGCCATGTTTGACTCCTTCTTCTGAAAGATCGATTTTTTCTGCACAAGTTTCAATTTCTATACCATTTTCTTTTGCTATCTTGGAAAATTCTCTGGCAATTTTGCGCATTTCTTCTTCGTTCGGGACTTTTACTCCTAAATCATTCATTTTTGCGGTTATATGTCCATAAAGATCCAAAAAAGATATCACGCACCTATTGGTATGCCCTCTTAATACAGCACAAAAATGTGTAAAGGTCTGTATGTGAGCTTCCATAGAATAGTCAGAAGTGAAGAAGATCGGATCGTATCTCCATATAACTCTCTCTTTTCCAATCCTTTGTGACAATTCTATAAATGTTTTTAAAAGTTCCTTTTTTTCTGGCAGACCAGGCTCCACATCTTGTCCATATCCAGTAATCGTGAATTGAAAATAATATGAATAATTTTTTAGTTTATCCAGATAGGGAATCATTGGTTTCGGATTCTTAGACCAAAAGACAATACAGTCTATTACATCATCTGTAATGGCTATTTTTGAAACTTTCTCTGGATACATTGGATTTCGTACTTCTAAATACCCATCCTTCAAACGGTTCATAAACCATTCCGCGTAATTACATGGAATATCGGTTCTTCTACTTACACTTAAAATCATTTCTTGCTCCTTTTTTTCATGTTATATAGGAAATATGATATTAATTAAGAGCCAATAACAAACAATATCACTCTAATCTGTCTATCACAATCAATTTAAGATTGAGGTCATGAAAATTTTCATACTCATTAAAAAAGCCCTCCGAAGAGAGCTTTTTTATCCCATGAGGGATATTTCTTTTCCAGATATTTTCCGCTATCACACATAATGTCTTCTATTGCAATTCCAATTACCTTGTTCACAAAATACAGGGCAGCATTCTTTATATCTTCTATTATCATAATCCTCTAAAATTATTTTTTAATTTATTACCCTATAGTTCTTCGAAAGAAAGGTCTGGCTTTTTCACAATCTTGTACATCGTCTTCATATATTTTTTAAAATCATTTAATTGCTTTTCATTCGTGATTTCGTATGATATGCCACAGTCCATACACTCTAAATAGATACAGCCATAATCATATTGAAGCCGGTCAAACTCCTTGATCTCATCCTCTGATGGATCTTGGATCTTTTCCAGCACCCATACTCTTTTATGCTTCTCCATATCCTCTTCTGAAACCGTCATACACCGATTTTGGCAATCCGGACAATAAAACCCATAGACTTTCTTTGCCACATTGATTGACCTAAGCAGTTCCAGGTCGTTTAAAGACAACCCAAATTCGTTCCATTTTAAAGAATCCTCTGACATGTAAAATTTTATATTCTTTCTTGCTGCTTTATCAATCCTAAGTTTTTCCTGATCCGAAAGATTCAGTGTGTCAATCTCCGGAAAATAAGTCGGTTTCCTCAATTGAGGATATCTTTCCAATTTCTTTTTTCTCATCACACTAAGAAAACGTTCTCTTGTTGCGCTGTCTAAATGGAAATGTTCCTTTTTATAAATCGTTTTTAACTCTTCATATAAAATCTCTTCCAATTCTTTTTCTTCCAGTCCATTTAGCATTTTAGCTATTTCGGATTGAACACGGTCCAACTCTTTGTTCAACAATTCTCTTTGTTCCAGAAATGTTTTCAGCATTTCTGTTTTTGGTTTATTTTCTTTCATATGCACCTCTTAAATATTATCAATCTATTCTTCTAACATAGTAACCCGACGATATCTTCCATCCATAAAAATGCTCTCTATGCATTCATTGTATTATGTTCTTCCTTTGGTGATTTCGATATCGTTCCAAGTAGCTCGTCGGCTTTGCTTTATATCATCCATCCAATACCTCCTCGATTTTAAAAACCCATAAAAATACCTCCATAGATTCATTGACACTTCTATTATGTTTCTTTCTGAAAAAAACAAAAATCTTTTTACTAAAATTATTGTTAGGCATCATACTATATTGGAAAGCAGCTATACAACATTTGGAGGTGGAAGAATGATTATCAATGCGTTCTCTGGTGCTGGCAAAACCTATCTAGTAGATAAATATAAGGATATACAGGATTTAGATTCTATGGATTACCATTGGATTTATGAGGATTATGTATTACATTTACCGAAAGAACAACGAAAACGGAACTTATCCCGCAAGCCAAATCCAGCATGGCCTAATAATTATATCCATGATATTTTATCTTTCCATGAAAAAGGATTCATTACTCTGATTGGTGGCAGTGATTCCATTATCGATTATCTGGAAAGCAATAAAATTCCGCACCTTATCTGCTTGCCTACGTTAGACCAAAAACAAGATTATTTAGCACGTTTTAAGCAACGAGGAAACTCTAAGGAATATATTAACTTTTGGAATGATAACTTTGAATCCTTTGTTACAAAAAAGATGCAGCATAAACATGTCATGCGGATGCTGCCTGGTGAATATCTGGAACATACGCTAAAAAGAATCCAAATTCTTCCATATACATAAAAAGAGCCCAGAGCTCTTTTTATATGTATACTCATAAGTATATTAGATATATTCACCATGGGAAACCGCATGGTTAAATCCAATCAGGTTCTTATTACACCCATTGAGGCACTTATCTGAAAGATAGATCATTTTCGAAATATCTTTATATCTTTCTTTTCTTTTTTTGAAACAGTTTTCCAGCGTATCCTCTTTTACATTGATCACTTCATCTGGCCTCACGCCATCCCGATAGAGATGGCTGCAGTCAAAACAGTTCCCATCCACATCAATGGTCATCTCAGAAAGCTGGATATAGCAGGGCACTTCTTTATTCGATGGAAATCTACAGCTTACATTGCGAAAATCATCCTGGCTGTATAAGGATAGCTGCTTGTAAGAATACTCATTTCCTGTTTCTTTAAAAAAGTTTAAGACCTTTGGAATATAGTTTTCAAACATATCATCGATTTCCTCGTCCGTAAAGGCAAATTCCGGATTAGAACCTTTATAATTGCTGTAATAGAGATTGTAGACTTTGAAGTTTTCCTGGACAAATTCTGCCAGATTTAACATGTGCCGATAAGTCTTCCGGTTTAGTACAGCTGTAATGGAAAGCATTTTTTCTTCCATTTCTTTTGAATAGGATTTCATGTTTTCAACAACTTTCCCAAATGCCTTAACTCCCATGACAGAATCAAATTCCGCTGCATAGGGTGTATCAAAAGAAGTCTTTAGCTTATCAACATTCTCTGTATTTATTTTTTTATATCCATTTGTATTGGAAGATACCTTTAATCCCTTACGTTTTGCATAATGAAAAATTTCCTCAATATATGGCACAACTGTCGGTTCTCCTCCAGTAAAGTGAATGGTTTGCCCACCCATTGCTGCATATTCATCAATAATCTTCTTTGCCAGTTCCTTTTCCATTGTTCTTTTTGAAAAACGCATATTACAATAGTCACACCGGAAATTGCACTGTTCTGTCAGATGCACAGTAAGTCTTTCTAAACCAGGGAGTTCTCCTTTTTGCAAGCAATCTATTGTTTCATTTACCCTTTCCTTAAAATCATCCCAATAATTAGATAATTCCAGTTCCATTTTACTTCTCCTTTTAGTCATGTTATTCATTCAAGAAAAGGCAGTCTCCTGCCTTTTCTCTTCCCTGCCGTTTATTATGTATCTGATGGTTCTTTTTAATATTCGCATGACAGATCAAGCTCGTCTCCAATCGTTTTGATCCTCTTTCCAAGTATTACACATAAACTCTTTAGCCAGGTTTCGTCTTTCCCGGACATTACATCCCACATATCTTCTTCTGTCAGATCAGAAAAGCATACATTCTCCCATTTATCATTTCTTTTAATGCGGAAATATACTCCATCTAGTTTTCTATCCATAGATTGCCCTCTAATAATCGGTCCTATACAAGCAAAAACTATCTTCCTGGATAGCGAATTTATCTAACAGTTTGCGAATCAATTTCACACTTCTCGGCGCATCGATCTTCTGATTCAGGTAAAGCCCAGACTCTGTTAAATACTTTACAAAGTGGATGCTCTGCTCAGTGTTTGAAAGATATGGAATTCGATTTTTTCGTTTCTTTTCTTCTTTCAGGAATTCCTGCATCTTCCCGGCATCTTTCTTTATTAACATAACGCAGAGTTTATCGATTAATTCCACCCAGGTTTCAGCACTTTTCGTTTTCCCTTCCATAACAAATTTTGTTGGCTGGTTAAAAACAAAGTTTTCCAGTTCCTCGTTAAAAAAATTACATTTTACACTATTTTGCATCATAATTCCTTCCTCCTTATTTCTTTTCTGCTCTCAGTATGTAAGAAATTTATAAAATGGAAGAAATTGAAATAAAAAAAGCGGAAAATCCGCTTTTTACAATGAAAGCTTTATTTGCGTATGTTTGGAATCCTTAACCACATATGGATCTCTAAAGTATGAACTGCCCATTGTCTGAAGGATTGTGGTGGCCTTATTTTAAGAAAATTAGGAACTATAGCCTGGAACCCTTGCTTACACGAATTGATAACAAATCATCAAAACTGTCATATACAAAAAGGGTTCTATCTTCCATTCCTTTTGGATTTTCATTGCGGATCGAAATACTGGTGTTTGAACAAACCAAACGATTGTATCCTCGATTGAATGAAAATTCGATACAGTGCAGTTGTAAATCCAGACCGATCTGAACGGAACTTACCTCACTTGTCATGGCTGTACCATCTGGGACTAATACACACAGCTCTTTTACTTTTTGGATTACCTTTCCCGCATAGTCATATTTTTCCATAGCTTCTCCTTTCTTATATCAGCAACTTCTGTAATTCCGCATAAGTCCTATAATGCCCAGTATCTGCTTTTAAATAGGAATATTCCTGCTCTTTATATTTATGTACTACAAAACTTCTTATCTGTTTTGGGACATGCTCAACAATCCAAATCATATCCTCTTTTTTTGTTCCTCCTGGAACCATTTTAAGATAATCATCTGTTTTTTTGTCAATCCTCTGAATCATTTCTATAACTTCTTTCCTATAGGTAATTGCCTTTTCCTTGTATACTTGTGGCATCTTTGAAATACAATCATCAAAGGTCTTATCCTCTATTGCACGGATAACGCCATTCGGCGTCACCAGACCATATATTAATCGATTTATGGAAATATAATCATTATATTTAATCTTTACTTTAAATCCATCAATGTTGAGAACAAAACCTTCCGCCTCATTTGCTTCTTTTTGATCTAATTCCTCCAAAACAGCATCCAATGTCTTTGGGAATATTGTGGTTGCCGGAATTTGAAACTTCTCTGCCATTTTCACAACATCTCTATATGGCCATTCTCTTCCATCCTTCAACTCTCTAATCCCTATAAGATAAAGCCCACAATTCTGGTAATTGACCACATGAGTATCTATTTTAGGAAAAACATGTTCAAATATAAAGGTTCTTTCTGGGTTCATGGATAGCATTTCCATATAATTTTCATGTTCATTTATATATTGAATACTGTTTTTAACAGGGACTGACTTTTCTGGATGATTACAAGAAGAGCCACATACCGTAAGTTTATTTCCATACATCCCAGCAGAGATCATGGAACCATCTAATTTATCTGTAAATTCAATGGTTTTCGCACCTTCAATTCGTTTCTTTATATTTTCAAGCGATGTTTCTTCACACTCTTCAAGGTTCATAAATTTCCGGAATGGAGCAAGTACTAATTTTTCATGCTTCACATCAATCATAACACCTCGGCATTCCATATAAAGGCCTTGATAGACTTTAAAAAAATCTTTATAGTGTACTTCTTCTCCATTCTCATTAATTGCTGTATAATAATTCAAATAATGAGCTACTACATAGTCCTTATACTGCCAAAGCAGCAGCCCTGAAAACATATTTTTGTATTTATCATCATTTAATTCATCCAACCATCGATTGATACAGGTTTTATTAACTCTTGCATCGATTGGGTAATAATCAAACTCCTTCTTTAATACTTCTTGATAAGTTCTTTTCAAATCGATAACCAGGTTTAGAAATGGATTCCATCCTTTATTCATATTATTCATACATCTTCCTTTTTTCATATATTTCACAACTAATATGTCTTTTTTTAGAAAAAGTAAATAAAAAAGAACCCGTAAATGCACTCACGGATTCTTTTTCTCTATTCATGAAACTTAAGAGAATTTTCACAGTTTATAATAATTTTACCTCATCCCATAATTTCCAGGCGATTACTTTTTCCTTTTGGATTACCATACCTCCAAGTCCCAAATTTACATAAAACAATTCTTTTTCTTCATGATATCCTCCAACATTCCAAGCATAGCCGTCTTTTTCGCTCCCAAAAATGACAAAGCAAAAATCACCATCTTTTGGCATACCAACATCTTTTACCTTTTGCCAGTCTTTAATAACTAGCTCCATACTCCATATTCCTTTCTACATTCATCTGCTTTTAGCGAGCTTAATTTTCCCTAGATCCATTTTCTCAAATCCCTCTCTATCATCCAAATGCATCAGATACACATCACAAATCGCATTCGCAATATCCTTCAATTCGTCTTTGACCTCATCCCATTTCAAGTGGACTTTTCCATAATGAAGCGAACAATCAACATAAAATTCGGCCACATCATTTAACTGGCTAAGTGCCTGTCCGTCATAAAAGTCTTTTAATCTGCATGTATCACCAGAATAAACAATGCTATTTCCATTTATCCAGAACCGATATCCAAAAGATTTTCCGGTTAATCCTGGTGTATGGAAAGTCGGAATTACTGATTGCAGCCAGCCATGACAAGGGTGATTTTCATTTAATTGTATCTTGCCATCCATTCCATACGGGATTTTAAACACTTTATAAATATGTGGATCAACATCCTTAATTCTCATTTCCTGTATTACATCATCATATAATTCTGGAGGGACTAATACCTGGAGTTCCTTTCCTCCCATAGAGTAATACAAATACTGGGCAAATAATCCCATTCCTCCTGCGTGATCATCATGCATATGCGTAAGCAGTAAATAGACATTTTCCATTTCTTTTGCCAATTGGATTGCTTTACTCATATTTAGGATAGACAAATCCAAAAACACAATACCATCATATACCCAGAAATAAGCATTATTATGTTCGTTTGAAAAACCAGATCCTGTTCCCATAAAATTTAGTAACATACTAAAATATCCTCCATTTATTTTTTCCTTTTTCTTCGAATTTCATGAAGTTCCCGATATTCTTCTATCTTTTTTGCAAGCCGCAGATCCGATTCGTCTAAAAGAAGGCTTTGTATCTTCCAATCCGGCCACTTTGCAATTTCTATCATTAACCTGTCATCCATTTAACCACTGTCACCTACCTTTTCTTATCATCTGCCTGACTCTCTTTCCCAGCGAAATGCTGCCTCTTTCCAGAGATCAATCGATAAACGCATAAGCTGCTCAGTTTTCATACAAGTATCATACCAGGTATCCGCAAGGCTTAGGATCTCTTTATCCTCTATAGTTCCTATTTCCTCCAGGAATTCTACCTTTTTTATATAGATTCTTAATTTTTCATCAGATAGTTTTTGCGTCCATAATGGTCTTTTCATATCTTATTTTCCTTTCTATTCGTTCTCCTAATTAGCTCCATTTTCCTGTTTTTATTATTATGAGGAAAAACCTGAAAAGGTAATCTATCACTTTATACAGCCGGATAAACTAAAAAAGACATTTGCTCGGAAACAAATGCCTTTTTATTACTATATAAATTTTTTTCGCTGCTACTCAAGAATCATTCTTTGAAAATCCTCTTCCGAAAGAATGGAAATACCCAACTCTCTGGCTTTCTTATTTTTCGAAGAATTGGAGGTTACATCATTATTGATTAAATATAAGGTCTTTTTTGAAACGGACCCGCTCACCTTGCCACCCAGTTCCTCAATTTTTTCGGTAAGTTTTTTTCTGTTTTCATACAGATGCAGATCTCCAGTAATTACAAAGGTTTTACCTGTTAGGACGTCTTTCGACACGCTTAAAGCTTTTGGCTGCTCAATTTCTAATTCCGAAAGGAGATTGAAGTACTCGCTACAGCCAGATGCCTTGGCATCTTTCTCTTTTCGATACCACTCGTTGATAGATAGGTTACTAATTTCACCAATATCTTCAATATCCAGAAAGTTGCCTGATTCGAGTTTTTCGTTAAACTTATGAATATCTCCATTTAAAGCCTTTGAAATCTTCTTTCCTGCATCTCTTCCAACATTGGCGATTCCAAGCGCTGCGATCAGATTTTCTAACTTTACCTTCCGACTTTTTTCAATCGCTTTTATCAATTTCTGATACGATTTTTCTCCCTGGCCCTCTAAGTCAATAAAGGCTTCTTTATGGTCAGCAAGATGATAAAGATCCCGGAATTCTTTGATAAAGCCCTGATTAATAAGTTTTTCAAGTGTTGCCTCACTTAACCCTGAGATATTCATTCTATCTCTTTCCACAAAATGAGCAAACTTTCCAATATTCTTTGCCGGGCAAGATGAATTCTCACAATATAAGGTTTTTATTGTTTGCCCATCTTTTATACTTTCCTTAATCACAGTTTTGCTTCCACATACCGGGCATATTTCTGGAATCTTCTCCGTATTGCTTCTTGTTAGATTTTCGGCAATCTGTGGAATAATCATATTGGCCTTATATACCGTAACGATATCACCAATACCCAGCTGCAGAGATTCCATGATGCTTACATTATGGATACTTGCACGGCTTACAGTGGTTCCTTCGAGTTCTACCGGATCAAAAATTGCGACTGGGTTGATAAGCCCTGTTCTAGAGGCACTCCACTCAATCTCGCGCAACGTGGTTTCCTGAGTATCATCGGCCCATTTAAAGGCGATCGAATGTTTTGGGAATTTTCCGGTCGTACCAAGGGATTTCCCATATTCCACATCATTAAAAGACAATACCAATCCATCTGAGGGAAAATGGTTTTTCTTTACATCATGCTCCATCTCTGCGATTACATCCAGGATGGTATCCTTATCAACAATATAATACTCAACAACATCAAAACCCTGCTCACTAAGCCACTTAAATCGTGTTGCTTCTTTCCTCTCGGATTTTCTAAGTAGGGATCATCCTTGGCAAATACCAACTCAAATGCCTTGAAACTGATGTGTCGCCTTGCTGCTTCCTTCGCATCCAGCTGCCGCACGGATCCGCTTGCCAGGTTTCTTGGGTTCTTATATTTTTTATCATCCGGAAGAGTACTATTAATCTTTTCAAACCTGTCATAGGTAATCAATGCTTCTCCTCTTACTACCAGATGTCCAGAAAATTCAATTTCCTTCGGAACTCCCTCGAAATACTTTGCGTTATGTGTTACATTTTCTCCAATTTCTCCGTTGCCTCTTGTAACCGCCTTTGTAAGTCTTCCTCCATCATAATCTAATATAGTCTTATTAAAAGAAAAAGCTGTAGAATTAGCTAAATATGCTAAATATAATTTATATTCTAATATATTTATATTCTAATATAGTCTTATTAAAAGAGGCATCTGTAAAAATCCCGTAAAATCAGTACTTAAAATCATAGTTTTTGTCGACCTCCGATTTTAGTATGTCAGATACCTCGAATTAGAGCAAAATTTTTATCTAAAATACCAAAATCCCTTGAAAACACAAGAATTGTCGACCTCCTGGGTTTTTTAGGCTTTCTCAGGTCGACAATAGAATTTTTCTTTTCTTTATGGCACGTTATTTTATCTCTTTTCACGTTTCCTTCATTTACATAAGATTAGAAAATGTCATGCTTTCTCCACAGGAGCATGTTACTTCTCCAATTACTCCAATACTCGTTGGGATAAAGGTATAGGTAAACCTTCCGCCTATTGCTTCTGCCCAGTTTAAATTTCTATCCCTATGTTTCTCTTTGAAATGTGTATCTTTCCATTCCTGTATGATTCTTTGTTCTTCTTCTGTAATAGGGAATCCTCTCTGGCAATCTGATTTTACTTTCTCTAATTCTTTCTGTAGTTGGTTGAGTTTTTCATCTCTAAAATGTTCATCATTTAGTTCGCTTACTTTTTTACGAAGATTTTCAATCGTCTGCTCTTGTTCCTTCACAATCTCTTTAATTCCATCCATGCATTTTTCAAACGAAGGGTATCTCATAAATTGAATATTTGATTTCTTATTTTTCATTCTATCTCTCCTTGTTTTATCTCATTTATAATGATAGTATGTATTTTTTAAGGAAAATGTTATAATGCCAACAACAAAAAAGACTTTAAGCCAGGAACGCATAAAGTCTTCTAATTTGTATCTATATTCACACCATTTTCTTTGCTGCAGGTTTTTCCATATAATCTTTGACATAGCCTTCAAAACGCTTTACCACAGCCTCACGATGACGAACAATAATACGGTTTAGCTTCCTTAAAGCCGCTGTTCTTCCTGCTGCTGCATCATAGAAATCGCTCTTATGGCATCGCACGGTAGCGATAATCTTATCATCCTCCAACAACTTTTTCTGTGCAAAAAGCCAATCTTCATTAACCCACGGGTATCTTTTTATAATCAGGGCTATTCCATCATATTTATGCCCTTCCTCCATTGCCGTTGTGATAATTCCATTCTGATAAAATTTAATATTGCTATTCATTTTATTCTCCTTTTATGTTTTTCCGAACTTAATATGTCTTTTTATTTCATGCAACAATTTTGTCAGAATTATTTCATTTTTGCCTTTTATCTTTCATTATAGGTTCAAACATATAAACGAAAGGATAATTATTATGATAAAAACACAACTTTTATGTACAATTTTGATTGGCTTTTCTATTTTTTCTCCTACTCCAGCAAAGGCTGATACATTCGCCACTATTTCAAACGCTGATGAATCCTACCATGACGAACTAGATGATCTTTATTATGTTGATGAAGAGGGCAATATTGTTGCTGATTTTTTTACTGATGAAGAAATAGCAATATTAGATACGGTCGCTTCTGAAAATGATGAGGTAGCTTCCGAAGACGCTGTTGATTATGCATCCTCTAAAATAGGATTCCCTTATTCTAAAGCCAGAAGAGATTCGGGCACTGCTTTTGATTGTTCTTCACTCATCTATTATTCCTACTTAAATTCTGGAATTGATTTGTCCTATTGTGGGATGACTACAGCTGCTGCAATGGCTAACGGTCTTGTTGAGGATAATAAATCGATTTCTCCTAATGAAATAGAAGCTGGAGACTTAATCTTTTACTCTTACAAAAAGAATGGAAGATATCATAATATTGACCATGTTGCTATGTGTATTGGGAATGGGTTACAAATAGAGGCATCTTCCAGCAAAAAGCAGGTAGCCGTAAGAAATCTTTCTTTTGACCATGCAGTTGATATCTGTCGCCCAAGTGATTAACATCATAAGTAAAATTTTCTCTATTATCAGAAAAAAACCGGCTTCATGCCGGTTTGATTTTCTGTCCATTTAAACTTTTATCCTTTATATTTAGAGAAGCATCTTTATGCTAATTCATAAGTTTAAGCACATTAACGATATTCTTCTCATCTAATTTTTTATCAACCCAGTCTACTGCTTCTGGAATCATTTCTAAGTACAGTCTGTGCAACTCCTGCATTAATTCATCCAAATATTCGTTTTCAACCTCTTTTAACGCTGGGACATAATAAACCATGGATTTAAAAATGAAGCCTGAAATAAATTCCTGCGTATTTTTATCCTTATAAGTAGTTTTGGCATTATGCAAGCGATCTGATCCCTTTATAACCCTTCCGTATGGATTTTTCTTTGCGTTTTCTATGCTTTCTTCCAGTGACATATCATCTGTTTTTGTTAAAGAAAGGACTCCATCTACGATTTCCTGGCTGCCTGTAAGCTCCAGAAGTTCCTTTGCTGTAACTCCAGCATCCTCAATCGTATCATGCAAAAGGCCAACGATTTGGTAGTCGAGGCCATACCCTTTCTCTTTTAAAAGATTTGCGACACCGATTGGATGGTTGATAACAGGTTCTCCAGAACGTCTAAATTGCCCAGCATGTTTTTCCTTTACAAATGTAAGAACTTTTTCATATAATTTCATATCTGCTTTCATAATTGCTTTATCCTTTCCTTTTTATTAATTGTTTGGGTTAAAATCATCTTCCAAAATGCCATCCTGTATCATTCTCATCAAAACATAGAACATCTCTTCCGCATCACAATTTCCAATATGGAAAGTCCCATATGGAACAAAATCAATCCATAAAGTCCGATTTTCCTGAATGAGTATGCTCCAGACTGGCATATTTTCCTCTGTCATCCATATATTTTCTGGATCATCAGGATTCTTGGGAAGAAGCCACAAAAGATCCTTTTCGTTATCATTACAGATAAACCCATCATTTTCTGGATATTCCCTCCCTGGCTTAAAACCATATTTTTGAAGTTCTTTTTGTTCGATATTTTCTTTTAGTTTATACATTTATCAATACTCCTTTTTACTGAATTTCAAAGATATTATGTTTTTAAAAGACCTAAAATAAAAAGAATGCTCCTGCTTTCTTCTATCAGGAACATTCTTAGTTTCAATGTTTATGTTGAGTTTTTCTTTCAAGTTGGCTTAAACCATATCTCTGCAGGGAATGCAGTGTATTGCATCCCGGTTCCTCTGGAAAGAGATTATTTCTATCTGGAATAATTACTCTCAAATAGGGTTCTATCCCATAGCCATCATCTATGCAGTCAAGACGCAATTCACAATCTTCATATATTCCTTTTATCATATCTCCTTCTTTAAATCTTTCGCCATTTTTGATTCTTATTCCAATTGTGTTTAATATCCTCATGATCTCATTTGGTCCATAGTCTATGATCAATTGTAATTCTGGATGCCCAAAAGCTTCCATAAGGCCTACTGTATGTGCATCACATATGTGATCGATATATGGATATTCCGTTTTTCCACATATTTGACATTGATACCCGTTTGCAATATAAATTATTTTCCACTCTAAATCCAAATTTTTCTCCTTTCAGGAATCTATTTTCTTCCTATAAATTATAATATAAAAAATATTATTTGACAAGAAAATAGGCATTTCTTTCATAATAATATTGAAATAATCTTAAGGAGGATTTTATGAAAAAGAAAGTTTTAACTCTACTGGCTGCTGTTGTTACAACGACTGCTATTTTAGCTGGCTGTTCGGTTACCAAAACCAAGTCTCTCACTTATGAAGTGGAAACCGGTGATAACATCAAAGTTACTCTTGATACATCCGATGGTTACTCTATACAGTCAGATCTTCCATTTACAATTACAAAAGATGGATCTGAAATCATGTCTGGAACATTTGTTACTGATGATGGATATGAGTATTATGTAACCGAAGTGACCACGGAAGGAAGCGGAGCGGAAGTGATTGATACCGGAAGCAAGGATGGAAATGAGTATACTTTTTATAAAGTTGAATCGGATTCCTTCACAGAATACGATTACATCTTAAAAGTGAAGGATTCCCAGACAGGTGTGATTATGGGAAGTACCGCATCCGAAGAAGAAGCATCAAAGTGCTTTCAGGCAATGACATTTTCAAAGGAGTAAAATCCTAAAACCATTATAAAAAGGACCTCAAAGGTTCTTTTTTATTTCTTTAATACAAAATTTTTATTTGGAAGGATCCAGGCTCTCACTTTTATTTCTTGGATTGGATGTTTTCTGAAAAAAGTTATTTAATACAATAGTGAAAAGTCTTCTCGCTAAAGTTAGATAAAAAAGGGCCAGATGGCCCTTTTATTCAATGAAAACTTTCTTGCTCAAGTTTGCAATTATGCTCAAGCATATATGCTATAAGTTTATGGAACTCTTCCATTTCTTCATTTTTTAAAATAGACTGAAGCCGAACGATGTCATTCTTCATCAAAGGCTTCCAACTGTCTTTTTTTTCCTTTATTGACTCCACATCCATCCGAAAAGGACGAAACGGAATTTTCGTATCCTTCTTTAGTTTCCTGTATATATAGATGCCTCCTGAATCGATATCTCCATAATGCAGATATTCTTTGTCTGGATTTTGATCATAAATAATCTTTAGGAACTCGCTTCTTACCTGATTATGATATCCTCCAAGATAAATTTTAAACCCATCCAGTTCTTCTGAGTGAAATGTTGTAAGATTTTCAATTGTATAGATTTTTTTATCTTCAATTGTCATAGATGCAATTTCCTTGATGGAACTTGATGGAAATCCTATCGAACTGCCCTTTAAGGTATACTGGTCTCCATGTTGAAGTTTAATATCTGCTTTCCCGCATAAATAGATATAACTTGGATTTGGAATAACGTTAAAAGTTTTTAAAATTTCCTTTGGTTTTTCCGCTGATTGAAAAAAATCATCGTCCAGGCATTCTGTCAGGATTTTACATATCGGTTCCAAAAGCCCTTCAAGAACCTTGGAATCACCATACAATTCCATGGAAAGATTTCTTTGGTAGATTTCTTCCGTCTGGCTCAGGATTGCCGTAGCACCTTTTAAGATATCATCCAACCTTTTGATGTTAGATTTTCCTTTATTTTCCGCATACTTTACTTTTTTATGGGCGTGCAGAAGGGCTAGCTGCCCTTCCACAAACTGGCTTATTACTGGCATGTCTTTATACTTTAATAGGATGTCTTCTATTTGTCTTTCTGTTTCCGTTCTTGAAATATAGCCAACTTCATGGCAGATCTCCGACACCTTATCTTTTTCCAGATAAACTCTTTTATATAATGAGTCTTCCTCTTTTTCTTTTATTAATTTTACAAATCCTTCTGACTGGAGTTCTTCCAAAATCCCATTGATTTCCTCTACAAAACAAGGGTCGTTAAAATTCGCTCTGCTCCCTCCATAATGTTCCCAGTCATTAGAACCATGTACAATTTCATCAATTTCATTCGTTGACAGAGATGGTTTAGCAGATTCCGAATTTTCTTTAAATGATTTTCCGGAAAAATGTCTTTCTAGGAGTTTCCTGGCAATCTTATCATGCAACTTCTTCTTTTCCATACCCGACTGTAATCCCTTTCTCCATATCGTATTTTGTTGAAACAATCTGGATCTTTGTGGTCTTCTTATCCCGGTTAAAGACATGGGTAAGTTCCACTAAGTCGTAAATTGGTCTACAGGTACTTAAAATAACCTGCATGTTAATTTCCTTAAAGAATTTTAACACAAGCTGCATCCGGTTTTTATCCATCTTGCTGAAACATTCATCTAACAGCATAATCCTTACACCCTCGTTTGCTTCAAACGATGTCAATAGTGAAATCGCAAGAATGATGTAATATGGCATCTGCTCTTGGCCTCCGGAATTTGATTGATTATCTTTCTCAAGCAGCCTGACCGGTCCAATTCCTTTTTCAACTACCCTGCGAAGATATACCTCCGTTTTTATGTAATTCTTATAATTACCATAACGGTCCGATTCTTCCCTTCCAGAATGTATCATCTTCTCAAACAAAGCCTGTAGAGCCTGCTCATCTGTGTCCGTTGCCTCCCTTGGAAATCCGATCCGATCATAGTCAATTTCATCTCCATAGCGGTTTTCGATTGCTGTCATATATCTCCCAATATCCGCATTTTTATCCATCTTAATCTCGATCGTATCTCCACAGAATGGGACCCTTTTCAGCTTCATATTGAGTTCTTTTATGGTATCCATTGCAGTTAAATAGTCTTTGTATAAAGAATGGAAAAATGAATCTTTTGAATGAAGTAATTGAACCTTTGTTTCCTCCAGTTTTTTTGTCGTATCTGCAATATCAATATTTTTTACCTGGTCGTAGGATTCTGATATCCTTTTATATGCTGCTTCATCATATCCTTTTGTGAAAGTCCGGTTTTCTACTTGATAATCGTTTTGTTCCCGTTCCAGTTTTCCTCTCGCAGCATCAATCGTTTTGTTCGTTTTCCTAATCAATTCTTCGATGTGTTCCTTATTTTTGTCCGAAGGATCTATCGATAAATAGAAATCTTTTATTTCAGCCTCTTTTTCTCCAAAATCTTCCCGAAACCGTTTCATAAGTGCTTCTATTTTCGCAGTACATTTTTCAAAGATCCCATTTTCCATTCTTAACCGTTCGCTTTTAGCCGAAACCTTATCGTTTTCTGACTTTTCCTTTTTTTCCAGACTTTCAATCAGCAATTTAACATCATCCAGCTCATCTATAAGTTTCTGGTACTCGAAACTATCCTTATCTTCTTCAATCTTCTTTATCAAAACCCGTTTCTGCTCTCTCAGATCATCTAAATCATCTTTCACCTGATAGTTTGTAATGGGATTTCGAATCAGGATATTCTTAAGATTTTCCAAATCATCAGCCCTGCTATCTGCATAAGAAACATCCTTTTTGGCATCTGAAATCTCCCTTAGTAAAGATTCTCTCTCTTCTTCTTTTCTCAGCTTTTCTTCCCGGATTGCATCCTGCCCGCAGACAAGCCTTACATTTCCCGCTTCCCGGTTTTCATATGCCGTAGCACTTGATGTTCGTCCGTCCTTCATTAACCCAGATTTTGCGGATTTTAATTCCTCTTCTGTTTCACAAAGCTTGACACCTTTTAAGAGGGAATTTAAATACCTGCACGCCAAAGGATCATCATCTTTAATTTTTACTACAGATGCCGCATTTCCAGCTACTTCCGGATAAGTGTCTCTGATTCTTGCAATCATTGTGTTCTTATAGGATTTGTAAAGCCTTAATGCATCTAACACATAATGATCTTCTACAAGCAGTGCATAACGTCGTTTTCCGAGGAACGATTCAATTGCCCTCTGCCAGTCCGGATCAATAAATTCAATCATCTCATAGACTAAATGCGCAGTGGAATGAGAACCTATTTCCTCCAGCTTCTTATTCATCGCTTCCTTTAAAGATACCGCTGATGGATTTTCAGGCCTTACAATCCCTTTTTTCAAAGAATCCAGGTCCTTTACGAGTTCTTTCATATGAGCCTCCATAGCGATTAATTCATCACGCTTTTTCATGGCTCTTTCTCTTTGATATCTAGACTTCTTATCTAAAACCTCCATATACTCAGCAACATACTCTGCCGACAGATTATTTTTAAATCCATAACCATATCTCTCATCTGCGGCTTTTATTGCATGGAGTACACAATCATAGTTTTCATCTTCCTTTTCCAGTAAACTTATAGAACCATCATAACGAGCAAGTTCATCCTTATAAGGAGAGGTTTTCTTTGCCAGTGCAATGGTTAAAGCATCTTTTCTCTCATTAGCTTCCTTCCTTTGCTTTCCATATCGTTCAGCCTCAATTCTTGCCTGCCCTATCTCCAATTCCAGTTTTTGGGATTCTGTTTCGCTTCTTAGAATTTCCTTATTTTCCGCATCAATTCCTAAAAGCATCTGGCTTCCTTCCAGGCAGAATACCTTACTCTCATTTTCGTTAATCGTATCCATAAGGGATAACATCCGGGAAAGGCTCTTTCTTTGGGCGTCTTGCTTAGTCAAAATTTTCTCAATATCGCTTAAAAGCTGTTTCTGTTGTTTGAAGCTCTCAATATTTTCTTTTGCTTTTTCCGTCCCATCTGGGAGAACGCATTGTTTTACAAACTCATTTGGCAGAATTGTTTTCCCATTATGATCCAGTTTTGCCTTCAGAACACGGCTGTTCTTTTTCTCGTATTTCATCCACTGTGTTTCCTTCATTCTACGGTTTTTGAAAAAATACTTAAATGCTTCGTCTTTTTTCCTCATAATGCGTATCTTTGAAGATTTTTTCTTGAGAATATCCTGCATTTCAGGAACACTTGAAAAGATGTCAGCCTTCACGTCTTCCAGCTTCATTCCATCTGCCGCAAAATAAAGCTCATTTACGTTATTTACCGTTCCGCTATATCCAGAAGAAGTCATTTGGATTCCATTTAAAAAATAATGATCATTTTTCTCATCATAAAATTCAAGAATAACATAGGCCGTTACTGGTCCCGGACGCAGTATCCGGTCGTTCTGCCTGTCATAATTGTGAATTGCGGATGCGATATTCCTTTCGCCATTATTTTTATTACTTGCGTCATTAAACCGCTTGCTCCCTGACAGTACTAAATTAACCGCGTCAATAACCGTTGATTTTCCTGATCCATTTTCTCCTTGAAGCAATGTCGTCGCATCACTAAAATCCAATATCGTGTTAAAGTTTGTCCAATTCCTTAACAATACCCTTCTTAAATAAGTCTTGTTCATCATTTTTCTCCAATCTTATATTCTTTTTCCAGTTCTTCTGCAACCTTTTGAAATTTTGCAGTTTCCATACACAATCCAAGTGAAGGCAGCATCTGTATCCTTGATTTCCTATTTTTCAGATCTGGGTCAAGAACCTTGATCAAATTATGTTTACTGAAAAGGCGAAAAGCCTCTTCAAGTTCATAAGATGTCAGTTCTTTCTTAGACAAGCTCCAGGTTGAAATAAGTTCTGTTAGCTCATGAAGCTCAAAGAACATCTCATCTGGATCCATGCATTCATCTGTCTTTTGGAAGTAAAGCTTCCAAATACACGCCAGCAGGGCCGTATGCGTCTTTTTCAGTTTTTCTCTCATCATGAACTTCAGCTGCATATCTGGATCATCTTCAGTTAACCCGACAATCTGCTGTTCGGTATCAAAGATGAGCTTATACCCTAAAACAGCTAGATATTCGTTCACAGACTCTGAATAATCATTCAGAAACCGATAAGCTTCTTCATCAGTCCTGTAGATAATAAAAGACTGGTTCAGCAATTTCCTCACATACTCCGTAAATTTAGGCCGGTCATCATCCGCTAATCTGTCATATTTCATTTCACTTTTTCCTTTCTTATAATAAATGGCGTGCATTCACAATTTCCTATACGAACTCTTCCCTCTCCGTTTAGTTCTATCTGGTATTCAAAGCCATCATTGAGCGAGTTATGGATAATGTCGTGCAGTCTTAAATAATCATCCATAGAATCTACCCTGATATCATTCGAGTGAATCACCCGTTTTCCTGGATAAGTTTCCTTAATATACTTTAATGTGTTTTCCGCATTCTTTTGATTCTCTTTATTCATTCTTTCAATCATCTCTTCAATTGTCATAAAAGTTTCCGGTTCTTCCTCCTCTGATGGCATAATAACAGGAGTTTTTACCGGTTCCGGATTATGGGTCAAAGAATCTTCCGTCACAAATTTAACCTTCCACAAATTAAAGAGTTGATTTATCCGTTCATCACTATAAACTCCTTCTGAAGCATCCCGTCCTGCCAGTTTCATCAGAATATCAGATGGATCCTCTGAGAACGCTGTCCTTTCGTTAATCATTCTCAATTTATTTTTCACCCTTGTTAAATATGAATTGACGATTCTAATCATCTCATTTCCCAGATCCGTATATTCAGAATCATAAAAGTCGAAAATCTCAACAAGTTGATCATAAATATATTCTTCTGGGTCATCCACAAGCTCAGATAAAGGAACATTTTTCTTATAAGAGTCTACAAATAGTTCTAAATCATATCTTTTGATTTTTTGGATTGCCTTAATGATCTCTTGGTTATACCGATAGTACCCAGACTCTCCGTTTAAAACCCTCTTATAGTTAATCATTTCCTTTCCACTTAACACATCGAGAAGATATTGATTCAGTTTCTTGATATCCATATCAGATAATAATTCATTTATCATGTCCTTAAACCCATTCCCGAAATTAGTCATCTGTTGTTTCAATTCCTTTGTGTCATCATAAACTGGCTTTAAAATATGTATATAGTAATCTGCCGGGCTGCATTCTTTATTTAGATACCCTTTACATGCCCTCCATACCTTCTGAACCGAGTTTATATACTCAAAATCATTTTTAGGCGTATACATTTTCAGCATTGCATTATAAAGAATTCCAGCTTTTGAATGAAAGTAAAACTTTGCTTCTCCTATCATCTCTTTTTCTTCTACCAGCCATCCATGTTTTTTTAGCGTGCTTATAACCATGGCTGTCTGGTTTTTCATATCTTCCATTGTCATCAAAATCCCGTCTTTAACCGAATATTCAGGATGATTTTCTAACATTGTAATAACGGCCATAGAAGCCGCATATTTTCCTATTTTTCTGGTATGATCATCACAGTTATTCCAGATTGCCTGAATTGCGTCAAAATACAGGTTTTTATTTTCACCTGTAAATAAGGTGAATAGTCCCTCATTTACAATATCAAAATATCCCATATTGTTTCCTTTCTCTTATTTTCATTATACAAATTAAGTATGTTTCCATTTTATTCATTGTAATGATTTCCTTTATTTCTTTTTTTTCCAAACATACTTATTATAAACAAGAAAGAAAGAGGGAATTATTATGAAGTTGATTGTATGTCTTTTTATCATTTTATTTATCTTGTTGGAATTTTTTGGCAGAGTAAGGATTAGCGGTTCGGAATGTACCGGATTTCTAAGAATCATACTTGCTTGTGTTGGTTCTGCCTTGCTCTCACTTGTGCTTGGTCTTCCAATCCTTGGGATTTTAGCGCTTTTAGGATTATGAATATTCGAAAAAACAAAAAACCGCACAATGCGGTTTTTTTGCTTATCTATGCGTGTAAAATTTTAGCTCCCATATTTTTTAGTTCTTTTACAAAATTTGTTTCTATTTCTATAATTTGATCGGAACTTACTAAGTTCGGAATAATTTCAATCTCGTATGGATAGAATACCTCCTTAATGTCTTGATAAAGATCTGTTTTGACAAACTCCTCCACTCCTGAAATTCCATACTTCATGAACCCAGCTTGATCAAACATCAGCATATTCGGATATCTTTCAAAAAGCCTTTTTTCGTTTCCCTCTATCTCATCAAATTCAAACACAGCCTTCGCAAATTCCCTCTTTAATATGACTGGAATAAAATATAATGATAAATTTGCTCCCTTTGCATATTCTTGTGTTTCCATTACACCAAGCCTTACTTTTTGATGCTCATCGAAAAATGCCTTAGCCAAGTTAAGCAGTTTCTCTGAATTTTTCACTGCAGTATCTGTTTTTAATATATATCCAGGTATAAAAATCTCCTGGGATTTGTAAATGGATTCCAGGTATATCTTTAGCTTTGCTATTATTTCATCCGATAACATAAAATTCGTGCTATGGTCATTTTCTAACATAACGGCTGCATACAGAAACATAATTTCATAGTTTACATTTAACTTTTCTTCCAGCAAAAGTCTAACCGCATCCGCTTCTGTTATTTGACTGGCATATGCTGTTCTACTTTCAACAGTATCTTCCAGTTTATTTTCTTGGATCCATCGAAAATATTCCTCATTTATTGTTACAACCATAAATTTTGTTTTCTCAATAGCCGCATAATTTTTTCCTATAGAAATTGCAGCATTCTCTAGAAAATTTAATAGATTATCTGGATAGGTTTGAGCATACCATTCATTGTAATTGGATTGTGGAAAACATCTTTTCCATGCATCAAAGGTATATCTCGTAATATTAGCCTGTTTTAGGCATGGTAATTTCCTATGTAGCCTCAAGTCAATCTCCTTTTTTATTATACATTTTTTCGTTCAAGTTTCATGATTTTGTCCATTCATCTTTGTTAATATTTCGTTCATGCGGGCTACAAACTTCATCCAAAGGATGTCAATAATTATAATAAGAAAGATGATAAACCCACAAGTCATACACATCGTTAAAGTCTCCTGTTCTTCTTTTCCAAATTCTTTCATGCCTTCATCACGTGCTATGATAAAGAAACTGATGATACCCATCACCAACCATAAACCTACTCCTACAACAACCATTCTCTCATTTCTCCTTTTTATCTTTAATAGTGTTAGTATGTTATGATTTGCAGAAATATAAAAAGCCCTCTCCCAAGGGCTTTTAAAATAAATATCGCTTGCTTAACAAATGTTTTCTAAGCACTTTAAAACTTCATCGCAGCACAACAAAGGGCACAATCCTCATCAACTACGTATATTTTTTAATAACTTCAATCATTTCTTTATAATGCTGTTTATTTTTTCCTTCTTTAATATATGATTCGAATATAATCATTTCCTGCTGAAGAATTGAAATCAATTCTGCTTTCTCTATTTTCTGGACAAATTTGAATTTATTTGTAACTATCTCATCTCCATCCCTTTGTTTAAGGCACTCTCCTGTTGCAGTTATCCTATAATAATCAAAATCTATCATATGTCCAGTTTCTTTATTACGTTTTCCCTCAATTTTTCTATGTGACAGCACCTCTGATAAATATTCACAATAATGATATCCCTTAAGAGAAGGTGCTATCAAAACTTCATCTGGCAACACATTTTCATTATGCATATCGAACTTTATTTCTGTTTTTCTATGAGTAGAACAGCCACAAGTTGAACTCCCGTCTGATGAAATTGCTTTATATCCATTTGTAATATCAGTTTTTAAAGACAATTTGCGTGTTATTTTTATTTCAATTTCTTTCAACCTATTCATATTTTCTGTCCTTTTATTTGTATATGCACATGATAATCAGTAACTGAGGCTTTGTATATGGAACTGAGTTTCTATCTCATCCATCAAAAACTTATCTTCCATAACGTTCCATTTCATAAACTAATAGTTTCTCAATGTCAAAACTCCATCATTATTGAAAATTCGTTATAAATCCCTACTGGAATCTCCTCTTTAAAAGCATACTCTTCCATAGTGTCATGCTCAAAATTATATACTATAGTCTGTTGTTTTTTCTGATCCACTATCCAGTATTCTTTTACTCCAGCCGAACGATATTTAAACAATTTAATCATATAATCCATTCTGCGGCTGCTCTCTGACACAATCTCAATAATCCAATCCGGCGCTCCATGGCATCCTTTTTCATCTAGTTTAGAAGGATCGCAAATGACACTAATATCCGGCTCTACATAATTAACATCATCTTCATTTAAAAATACAGCAAATGGAGCGGCATAGACCTCGCAATCGCCATTCTTGCTGTCAATATAATTAGCTATCGCCTGATGTAATTTCCAGCTAATTTTTTGATGGGTTCTCCCTGGCGGTGCCATATCATAAATCTGCCCATCAATCAGTTCCGCTCTTTCTCCATCTGGCAAGGCATATATGTCATCAATTGTATAAGTGCTTTTCCTTAATGATTCCATTTCCCTCCACCTCCTTCTGACCATAGTATAAACCATTTCTTTTATAAATACAATAAAAAAGAGGGATTTGACCCTCTTTTCTATTGTATCTGCATCTAAGCTATAAGATTAATTTTTATATTTCATCTCAATGCAATCTCTGTAGCTTTCTATAACCTGATTAATATGATTTATTTTTTGGGAAACGCAACTATTTAATTTTGTTATTTCCCTAAAATCGTTTCTTATTTCTCCCAGGCTATCATTCATATCTTGATTTTCATAAAAAAATCTTCTACAATCATTTATATAAGTGACAAGGCAATTTAACAATTCCTTTTCCCAAAATGCATTAATTACTGAACCATTTTTTGATACTAAACGTCTCAGCCTTAAAAATGCATAATAATATTTATTATCAGACATATACTTATGATATCGCTCAATTTCTTTGTAAATAAATTCTATATCTTTATTTTCTGGTTTTAAAAATTGTGCTTTTATATCGTTCATTGTCCAAAAGAATCCATTATTTAAAGGGTTAATCATTGTTTCTGTGACTAAAGCTATTCTTATGATTGCAATTGTCTTCACAATATCTTTAACTTCAATTCTCTTTAGACTCTTAATAAGAGAATTGAAATATTCCATGAAGTCTAATTCCAATATCAATATACTTACCAAATCAGCAAAACTTTCCTTAATAATCGAATCCAATGCTTCAATCATTATATAAATGTTAATTGCATCTGTTTTGCCTTCATCACTGCCAACAGTATTCAAATATATCTTAAATAAATATTGATTAAGGGCATCGTAAAAATTTTCTCTATCTTTTTGAAGATTAGCATAGTCATAATTATGAGAATCTTTGTAGTTCACATTAAAATAATCTTCAAAAATTGTACCAAAAATTCTATTCTTTCCATTTATACAATCTTCCAGGAAATATCCCAACCCATTAGATATAATTGCCTTTAAATTTTCTGTATGAAGAATCGTATCATATTTAAGAAATTCCGAATTTTCACATTCACTAATTTTCCTCTCTAATTCAATATAGTCCGATACCTCCTCTATCAGTGCATTAATAAAATCATCTAGTCCATCTATTGTAAAAAATTTTGACATCCCATAATCAAGATATGTATGCAATCCAACCAACCTTATCAGGGATTCTTTTAATACTTCGTATCGCCTTTCCCTCATTCTTAGTTTACTGCCAACAAAATGCCCAATTTCATGACTCAAAACAATCATTAAATACTTAGGATCAAACGTCTGCCTTTCTGGTATTTCTACTAACAATAAGCGGTTTCTATCCATTGATGAATGAAAAACTTGAGTCACCACAACCCTTTCATTCATCCCTGGATACAGCATGAACTCGTAATCATGCCTTAATTGAAATTTTTCATCCCTAAGCCCAAATTTTTCATTCAAATATGTTTTTACTTTATACACAAAAGCTGCATAAAAAGCATTTAACTTAACAGGAACATGATAATACCAAGGATTTAATTCTGGTACCTGCATAAATTGTTTTTCAGCTCTAAGTAAATTTTGCGACATTTGGTTTATCGCTGTTAAAAACCGGTAAATTTCTGTACTATCCTGCAGTTCTTCATTTTCTTCCCATAATAAAATTTTTGAAATCAGCATATCTAAAGGCGCATACATTGAAACATAAATATAATCTGGGAAAGTTTTGTCCTCAAATTTTTCAATCGAATTTAATATTTGCCACAGAGCTTTATTATATGCAACTCTTTTATAAACCCTTCCATCATTCGTCCCAGAATTTATTTTTAAAAGTAACTCTTTATATTGAGGTTTTATTTTTTCTTTTAAATTTCCACATATCCTTATTTTCTTTTTGTCATCTTTTTTGCTATTATCATTTGAATCACCTGGTTTTTGGAGGCCAGCTCCTTGTCCATTAAAAGGAATTACTTCCTCCTTATTATATATAAACTGCAGAGATACACTTAATATATTTTCCCGATAATCTTTATCATTATATAATGGCCCATTTGGAGCATATAATTCTATTATTTCTTTCCACGATCTCGGACACAACATTATTAAGTTATCATATTGTCCCAATACTGAATATTTCTTCTTCACTGAACCAGCTGGCAGCCTATCTATCAAATATTGTATGGAACCAGGTTTTTTCTCCACAACATCTATTAAGCATCTATCAGGAACACCCTCCATGTCATCCGTATTGCTTCCCTTCATGACTGAACTTATAGTAAAACTATATTTTATGGTTATGGCATTGTTCCCAACAAGAAGCTCATTCTGTTTCGTATGAAAGCTTTCTGTTATTTCTTTTCCTATTTTATAATTTTTGCATTTTACTGCTAAAACTATATCATTTTCATCAAGTGTTAAATAACTAATCATCTTAATGTCTATTTTTTCAGAAACGCAGTAATCCTTTATCCTCTGTTCCAGTTCCTGACAAACATTTCCCAGTTCAATGGTTCTAATATTTAATTGGAGCGTCATTATAAAGAGGAACGGAAACTCTTTATAATTCCAAAACTCACAATCCACTTTTTCATCATTATCACTAAATAAGTATATCGTCTGTGAAGAATACCCACCATCCATTTTAATAATCTCATTAGCAGAATGGGTCCAAATTTTTGAAAGCTCATTTTGTCCATTCAAAAAGATATTGTCACTTATTTTAATTCCATCATAATATCGAAAGCCAATATACTCAGAATTAATATTTGAAACCATTGGAGGTATATGATTACTCTCTAAATATAGTATTCTACAGACCATCCCAATTCTCCCTTCTATTTAAAAATGATAGAAATACTGTATTAGGAATATATCCTTTCTCACAGACGTGATTTAGATCTTGTTCCACAGATTCTAAAACAGCAACCGCTTCTGACTGCGAACATATACCTATATGTGATATAATAAATCCATATTTACTTAAATTCAACATGTTTTTATAATCAATAAAAGCACGCCTAAAACTATCCGTATCATTCTTAACTAATTCAAAAAACAGATCAAAATTCTTATAGTTTTTGACTAATAACACTTGTATGTACAACACAGTCGCAATAAACATCTTCTTTGTCAATTCGCTATCCCTATGCTTTGAATTTGCATAGAAATCTTCCCACAAAAACTTTTCTGCTGCTTTGTTTCTTTTTATAAGGAGTGCATAGATCAAAGCGATATAAATATCTAGGTAATAATTCTCATATTCTAATACTGTTTCATATTCTTTTATACTATTTAGTTTTGAAATATGCTGTTGTTCTTCACCCTTCTCATATTTAAACTTATTTTTTCTTTCCTTCAGCTGATATAGTGCTTGATCTAAAGTATATACAAGTCTTTCCAAAAGTTTTAAATTCCAGTAATAATACGATTCTTCTTCCATATCCCTATTCAGTATCCCTAACGCTAAATCATATGTGAAGACAAATCCAATCACAGGACATTTATTCTTATCACTTATAATTGTACTAAATATTTCTTCTACAATTTCACTTAATTCCTGTTCACTACATTGTGTTTGAAAAATCATTTCAATTAACTTACCTCTTAATTTTTCATGAAAACACACGTCTCTTTCTATAGACTTTTCCTTCCTATACCCATCCACTGTTGGCGTAAGAATTTTACTGTTTTGAAATATTCTAACCCGTTCCGCCATCTCATCTGATAACTGGTTCTTTATAATGAATTTAACTACATCTCTCCTCATTATGCCAGTTGTTACATAAGAAAAAATTCCCACTATAAGATACATGCTGAAAACACATGCTAAACCCATATATTGAAGGCCTATAATTTCACAAGCAAGAGAAATACAAGGAATAATAAAAATCATTATTTTGTAAATGGTAATATAAAATTCTCCAATCATATACTTCACTATATACTCAATTGGGACTCCAAATACATTCTCCTTATAGCGGCTATACAAAAATACTATTATTGCTACAATAATAGCATCCATTGTCAGCGTAAAAGCAAAAAAATCTATGCCAAGACAACTTGCTTCTAAAGGCAAATAATTTCGACGCAAGTTTCTAACATCAACGCATATTGTTCCAGCAAATATTATTAGAATTATAAAACTTAAAACCAGTAATATCTTTTCGAATTTTTTTATAATACAATATGTACATTTATGATTCATTGTAATCTTTTGCCTCATTCTTTTTATTAATAACATAAAAACAGCACAAGATAACCCTCTATCTTGTACTGTTCTTTAATAGCAATAAAACTTCTACATTTAATGTCTACAAGCTAAACGGGAACTTATAAAACACAAAAAGTGAAATTTTGATTGATTTAATCATATATAAGCATGCTGCTTTTGTTGCATACTTATATAATTCTTATACGCATCTTCATCAGACTCATATTCCATATCTATCTGTCCCATAAAACATACCTTCTCTGGCATGTGCTCACTTTCCTTGTCTGGACAAAAAACATTACACTTATTTCGATTTCTGTTTGAAAACTTAATCAACTGATTTTTTAATAAATATAGCACTTGTAATCTCCTCCTCCATTCCCGCATTTGGGTGCAGAAACATCCCAAATATGACAAAAAAACACATTTTGGGACATTAATTTATTTTAATATAGTATGGTCCATTTACAACCATAATATAATAAAATCACATAAGTGTGAAAAAGTTTCTGCAATGAAAAACTCTGGAAGATTACTTTCAAATCGGTTAACATTTATTACAAATCTTGTCTCATATCAAATAGTACGAATAAATTATATTTTTTATCTAGTGGCTAACATTCATGGTCCATTCCATAAATTAATGAGTTAATCTCCACATAGAACTAGTATAAGGTAAATTATCGATTCGAATAATGGTAAAATATATGTACGCTTTTCACAGAATATGCTTTTTATCAAAAAATGCACTATCTATATTTATGTATATTATAATCATTTTCATCATTCAGAGTTAGGTTAGCGTATAAAACAAAAACACATCCCAGTCATTGGCTAATTAAAATTGTTTCTATTACCTAATCCCTTTCTTTAGATTTTAAAAATTATAAGCAAGGTACAATTTATTAGAAAATTAATCATCTTAATCTATCAAATAGTCTTTCTTATTTGCCAAAATCGAAATATCGACATATACACTTGCATTTGTATTTAAAATCTATTATTTCTTATATTTATATAAAATAATGTTAATTTTATAAATTATTATTAAATTTTTATAAACACTTAAACTAAAAAAAGAAAAATACAATATTCAATTAAAGCTCTTTTCATATCCCAAAATGTAAATATTATGCAAAACAAAGTACTATCCACATCTTATCCACAAAATTTACACATCTAATTATAGCACGAAGTTTAATAGTTGTCAAACTGGATTTTTCAATATTTTCCTGGATTTTCCTGGATAATTCTATGCAGCTATTATAAAACTTCTTTGTGAAATTCCTGTGAATAAAATTATTACTATTTAAGAAAGTCTAAATTTGAATTATCAGACAAAAAGAGGGCATGAAGCCCTCTTTTCTTATTGTTCTATCAGATTTCCCTGATAAATTGTTGATTCTACTTTTGAATCCATCAGTCCATTCATATAATAGGAAACACTGTCAGAATAGATTTCTACTGCGATCGGCCTTGTCTTTGCATATCCATTAGGTGCTTTTGTTTCGGCAATCACATATACGCCTGCTCCCAGCGGCTGTGGTGTTACAAGATATCCTGTGTTCTGGTCCGCATAAGCCTTATCCTCTGGACCCTTCGCATTCTCCTCCACTACCGTCTCAACATCGTTCAGTGTTGTGTAAACCTTGAACTGCCCTGTCTTATTGCCTAACATATCCTCCATGATGATCTGTTCTTCCTCTAAACATACCGGTGTTCCGGCTGCCACGATTCCTGTATACAGTTCATCCATTCCAACTGCTGCACGCCCTCTCATGACTGGCTCAATATTCCAGGCTCCCATTGACATTAAGAACTCTTTGGATCCAGTTATCATTGTATCTTCCATGTAGAATTTAACATCACCAATTTCCGTGCCTGCTGGAGCTCCAGCCTTTTCTATCTCAGCCCGGCTTGTGTATCGGCTTGCTGCATAGATACTAAAGATTGCGTCATCGTGTAACAGCTGCTCTCCAGTTTCGGAGTCGACCTTTTCAATTCGTAGTTTTGTCTGATAGAATGTGTTCCTGAATTTTCGATCTGCATAACCGGTCATATCATCCGCCGAATACACAGCGCTCTTTGCTGGCTCTGTCACACTCCAAGGAACTAACATAGAAGCATATTTTCCCTCATAAGCAGTCTGGTTGCCAGTCATTGTTTTCACGTTATCCTTGAAATAGAAACCAGATGGGTTGTTATCATCTGTGCTGCTTCCTAGCTGATAAAGCACATCATTTGCCATTCCCGCATTTTCAGAGATGGAACCAAAATGGTAACGCTTTTCGATTGCATCTTCTGGATAAGGAATTCCACTTGCGGTTTTGAATGTCTTGTTATCCTCATCTGCAAAGTAATGTGAATCCGCATTTCCTCCATCATAGGCGGTATCTACCAAAGGATCATTATAGTAATCTTTTAACGGGTCATAAATATCCTGCGTGATACTGTATCCGTCATAGGAATAATTTCCAGATCCATATGTGATGGTATCAATCAGCTTATCAACATCCAGGCCATACTTATAGACCTCATAATCTCCATCATATCCATGTGCCCTAATCACGTAGTTTCTTAGGTCATCGGTATGATTTTCAGCCCATTCCTCATTGAAGCGAATCATGTATTTCTTCGCCAAATCGACTGGTGTGTCTTTTGTATTGTAATTGTAGAATGCATGGAACACCTCTGGAGATCCAACATTTCCTCCATCTTCATAAACAGCTGGCAGGATCAATTCTTTTGGCATATCCGTCTTATAATGTTTATTGTCAAAGTCATCAAGATCTTCTCTAAATGGCTGCTGTTCTACCAAGACATAGGTTCCATATGGCAGATATGCAGAAACTCCGTAATAGTAACCGGATTTTGACTCTCCCTGGGAAGTACCATTCATCTCATAGAGAATATCCGCACTCAAAGTTGTTACATCTCCATCAGAGCCACCATTTTCTGCGGAATCCCATTCTACAGAGTAAATCGTATCCAAATCATATTTATAGAACGGCTTTAAGTAATTATAGGCCTTAATTAACGCCTGTTCTAATGCCTGGTCATATACTTCTTCCTGATAACTCTCATAGCCTTTCTTTGCCACATCCTCATCATATCCATTGTTTGTGACAAGTTTTCCTACTTCGTCATCTAAGTACCATTTTATCGCAAACTGCCTTACTTCGTTAGATGCCTCTGCATTCCTATGTGCAATGTCTGATGTATTGATCTTATTTTCCAGGTTGTCGTTGTCATGAGTGGCTGGGTAATCATCTTTTGCGTCCTGCGTAGTCCCAAACATATGCTCTCTAATCCACTGGAAAGGTTTGAAGGAATTATCCCTGTCTCCTCCTGCTGTGCCATCTTCGTCTACTCCGTCCACATTCGCAAGCGTACGGTCCGGATCCGCGTCATCCATCTGGTAACGTTCCTCAAAGGTATCAAACCAGTGCTGTCCTGGATAGTTCTTTGTTGATGAATACATGTCGTTATCCCATTTGTCATTGTTTGCCGCTGCCATGGCATCAAAGAACTTCTCGTAATTGTACTCTTCTACTTCACGAGTTTTTCCTGCTCCATCTTCCATGGTTCTTAATCTTGTTTCCAGAAGCCTTGTGTATCCCTGGTTCTGATTCTGGTTAATCTTGTCGGTCTGCTTTACATTCGTGTTCTTATCATCATAGCTGTACAAGGCAGCATTCACATTTACAGCCTCTCCATTTTCACCATCCTGGGATGTGCTGAATCCTTCAACTTCTCCAACATTCGTTGTATTCCCAGTCTGTGGGTCCGCATATTTAGCCCAAACATTGTTAGAGATATCGCCTGCTGTTGTGGAGCTGGCTTTATGCTCTACTTTTGTATAAATTTTCTGGACATTTGCCGATTCAAGAGACGTTCCGTTCTCAATGCTCTTTTCTGGGAAGTCAAAGGTGCTGGTTCCACTCTGCCATACAAATGTATCATAATTTCCGTCATAGTTTGTATCTTGATAGGATGGAACATAAGCGTTTCCATTTCTATCCTGCCATGTGATGTTTCCATCATTATCCCGATACAGTCTTTCCAGGTTCGATTTCAGATATGCCTTAAACCGAAACTCTGGGATCTTTGAGGCTGTCTGACCTTCTATATCATTTCCAAGCAATGACGCAAGCCAGTCTTTTGTCCTCTCATACCAACTGCCTCGATTATTCTTTGACAGATTCTCCTTGTGTACTTCCGAATACGTGTCATTTAAATACTCCTCAGAATCCGGGATTGTCTGGATGTCTTTTGTGATCTTAACTTTCTGCCTGATCGGACGTTCCATTACTCTAATCGGATTACGGATTGTTCCGCTTCCTGGGTTTCCATCGCCATCTTGGAAGACATACTCATCTCCAGGATAACTCAATATTGCTTCTTTAATGTAGGTATCCTCGTTTGATTCCTGCTCATTTGTATAATCCAGGTAAGCGTATGCCCTTGCCTTTTTCACTTCTACTTCATAAGCTCCAGAAGGGAATACATCTCCAGCATTCATGCCATAGTATGATGGCAGATTATTAATATCTTCTTGTGTGAGGATAATATCTTTTTCTGGGACTACCGCTTTGAACTCAAGGGTTTTCTTTCCATTAGCATCGGTTATTTCCTTTCCAAATATGTCGCTGCCTGGCATATCTACATGAATAATGTATTTGCCATTTTCGTATCTCGCTGGCACTTCTGTCCATTCCATACGAATCTCATCAATCTCTTTTTCTACATATACTGGTTTTGCCTCTAATTCTTGTTCTGGATTTCCGTTTTTATCATGAATGACATCTCCAATTTCATAGGTTTCCGGAACTTGGACAATCCGCTCACTTAAATTTCCATCCCGATCAATTATTACATCCGGACTTAATGTAGCGCTTATTTTTGTTGTACCATACTTATTCGAAATGTTAAGATTGGAATATATGCCAAAACTTTCATCCGATTCCTGATTTTCATATGGGACATAAACGATATATGGCTCAAAACTTGTATCATTGGGATCAAATTCAAGCCTTCTATAGATAACCGTGTCCTCTTTATTGGTCCCAAGCACGCCAAAACTCGTTGAAATCAAGCTATTGTGCGCATAGATATAAACATTGTAATGATCTCCATCATCTTCAATTCGGTCAATACCACCAAAGTTCCAATATGGATGATCCATGTAATATTGCAATAGATTATAAAGCATGTCACCATTACTGATTGGATTACCCAGATCATTTGTCTTACTTACTTCAATATTGATAATTTGCGGTCCATAAACCGTCTTAGTTGCTACTTCACCCTCCGGTACACCTGATACGCCATAGACGTCAATTTCACCTTTTCTTATACCTCTGGAGTAATACGGCATCTCCTGCTCTGAATACGCTTTACTTGTTGATCCATTTACCGTATATCTGACATTTGGAGTTGTAATTCCTGCGGTTCTTAAAGCTGCCTCTAATTTCCATTTTACAAAACGAATATAATACGTGGAGTCTGGTCCCATTGTAAATTCGGTCTGCATTGTATCAAAATCCGGATAAGAGATTGTTCCATCCTCATTGACCTTCTGTTTTCCCTTTAATGATTCTTCTATTTTGATTTCATCAAATTCCTTAATATTAGCGACATTAATTCCGCTAACATAATATTTGCCTGGTTCTTCCCGCATAAGAATATCATTCGTTCCATCACCTTTTAAGATTGGGATTCCTGTTGTCTTTGCAATCTTGTATACCGGATTTCCGTTTTCATCAACTTTTCCTACATATTCATAACGGTCAATCGCCTGATAGGTTCCTTTTTCCGTTATAGAATCATGTCTGTAGATTTTTGTTCCCTCTGGCAACTTTGTGAGGACGATATCATATCCACCATTTTCATTCGTACCTTCTGATGTTACCTCAAAGAATGGTTCATTAGCTTCTCCAATAGAATCCTGTCCCTGGATATAGAGGTTTCGGCTAACAGTTACAGAACCACTGTTAGTTTCTTCACTGACGCTTAGATCTCCTCCACGGTTTGTAATAGCATCCAATCTACCGCTTACAGAAAGTTCATATCCTTCTGAACGGGATAGTTCCTTAATGTAATACTCTCCCATAAATAAAGGTCTTCCTATCCAGCAATTCATATTGTTTGACTCGTTATTATCATACAGTCTTTGCGTAAGGCCACCTTTATAAGTTCCATCTTCTGTATAATCATCACAGAACCATTCCGTGGTTTCTCCATCATTGAAAACGACATGTGGCTGAATTGTGCTTGTCTTCGCTCCTTCTCTATACAGATTTTTCGGTGCGTTTGAATTCCAGCTTGTAGTTTCAGTTGTTCCTTTTTCATAATTATAAATGGTTCCAGGAGCTTCTGTAATCGTTAGGAAAGAACCATCTCCATTTCTGTCTGTTGTACCTATTGCAACCAGATCATTCTTTTTAAATACGATTCCCGTTTTCCCATCTGGATGTTCGATATCATTCTTTGCAAATAACCCATATACAGCACCTTCCATTTTTCCGTCTGCATTAGCATCCGCATATGCGTTATAATCTGTATTTTCCTTATTCACAAGATCCATATCCCTCTTATTAAAGTGAATCTCTCCAGAAGTCCTATGGTCATATACTCTCCATTCATTTCCCTCACCGTCTGTGTCGTTACAATGGCTCCAATTATCTGAAGGTCCTATTTCAACTTCATCTCCACCTGTAAAGGCATCAGTGAATGCTTGTTTGTAAATCGTCATATAGTCTTCGGAAGAACCAGATTCACCTTCATCATCATCAGATATTGCCATGACATCAGAATTCCATTTTGAGGAGGTTCGCAAAGACATAAGGACACTTATGTTAAAATCTTCCTCGTCATAAGCAGGAGCTTTTATTTTTTCTTCATCTGCATTGGAATCTGTCGCAGTTCCAAATTCAATTTCATAATCATAAAAGCTGGTATCATCTTCATTTTCTTCCTCAAAATCGTTCTCATGCTCGGTTGAAATTTCTTCTTTTACATTTTCAAATACGGCCTCAACTTCAATCGGCTTGCCTTTCCATACATTCCATTCATTCTCTGGATCGGTTTCAGCCGCATAAGCGGTTATGCCAAATAGATTCATAGACGACAAGACAGAACTAAGGGATACCGTTTCATCGTCCTCTTCATTTTCCTCAAAATCTCCATCCTCTTCATTGCCACCACTTGAATTAACATTTTCGTTAATTATAATATCTTTACTGTATTCATCCGCGAAGTACGAATTCGCTCCAGCCTCCGAAGAATCTGTCGTAATCACTTCGATTGGGACGTCATCTGTATGCCGATCATGGCGAATATATCCATTTCTTGCTTTTGTTTCAATCCATGTGTAGCTGTATTCCAGTTCAATGAATTTATTGTAGGTATCTTCACAATCCTGTTGGCAGCCTGATTCCTTGTATGATTTATCAAGTCCAGGGCAGCCTGCCGTTCCAGCATCCGGAGTTTCTCCAGGTTCTCCACCACTTTCCGAAATTTCATCAATTACGCTTTGATCCACTTCCTCACTGAGCCAGTGGAAATGTACGCCTGGTCTATCTTCTTCTGCCATCTTAGAGCATTCATCAAAATATTCCTGCCACAAAGCAGCTACTTCTTTATTTGCCTTTTGAGCAGCTTCTATCTCTTCTTCATTATCTTCCTCTTCCTCTGGCACCTCACAAAACTCTGGTGCCGGATGTCCATCACAAAATGTCTTTTCATAATGATAACCCTTTTTGACATCATCTTCGATATGGCCTTCTCCATCGGTTGTGTAGGAATTTACAAGTCGGAAATCATCCCAAATAACAGGGCTTGTTGTATATTTGCTTTGCCATTCCTGATCGGAATCATTGTCAATACCCTCGTATAATTCCACCGCTCCATCATGACCACGGTTAATCTGGTCTTTATCATCAAATCTCTCATATAACTCAAAGATGGAATTTTCTAATTTCTTTCCTGTTTCATAATCATGTTTTGTTAATTGTACATTATAGTTACTCTCCCAATCCTCTGTGTGTCTAAATATGCAAAAGTGCATGCCTGTTTCTGGCTCTATTGGAATCCCAGTTGGGTCTCCTAAACGAAAACATGGGTAGCAAGTAGATCCATCCTCTGGAAAATAAAATGAAATATGTCTCTGATGGTTTGCGATGTTTTTGCTTCCTGGGTGGGTTCCTCCGCAAGAATCACACGTAAATACATTTGTATGTCTTGCCACAAACTCAATTGGTGAATCAAATCCTTTTTGATTTGTAGATACAACTGAGTTTTGAGGAAGTTCAAAATACATGACTAAACCTTGTGGTTTTCCCTCTCCTTTCCATTCAAAAATAAAACACCAGGATCCTTCTGTTGCTGTTGGGAAGATATCCCAGCCATTTATGTTTGTATGCTGGTTGAAATGTGTCAATGACCCAATTGAAACCCAGCTTTCACCATTCCATACTTTTAGCCAACCACAGTTATTGAAAAAATCTTCGGTACAGTTAATTACATAATATCCATTCTTTTTAGTAGCACTTGTTCCAGGACCGTCATCCTCCTCTTCGCCATCATCTTCGCCCTCAATATCTTCATCTTCCCAATCCTCATTATTACTATAAGTAGAAGGACCTTCTGTATTTCCAGAACCAACTGTTACAGAATGGATTGTATAATAGTCAGAATTACTATCCATATCAAGAGCAACTTGTGATACCTGCTCATAACTGGGAACAAAACCGATTGGACCAGAAACCTCATGTCCTGCTGAATCCTTTGGCCATAAAGCCTTTCCACCATTCTCAGCTTGCTGTGCTTCATAAGAATTTAACCAGGCATTCCCAAGCCTTGGTAATGCTAGAGGATCGGTTTCATAATTTCTGTTTGGGTCGTACTGTCCCACCGGAAATAATGTGTGGGCGTTGGTAAGCATTTTAAGCAGTGGGTCTCGATCAATGATCGCCTGCCCTGCCGCGCCATGTACCACAGTTCCAAGCTCTGATTCTGTCATTGGATGAAATCCATAAGCAGCAAGTGCCGGAGCATATCCATGAAAAACCGAATCCTGGTAGTTTTGGATTGCATAGTTAAACCATCGTTTCGCTCCTAAAAGATCATTTTCATTGGCAAAACTTTTACCTTCTGATACGAAAGTTACGATTCCTGACCAGAACATTTTAAGAAGAACATCATCATCTGTACTGATTGTTCGATGAAGGGTATCAATATTAGCTTGCAAAGCCTGGTTGTATTCTGGTGATTTATAACCATATTGAGCTTCTATGTCGTTCATATTGATCATCTTATTAGAATAACGGTCATTCTTTGACCATGATCCAGCAGAACTAAAGTTATGGTTATCTATACATACACCATAAGATGATGAAAATGCCTCTACCTTCTTCTGCCCAATATATGGCAGTATTGCTGTTGAGAATAAGGTTAATGCCAAAGCACCCGCACATACCTTCTTCCATTTATGTTTCATATATTTACCTCCTATTAGATTTCTCTTATAATAATGTCAGATATTATGAAAAATTAAATGAAAACGTAGACATTACACTTGTTTTTTAGAAAATTAGGAAATAAAAAAGAACCACGAATATATCCGTAGTTCTATTATAATTTTTTTATAACATATACAAATTTTTATGTTTAAGTACTAAAAATCTTACATAATATATATGGATTTAAAGAACAAATGAGATAAGCATTGACTTCTACTATCTATAATGTTAAAATAATCATAGAGAAAGACGGCGATGTAGCTGCCGTCTTAAGTAGGTACTGATTGCTTAACTAATTTTAGCAATCGTTGTCCGACCCATCAGGTGCTGGTAGGCTAGATGATGGGTCTTTTTTTGAGCTTTTCTTGCCATTTATGTACTTCTTATATTCTTTGGCAATATTTATAATCCCACTCGTAATACTAACAAGTTTCCAAAATACATCCAGGATCACTATACTCATATTGACCTTTTTCTCCTTTCATCAATATTGACACTTACGCGCCTATGAAAAATCCATATATCCTATGGAGCTCTCAAAGACGCATAAGCATCTCCATCTCCGTCCGGAGTGCCCGCAGTCCTTAATGTCTCATTGTCCGCACTTAGCTAAAACTCATATTAATCCCTCCTAACGAAGTGATTCTAAATGTAGACAAATGTAGTATATCACAAAATCTCCAAAAAGGAAAGAGGCGTCGTGCCTCTTTCTTTAGTAAACTTCTTATATATTCTTAGACCTATGTATGAATTTCATGGTTATTTGTAATCCATTTCGATTTTTCATTATTATTTTTAGGAATCAGAAAAATATCCGTATTTCCACCCACACTTTGGTTCATTCTATATTTATAGGCCTGTATAGTTGTATCTACGGTTAATTTTGCCAAATCAATCACTTCTCTAATTGATAAATCACCATAGTATATATTTTTCATTATAACATCAGCAATATCATTCCCTCCATGAAACGTTGCTCCATAATTATTACCACTAAAAGCCAATTTTATAGTCTTTTCTTTAAGATTCATGATATATATCATAGGAATATTTGCTTTTTTATCATACCCTGCAACAACTATAGTTATATCTGACATAGCTTCTTTTTGTTGATATTCCCAAAGCAATTGAGATGGAAAATCAAATATATCAGTGTCATATTTATATTTTTCTTTTACTTGTTCTAGAAATTGTATGATAGTATCTCCATTCAAATAATGGTTTCCACAAAAAGATACTGCAAGCCTTTCTGTACTTGGAAATATTTTTGTTGTTTCATCTGAAAAACGCATACTTCCACCGTTCCCTCTTATTGTTGTACGTCTATCTGCAGCTATTACAATTCCTTCCTTTGAATTTATTGATATAATAAGTGACATACTTACTCCTTTGTTTTGAATGTATTTATTTTAGTATGTTGCAATCTATCATTTCATTTATATAAAAAAATCATATTGTTTACATTCCTTGTTTCTGATTAGTGTATTAGAAAATAAAAAGTCCTCATGAGAGGACTTTTCTTTTTATCTTTATTCCCATGCAACATCAGATGCTGAAAATCCGTAGGATTTCACTTTGTTACAATAGGATTTCTTGCATTCGTCTTATACATCATCAGCCACGCCAGTTCCGCTATAAGGGCCATAACATTATCTTAGTCTGCCACAAACTTAATGAATTTCTTGTGTCCAAAAATTATGTTTAACTTTTCCCATGGATTTAACTTTCTGGTTCCATCAAAATCAAGATAAAAGTTCTCATACTGATAATATTTCAAATCAATGTCAAAAATTTTTTTGCATTTATCAAATTGTTCGTTTAAATCATCTGGGAAATCATCTTTTTTTACAATATTTTCTTTCTCATACTTAATATATTCTTGCATGAATCCTGGGACTTCGCTATATGCAATTCCGTTCATGCGTTCTTTTAACGTTGTTTCTTTTCCTGTGTAGACAGGATGGGCCGCAGCATATGAGCTGAATACGGAATATCGCTCTTGAGCCTTTTGGGCTTTTTTTTGCAGCCTTTTTGGTAAAGACTTTTTAAAAATCACGTTCCCGCAATGCAATGCTTCAACATAATTACTTAATTCTACCGGAATAAGTTTCTCATACATAGACGTAACCTCCTAACATTTTACACCACTATTTATCGATTTATATTGTTCTATTGCGATTAGAGATAAAAAATACTGTAACTATATATATAATGTAATAAAAAGGCAGATTCCAAATCTGCCTTTTATAATTTGTTGATGAATTTCTTATATTTATTTATGATTTTTTCGGACAATATCGTTGGATGGTTGCTGGTATAGTATTGGGAGAAGGCTTCAGCGAAGCATTCTATGTAAGTATATCCTGCATAAGTTCCCAAATAATTGCAAGCATTATCCAATATGCGAAACTTTTCTGTGTATCCCAGTTCCTTCAAGGATTCAACACAAAATTCAGTGATTTCGACAAAATCTGAAGTAATATTGCAATTCCTATCCTCAAATGTTGCCATGTAACCATTCACTATAGATAATTCTGGACAAACTTCATCCCATTTATGAAGCCGACATAACAAATAATATTCCAGGATATGTCCAAATTCATGGCTCACCGTACTTTCAATGTATTCACCAGGGCCACATTTAATCGATAATTCTCTGCGCTTTTGTATTTCAACTGATCTGAATTTTTCAGTATTGATAAACATAGTTATTGAGATTTTCCCATTTTCCACATATGGGACAACCGTTCCACATACTCCACATGAGTTTGTACCCAAAATATCTCTTTCAATTAAATCATCAAATTCTCCAAATCTTATGCAATTCAAAAATCCTTTAGGCAGCTCCTCATGTTCCGTCATAAGTAACTGTATCTGATTATAAGTCTTTTGGATTTCTTTGATACTTGCCTCTTCTATTCCAATAACATCTATCCCTAACTGTCCAAATTTACATCTTAATTCATCATATTTGCTGCGTCTTAGCAGCTTATTTAATTTTAACATATGTGATACCTCCTCCTTTCTACAGAAGGTATCACATGGCCCATCTGTAGTAGATTATTTTTTACTACAGAAGAGCTTGAAAGCTCCAATATTCTGTGTTGCGAATAATATGTTCTGAAATATTTCAAAATAATGTTGTGGATTCTGTTTATCTCACACTGTTTTGTTGCTCATATGGATCATTCATTGAAGAACTAGTGTTATAAAATACACGTTAATTCTTCAGTTCCTGATAATATGAGGTTCCATTATACTTGGAGTATATATGGACATTACAAAATCTCAAAAAGGAAAGAGGCACAGAGCCTCTTTTTCCTGGTAGATAAGGGTTATCTTGTAAACGCCTTACATCTATCCGATTCAATTCATATAAATATTTCTAGTAAAAGCCTAAGTAATAGGGATCCCGATATACATATTCTTCGATCTTTTCACGTTCAGCTTTAAGTGCTTTCTTAAAAATTTCTTCCAAGTCTTTCTCTTCTTTTAGTTTAGTAATAACCCATGGCTGCAACATATATGGACGTTTTGGATTTTGTATATCTGTTACTGCTACTTGGTTAGTTGTTGGAGCAATTATCATACTTTGTAATAAAAATCTAACAGCTCCATCATTCATAGGAAGTTTCTGTGTATGTGTAGTGCTTGTGAATAAAAAATACACAATAGCCTTTTGGAATTTTTCCAAGTTTCTAAGGTTTTCACTTCCCTGTTTCAAAAATTTCTTCTCTTTATATTTAGCAATGTATCCTTTCGCTCCCTTTTTTAATAAATCATATATTCTTATTATCCCTTCTACAATTAAAATAGACCAAGTAATGATAAATAGAATACTTATGTAAACACCATATTTTAACCTGAATTCCTGAAGATACAGCACCTGGCATATACTCTCTGGCAAAATCAGCATCACGCTTGTTGCAATTGCTATGGATCCAAAAATACGATTTGACGATTTTAAAATTTCAGCAATATCAAAATTAAATTTCAAGTTCCATCCTCCTTTACAATTATAAAATTAGTATGTATCTCTTCTATACTTTTTCACATTTCAACACATCCTTGTTTTATAATATTTTCCAATCCTTAACCACACTGATTGCTTCTTTATCAAAAATCTATATTTATTATTTCTCTCATACTAAAAGAAAAGGAGAATCTATTTCTATGACAACTAATATATTAAATGATATTAAAATGTACTATATTAAAAAATACGATTTATTAGGTAAGAAACGAATTGATCCTCGCTATGATTTATTGGGTGTCTTTCGACATGATTTTTTTCTTAAGCCAGGGTATACAGAAGCTGATTATAAAAGTTTACCTTATCCTGATAGAAACGCTCTCATCGACTTTTCAGACAGACGATGGATTGAATACTGTATGTTGGATGACAAACGTATCTCTCAGATGTTAGTTATGAATAATCCTATTTCCTCGCAAAAAGCAAAAAAGTCTTTAATAAAACGGTATAACCGTCGCTGGTCTTCATTTATTAAAAACGGAACTAACATATCACTATTAAGATAATAACATTTTATATCTCTTCTTTTAAGATGTGCCTCATAAAAACGATGCTTTCCATCAAGAATATAATACTGTCTAGTAGGCATCAATAGCATAATATATATTGGTTCTTGCTTAATTATAGGGAATGTATTTAATTTCACTTTTTCTTCCTCCATCGCCTCTATCTGTCTTTTATAAGCAGTTTCTCCTAAATCTTCACGAATTTGGGACAATGAAACCACAGCATAATCGTCTGGATGGTTATGGAGGATGTAATTCCTCAAATTAGATATATTCCATGTTAAAGAAAGGCTTTCATTTGTCTGCATAAATTCGATATATTCAGTATCTAGTTCTCCTTCTATATCTTTATCTATAGAAAGATTTAAAGAATAATATAGCCTTTTCATTTCATTGAGTCTTTCTGTATAAACTACTCTTGAAAAAGTTTTCATTCCATTTATATAATCTTGAATTTTTAGAAATGTTTTCTCCATCCATCCTACCTCCAGCTTTCTATATCCAGAGTTTACCATAAATCCATAAGCTTTTCAATTCAATTCCACAAAGACTTCTCTCCACATAACAAAAAACTCACTGAAATTTCTTCCCATGAGTATAAAGTTAATTGCCGAAAATGTACATTGCCGGGTGTTAAGCTATTCCGACAACTTTGAATAATTACTGCTACAATAGTATTGAGCAATAGCTTCTGCAAAACATTCCTGATAATTTATATTAGATGCTAGTACAAGAATATATCCTACCGAATCTAGTATCCTTACATACCAGATTGAAAATATGTAAAATATTTACACGTATATAACTTTACATATGTATATAGTTCTACCACATTCCTTCCGACAATTTCCTGTATAATAGATATATGCTCCTCTCTGTAAAACCAATTCTTTTTAGAATTCTCTTCCACATCCTTTTAACATTGCTGGATATATTGCAGGTGTACCATTTAACACAGTCAGTTCTAATATATTATCGTGTTTCAAATATTCTTCATGATATTCTGAATTATCTTTTTCTACTATTTTGTTTAAAGTAACACTCAAAAAATCCGGCTTTAAGTATGGACTACTTTTTCCAACTATATACGGATACTTTTGAATGATTTCATTTTTTTCTTGAAGAGATACATATCTATATACAATTGTATCTTCTTTCAATTTTGGTGCAGATTGAATCAACACAGAAATAATTCCTGAATAAATAGCAAATTCTATATTTCGATTAAATCCTCCCTTTTGATATACACCATTTCTTAAATATTCATTTATCTTTACTCCAATATCTCCACAGTAATATGCTAATGGATTATTTATTGTTATATAATCTAGACATCCATCTAATAATATGGGAAATTTCCAATTTAATTTTGTATAATTTATATTGTACCAGTTACTCCATCCACGGAATATTTGTTTCAGTATATCTTTGTTCACTTTTTTCACTCCCTATATCCATGTTGAAGAAAATATTCCTTTTCTGCCTTATATTTACTGAAATTTTTAATGTAATCAATATCTAATACACTTTTACAATCTAAGTCCCAAGATATTCTGTTTAGTCTTGATTTTTTAATAAAGATAATACTGTTTCCTATTTTCCAGGATGATTGTAATCCTATTTTTTTTCCATTTATAAAAATGCTCTCTCTAAAATACAAAAAGTCAACATCCATCACTCTTTTACATATCAAAAATTTCTCTTTTACTTCATCTGGAACTTCTTTTTTTTCTATAATTTCTCCATCTTTATAAAAAACATATTCAAAGATATCTTCTGGAATATAATATTTATAAAAACCTCCTTTTGGTGTTAATGATGACATATACCAACCATGTAAACTTGTATATTTTAAATATGGATCCCACTCGTTTTTTCTTTTTTTAAATTCTTCATATTCAATCTCAGACACATCATCCTTGATAAAAGCATCTCCACACCAAAAATATTTAATTTTATCTTTTTGTGAAAATTTTTCATATGGATCGATTCTACTCATGATTTCTCTCCTATAAGTTATGATTTTTAAATATTATGAAAGAAAAAGACGGTTCACCCGTCTTTCAATGCTTTACGTATCTCTTCAACAATTATTAAGGATAATCTGCTATCCAAACCACAATAATGCATTGCAATAGCTTCTGCAAATATTTCATCTTTACTTCTAGAGGCATATTCACCAATTTGTTCAACAATAATTTGAATCTTAGGTTCATTCCCTTCAAAATATCGATTAAATGCATTTTCTACGATACTATCCGATTTCTTTTTCTTATACCTTTTATCAATTTTCTCATATGATTCCCAATTTTTGCAACTCATAGGATTATACCCAGACATTATCAAATCTAATAAATGTCCAAATTCATGAGCTATAATTATCTTGATAAAAGTTTCTTTATCCACCTTTTTGCTTCCAACTTCTTCATCATTACCTATAGATTTAAATGCTGATTTGTTGAAAACTATGCCTAATCTCTTTTTCATATCCACATATGGTCTTATATATCTTGAAACAAAAAAACCGCTACTTGCTAATGTATCACAACTTAATCGAATATAATTAAAATACTTCCTATCTTCAACTCTGATCCATGCTAGGCTTCCATTGTTCACAATTGGGTATAAATCAATCAATTCTGATAAATATACATATATAAGTTTCCATATCTCTAATTCCAGACTCTTTATTCCATATATTCTTATCCCAATTTTCTGGAACTTTTCCCTGATTTTCTTATATTCATTGCTTCCTTGCAATATTTTTTTAATTTTCATAATACCTCCTTCCTACAGAAGGTATTATACAACCCATCTGTAGATAAAACAATATTTACAGATGAGCTTTAAGGCTCCAAGTTTCTGTGCCTGAAATAGTATGACAAAATAAAGAAATAAAAAACTCATCGGAATTTCTTCCGACGAGTTTAAAGTTAATTGCTGAAAATGTACGCTATCCGGTGTTGGAAAATCAAGATTCAGCACCTGATTAGAACCTATATAAGCAGTTCCATTCACTCTGATGCAATATACAATATGATCTCCAGTTCCAGAAATGGCAGCTTTCAAACTTAATGCTTTTGCAAGAGAACAAGCCGTCACAGCATATTCTGTACACAATCCTTTCTTGTCAATCAAGAGTAATAACGATATAAATTTCTTACATCTGTCTTTGTTTAACCCAGCCTATACAAGTAACTTGAACATAGCAAGGCTATTATCTTTTATTATAAAAGATGAAATTATTAAAAAAGCCCTTGAAAAGGACTTTTTAACAATAATCCTAATCCAGAACACCCATGTTGTCTGCACCTTTCATTATTAAGAATTGTGTAATATCATGATTGTTTGCTTTTGATAGAATACTCTTATTCCTAGCCTGAACGTCAGCTCCATAAGCTATCAACAGGTTCGTAATCTCATAATTCCTATATTGTACTGCTTGAAATAATGGATAGTCATGATCTACATGAACATTCGCTCCTCCCTTAAGTAAACATTCCGTTAATTTATATTTCTCCTTCCTTACCGCATACCGCAGCAACCAGTCATTATCAACATGAATATCTGCTCCAAAAGATAAAAGGAAATTTACGGTTTCTATGCTTCCATTTTCAACCGCAGTCTTCAATACCTCATCATTACATGCATGGATATCTGCTTTGTTTTCTAACAAATATGATAATACCTTGATTTCATCATTTTCGGCAGCCAGCCTCAATAATCCTTCATTATCGTCATGAAGATTCACTCCGTTACCAACTAACGAATCAATCAAATCATATTTTTCATCTTTTATAGCAGGATACAGAATATAAGGGTCAATATCATTAGGATCGGCTCCAGCATCTAATAAAACATTGACAATCTCGTTATACCCATTCTCTATCGCATAGTACAAGGCACACTCGTTACGAACATGAACATCTGCTCCAATTGATAAAAGATACTTGGCAAGCTCTACTTGATTATTCTTCACTGCTAAACGAAATGCAAGATAATCATTCGCATGAACATCCACTCCCATTTCAACCAGGTATTTTATAAGTTCCATATCGCCCTTTTTTATGATAGTCATAAGAGGACATCTAAGTGATACATTTCCTTTAGATGACCCATCCATATGTTTTCCATCTGTTTCTTCACCAAAATCATATGCTTTTACTTCTTCATAAATATTCGCTCCGCAATCTAACAGATATTTCACGGTTTCAACATGCTTTTTTTCAAGTGCATATTTCAGAAGTATATTAACATCAAATCCAGCCTCCACCATAAACTTTACAATATCAAGATAGTCCTTTACTCCATTTTGTCTTACAATATATCCGTCCCTGCTTTCTATCCAAGTTCCTTTATCTAATAGAGTTTTTGCTAATTCCATATTCTTATACCGAACAGCAATAAACAATAAGTAATTGTTTTTTATGTTTATATCGGCTCCTGCATCTACTAAGAAATTCAACATCTCAAAATCAAATTTGCGGTTATATTTTTCTGGACAGTACAAATATTCTTCATAACGGTACTCTTTCTCAAGTATGCCCTCTTTTAATCCTAAAGCTGCATACAAAGCCTTATCTTTCGTATCTTTCTTGCTTGCTCCTTTCTTATATAAGAATTTAACAATCTCGATGTCTCCCGTTTCAACCGCACAAGCAAGGAAATCATCCTGTTTACGGATGTTTATTCCTGCTTTCAATAAATACTTAATTATATCTAAGTTTTTTGTCCTTATTGCCGTATAGAATATGTAATCATTACCAGCATGGATGTCAGCTCCTGCCTCTACAACGCACTTTAAGATACTGATATCCTTTGAATAAATTGCTGATTCAAGCGCATATTCATACACGCGAATATTTGCTCCATCTTCCAATAGTTGTTTTATGAGTTCTGTGTTTTTCCTTAATATAGCTTTCTTAAGAAGTTTTTTTTCAACAGCTTTGAGCCTCGCTCCTTTTTTCAACAAATGTTTAGACATATTGAAATCTCCAGTTAGATAGGCTATATATAAAGCCGCATCATCACCTGCATGAATATCCGCTCCTGCATTTAATAATTGGTCAACGATGTTTGTTTTTTCACTTCCTACAGCATAATATAAAACATGATTCTTATTACCATAAACATTTGCACCCTCACTGATTAAGTAATCAATAATTTCAGGATCTCCTCTTAAGGCTGCGATCGATAATGGCGCTGCGTTTCTTAAACTGACTGCCATTTCGGATCCAGTATTAACATAAGCCAATTTCTCTATCAAATACTGAATAATATCCAGTTTGCCATTTAATACTGCGCATTGAAGCAATCCATCTATATCTTTATAAACGTCAATGCCCTGCTCTTCCAGCCAATTAAATGTATCAACTGTATAAATGTCACGGATTTCTTCTATTACAATCTCGCTTGCATAATAATTCCCTTGTGAAAATGAAACCACCACTTCATCTGATGGGATTGTGACTCTTGCAATTTTACTGTTTCTCCAAAACTGATCGATGATTCCTCTTTCATCAGTGAACAAAAATTTATTATAATCCTTGCCTGACTCGGATGCTTTTGGATATATATTATGGCCCTCCTTATATGAATATCCATTTTCCTCCAAATTTTCATTAAAAACTTTAAAAAACATATATCTTCCTCCTTTTATCCTTAATGTATTTAGTATGAAGGAAATTTTAGGTAAAAGGCCTTTTTTAATAATTAATAGACTTGATTGGTGTCATTGAGAAAACTCCCGAAAATGTGGAAATAATGCATGCCCAATTTACTTTTCTAAAGTGCAAGAGCAGAAACAATCATACTAAAATAATTTTTAAACTCTACAAAAAAGTCCTCCGAAGAGGACTTTTAACCACTAATACAAACTCTTTAAATATTCTACTACTTCTAAATGACCATTTTCAGAGGCCCAACGCAATGCGCAATCATTATCTGCATGAATATTTGCTCCGGATTCTACTAAAAATCTTACCACATCCATATGGCCATTTCTAGATGCCCAATGTAAGGCAAAATTATTACGGGCATGAACATTTGCTCCGGATTCTATCAAAAGTCTTACCACATCCATATGACCCTTTGCAGAGGCCCAACACAAAGCAAAATCATCACGGATATGAACATCAGCTCCTGATTCTACTAAAAGTCTTACCACATCTAAATGGCCATTTTCTGCTGCCCAACGCAAAGCAAAATCATCATCTGCATGAATGTGAGCGCCTTTCGCCACTAAATATTTAACGATTTCCAAATTACCATTTTCTGCGGCTAAACATAAGGGAAGGTCGTTCAAGGCATGAATATTTGCTCCTGACGCTAATAAAAGTCTTACTGCCTCATCATCACCCTTTTCAGAGGCACAAATTAAAGCGTAATCATCATCTGCATGAACATCTGCTCCACAACTTATTATCCATTCAAAAGTTTCTTTTGTCCATAGTTCCCGGACCGGTCCCAAGATAATTCGATGTGCCTTATATTCTTCTCCTACCGGAACAACGGCCTCTCCATCCGGGATTGCCACCTCGGCAATTTTTGTTCCATAATCACAAAACCTTAAAATCTCTTTTTCATCTGCAAAAAATAATCCGTTTCCGTAATCTGGTGTTGGATCAAATGGATTCGGATCTATATTCAGTCCCTCATGATAAGTATACCCGTTATATGTTAAGTCTTCGCCCAGAATTTTAAAATACATACTAATCTCTCCTTTTGGTCTTTGATAGGATTAATATGTAGAAAATAAATGCCTCAAAAGAATTCAATCGCTGAAAAAAGAACTTCATTAAAATGGTTATCCCTATAAAACCTAGAGGCCTCATAATTATCTGTATTTTGCTTGTATATTTTTTCTTATGCTTTGGCTGCCATTATTTTGATTACAGCTATGTAAATCCTTTAATATTTATTTATTTTCTCCTTGCCCATTTTTTCATTTTTCTTTCAATGAGACTATGTGCAAAAGAGAATTATCTGCATGATATTTTTATTGTTGATATATCTAAAGGATCTAACATACTAAAAATAAAAAGGAATTTGCCATGAAAAAGGCTGTTATGGAAATTTTATTTCAAAACACGTATGCTAATTTTGTTCAAAAGCATCCCATTTTTACCGTAATTAATATAATATTGGGCAGCCTCACGCCTATACTCTTTTTATTTTTAATGATAACTATTAAAAACTTCGAAACACTATTAAAGATATCAAATATTTTCATACTTGTAACTATACATTGTATATATTTACTTTTTTGCAGTGCCGATTAAAGAAAACTATCTTTTGATATTTTTATCTACAAAAAATATTAATATTGATAGCCACGTGAATATATCTCCAAAAATCCCTATTTCAAAGATATACGTATATATTTTTTCAGTTGATGTTAGAAAGTTCCATATTAGGAAGGTAAATATAACTACAAAAAAGAATTGACATAATCCTGCTATTTTCAGAAGATTTTTTATTGGTATCTTAGACAGGATCTTTTCTATGTATTTTTCACTGAATCCAGAAAATATTATAGATATAAACAATGAAAGTAATGACATGAATAATGACATCCTAAATCTTATTCTTGTATCTTTACTAACAAAGCTTGTCATTAAAAGCAATGAATATATGATACAGATTACTGGGAAGGCCCATTTCTGCAAAAATTCGGATACAGCAAATAAAATCCTTTTGTTTCTGCTTTGTAAAAATTGCTCTTTATCGATGGTTTCCGTCTTATTTTCTTTGTTTTCTATAACAATATTCTGCTGTCGTAATTTCCTTTTACGTTTTTTCTTCTTATTACTACGCTTACCCATGCTTCTCCTCCAGATATCTTATATCCAGAGTTTACCACAGATTTATATAATTTTCAATTTGTCTTCAAATCATTCTCCAAGAAACAAAAAACCCACCGGAATCTCTTCCGATGAGTTTAAGTTAGTTATTTTATCAAAAATCTGACATAATATTAATGTATTTAATATTATTGATAGAATGAGGTAGGTATTTTTGTGTATTTGTATTGACTTCTACTATTTATAATGTTAAAATAACCAAAGAGAAAGGCGACATCTGATTGTTTAGCAATCTTCATCCGACCCATCAGGTGCTGGCAGGCTAGATGATGGGTCTTTTTTTGAGTCTTTTTTGCCATTTATGTAACTTTTTAATTCTTTGGCAATAGTTATAATCCCGCTTGCAATATTAACAAGCTTCCAAAATGTGTCTAGGATCACTATACTCATATTGACCTTTTCTCCCTTCATTAATATTGGCGCTTGATATATGCCCTATGGACCTTTCAAAGACGTACAAACAGCCTCCATCTCTGTCAGGAGCACCTGCAGTCCTTAATGTCTCATTGTCTGCACTTAGCTAAAACTCATATTAATCCCTCCTAACGAAGTGATTCTAAATGTAGACATGTATAGTATACTACGTATAAAATAAAATGAAAAATCCTATTTTCATACAAAAAAGCCCTCTCAGGAGGGCTCATTACAATAACTCATCACATGGTTCTTGTTCTAAATTATAAACAAGCGAACGCTTCTTTCTATTTTCTCAAATAATTTATTCATTCTATTTTTTGAAAGACACTATTTAATTCATTTATTTTATTTATTACTTCTAATCTCGTTTCTTCTAATGATACTTCCGATATTTTTATTTGATTTTGAAACATTTTATTAGTCTCTCTTTCCTTAGAAAGGGCTATTTGATACTTATACATCAAACCCAATAATTCACCATACAAATGAACAAATAAGCTAATATCATTTTTTTCACTTCTACTAAAAGCAAACTTAATTTCTTTACTTAGCCCTTCAATCTCCTCCAATTTCAAAAGAAATCTTTCATGGTATTTATTACTGGTCCAACTTTATATAGAAAACCATTATTAGTTAGCCACATAAAAAACAGATCATTTGCACCAAATATTTTATTTTTATCATGGTCCAATAAATGAGACTTATTTTTCTCCCATAATAGATATAATCCTTTTGACTTTTTATACAAGTCTACTCGTCTGTCGAATAACAATTGTTTATTGCTTAGATAAATTTGATACCATGTAAACCCAATTGCTGCTATTGGAACATGAGGACTCTACCATCGGATGCCTTTTTGGAAATCTGCACATCCAGAGTCAACCACAAACCCATACCATTTTCAATTCATATGAAAATTCTGTTCCAAAAAAAGACTTATCTTACACAACAAAAAAAACCACCGATTTTTTCGATGGGTCTATAATGTTGTTGAATGTATGCTAGAATAACCACCAAATTTAGAATTCATTTTTCTTGTAACATATCTTAGGAACAAACAATTTCGACTCCAAATTTTATCTTTTTTATTTTGAAAAATACATTGACCATAGCATAAATAAAAAAGCTCACAATCCCTACATTCTTTTCTATCTGTCGTATAGTGTCTTAAATAATCCAAATATTTATCATTAGTTAACAAATCGTTAAAATCACTAATTTGGCAAAAAGTTTTTGTGTCGTATCCACAAACCTTAACGAATCCATCCGCCGCTATACAAATAGCATTTCCTATACTATTACTACAATAATGAGTTATTCCAGACTCTTTTTGGTTTAAATATGGAATAAGCCAATAACCGAATACTTCTAGCTTATGATCTACTGCCTCCTGGTAACAGGTAATTAATTCATCGGCTACTATTTCTATATCACAGTTTTCCAATGCATTTATATCAAAATCTAAATCAAATTCCTTTATTTCATATTCACAGCATAAATCTATTACAAATTTTGCATCTTCTATGAAATTTTCTGTATCAAATGTTGAACTTAAACTAAAAACGTTATAATTACTTTTTTTTGCCATCTCCAAGGCATTTATCACCGAATTATAACTATCAATTTTATCATCTATTGGAATACGCCTTTCCTTTTGTCTTTCTTTTAATCCATCAATTGAAAAACCAACACCTATATTATGTACTTTTATATATTCCAACTTGCTCGTAGTTACTAGACTTGCATTCGTCATGAATCTAAGCTCTATTTTACTCTGTCTCTGTTCAAGTTCCTCACAGACTCTCACAATCGCATCCCAATTAAGCAAGGGTTCACCTGCACCAAAATAGATTAATCCATTTTTTCCATTCAAATACTTATCATAAGCTATAGCCATCTGAACTGCAAATTCAGGCTTCATTAAGTTAACTTTCATATTGTTTCTATGAAAAATACAATAAGTACATCGATAATTACAAGCTTCACTAATATTTAATTCTAGACATTTTATATCATAATTGGCCACTATGCGTTCCCAGCGATTTTCACATATTTCTCTTATCTTTTCCATATTACGGAATTTACGGACAACAATTAGTTCTTTTAGACATCATGCTTTTGATAACTTGTTTAGGCATTTTTATTGCTTTCATCCCTTTCCACCTCCTCCTTAAGCATTTTTGCTTGTTCTATTAACATAGTGTCAGTCACTATTTTATAATAGTCACATTGCTTTTGAATTGTTTGATTATCTGCACACATTCTGGTTTGGTTACATTGTCCATTACATGCACCTTCATATATACAGTCTTGACATTCTGGATATATAATTGATCCAACTAAATGATTTTTTACAAGATTGTAATATTCTCCACCCGGCTTAATTGCTTTATTAAGGTTATTGAATGTACAAATTGCTTTATTAGAATAAGAACATGCAAAAATATTGCCTAACATATCAACAGATATATTTTTACCAAACATAGCTTTACAGAATGAATAAGGTTCTACAGCAACTGAGTAATTTGATATATTGAGGAAAGGTGTCATCCAAGTTCCATAAAATTCAATTCCTCTTTCATAAAAACACTTCCATGTATTACACAGAAATTCCGCTTTTTCTTTTGTCGGAATATTAGACGAATTTATTAAGTCGAAATCGTAAGCCACACTCTCAAAATTCTTTTTTACACACCATTCTATAAACTCTTCATTTAAAAATTCAAAATTTTCATCTGTTATTGTTACACTGATTCCTCTGATAGGATTTCCAATTTCTTCTAGCAGATTCATTTTAGCTATTATATCGTAATATGTTCCATCTCCATTTTTATATGTACGAATACTGTCATTCGCTTTTTCTGGGCCATCTAGAGAAGTATATATTTCTACATGATTTTGCATAAAAAATTCTGCTGTTTTTTTATCCAACAATGTTAAATTTGTATTAATTGAATATTCTTTTCTGTATTCTGGATAACAATCATTTACATAAGCTACTATCCTACAAATTGTTTTCGCATTCAATAATGGTTCACAATTTCCAAAATGTATCTTTAATGTGTTAAAATCTTTTTCAGAATCCTTTTTAAACTTAACATAATATTCAATAAGCTCTATAGCCTTTTCAAAAGACATAAGTCTATTGTTATGGGCCTCTCGCGCTATACAATGATTGCATCCGAAGTTACATGTTTCTGATATTCTTAAATCCAACCACTCAAAAGTCTTACCAATTTCAAATTCATGCATATAATTTTTATTTTGTATATCACAAATTAATTGTTCGTTGATATTAGGCGGAAAATACAAATAAGATTCTATTAAACACATAATCACTTCTTTTCCATCTTTATCTAATCTTTCAAATATCTCTTCTGTTATGTATTCGTATGATAAAAACAATTTCCATGCCTCTTCTTGCAAAAAAACCGGACAATTTAATTTTGTATTATATACAATATAGGATTGAACATCAAATTTCAATGAACGATAACCAGAAGTACGCACCAGAAAATCTGCTTTATGACTATAATTATTAAATGTCTTATTTACAATTTGCTTAAAATTATTCATCTTTTCCTTTCAGTATGTATACGCTCTTCGTTCGCATTTTTAGTCACTCCATCTTTTTTACATTTTTCACTGTTTTCGAGTCCAAAGTCTAGTATGATAAAAAAATGCTATTGAGATTCCCTTTATGATTAGACTTATTAACATAATCCGTATAATATCAAATGGTTTAAGGCTTAGAACAAATCAATTCTTCCTTTCTTCGGCATTTTACACATGCTTGAAAGTTCCTAATAAATTGAATTCTTCCAAAAAAGTACTATCCCATTAGAAAGAAATGTTTCTATATCATGATTAACTTCTGTGCAATCTATTTAAATAAGCATATCACACAAAAGTTATAAAGTAAACCCTTCTCGAACGTCTTAAACATTATCCATTTTTGGTATATTGATAAAATTATACCATTCAACTAAACAGCACCAAATATACACTTCCTGCTCGTCTACACTATAACCAGTTAGCTCCTCATACATATCCATCTGTCCAGTCAATACTGCATGTATATTTCAAGTATCAATCTTAGTCACATTTCCCATAGCAGTAGAAGGTATCTCTTTAAGTCTCAAACTTTAAGCATCAATCTTACCAGCCAACGGATGCGCTGGATCACAACTTGCGCCGTGGTTCACACCACCAGTAGCAGCACTGCTATTATTCACAGCAGCACCCTGCGTCTGCACCACACCGTTTACAGTCCAAGCTCCGTCTGCTTTTACCGTATAGCCGTCTGAAGTTGTAGTATTAGCCAGCATATACCCATTACCATCAAAGTAATAGGATTCGGCTATTCCATCATTGTTTCCATCCAGCCACTGCCAGGAATTCATAGTTTTTATTATCATATCAATTTAGCAGAGTTCACCAATCATACTATTTATGAGGTGATGAAAATGATAATTCTAAAAATATTTGTGTTTGTCTTATTTATTTTTATGTTTCTTTGGACTATATGGGCAATATTGATACATTTTAATTTATTGGAGGGTGAACAAGCATATTCTACACCATTTCCCTTTATTAGATTGCTTATTTTACTTGCATTAATTTACATTTTTATGTTATAATGAGGCTAAATTCAAAAATAATATAATTAACGGAAAGCTTCTAACATGTTGAGTTATCTTGTAAGAAAAAGAATTCAAAATAGGTCAAAAGATTGGAATATTCCAATTCCCAGTAATTATAGAACAAATCTTAACCAATATACACATTTAAACATTTTAAATGAAAATCGTCTTGTCTATTCTTGGGCATATGATTCTGGAAGCAAAGTCATTAACGCAACTGCTCTTTTACATAAAATTATTCTAGTAAATGCTGAATGGGCTGCAAGGCTTGCATTAATTGAAGATCAAGATACTAAAGATGCTTTTATGATAACCATTGGACATGAGTTGACACATAAAGAAAAGGATTTCTTTTCGTTCAGATATATCTTATCATATAAATTCATAAGTTGGGTAAATGAAGTTCATGCTGATTTTGGTGCTGCAGAGAAAATGGCAGACTCATCCAGAAACAAGCTTATTCTTTCTATGAAATACAAATTATCCTTAAAACAAACTGATAACGATTCTCCCACTCACCCTTCTTGGGAAAAACGGCTTGATTATGTCTCTAACTATGACTTTGATGAAACATTGATCCGTAAAATCGCTGAAGATACTGGATGTCAAAATGAAATACTAATAAACAAAATTATTTCTTACTATAAACCGATCATGTTGAAATAATCTATTACATACAAAAAAGTCCTCCGAAGAGAGCTTTTTCTTATTATATGAACATCATCCACTTTGCTTTAAATCTTCTTCCGCCAATCAAAAAACCCACCGGAATTTCTTCCGATGAGTTTAAGTTTGTTACTTACTAATTAAACCAGTTAAATGCAGTATATCCGCTGTATTCTGCTTTAGTAATTAGATTAAAGATATTATTACTTCCCAGATATGCTGTTCCATCGACTTGTATAATATAGTTTGCAATACAAATTCCTTTACCTTCAACTAGTACAGAATACTGAGAATTTCGTTTTGAATGACTACTATCAGCATATTGAGTATCATAAGATCTAGCTTGCAATACCTTTTGAATTTCTTTTGCCCTATCCATCTCGGACATATGCTCAAAGTCCATACCATTTAGCCAATCACAGAACCACTGATACAGAGCCTGCTCAGTAGCATTTTCCTGTTCTGCACCATATCCAGTTCTTACATGATAGTACTCCATTTGTCCAGTCAACATCGCATGAATGTTGTCATTATTACAAATATAATGATAATTTAGCATATTCTTATCAGAAGTCAGTTTCAGGTTCCAGGATGCAGGTGCGTTTGCCAACGGATGCGCAGGATCATATCCTGCATTGTGGTTCACACCACCAGTAGCAGCATTCCCGTTATTAACCGCTACACCCTGAGTCTGAACAACTCTAACATTAGTAATCTTCTTTATTCTAAACATTTCCCACATTTTATGTAGTATTCTTTTATTTTCTGATTTTTATCGTATTCATTTATATATGGACATTTCAGAATTTCATCATATGTATTATTAAATGATATTTTATCTCCTTTGGATTTTCTTATAATTACTATTGGTTTCCCAAAATGAAACGCCTTTCTTGTTTGGAAAAATGTTTTCGTACCAAAAATGTTGAACTGATACATATCAAACATATAATTAAAATCCACTTCAATATATCTTTTGCAGTTTGTGAATTTTTGAATTAGTTCTTTTGGTATCGGGATTCTCTCTGTGATTTTTTTGTCCTGGTATTTTATATATGGTAAGATATCTTGTGGTATATAATAAATATATATTTTTTTACTTTCAGAAAAAGGATCACAAAAATAGTGTAATCCATAATGAAATTTTATAAACGTTTCTTCTTGAAATTTTAACATTCTGAATAGATTATAATCATCACCTGTTGCTGTCGCTTTTAATAATATATCATGTCCTGGCATATGACATAATTGTTTTGTCAACTTTGGATAATCCATCATTGGAGTAATTAATTGCATAATTTACTGCCTCCTTTACTTTATAAATTGTTTTAAATATGAACAACCATAAATATTAATATATTCTGGTAAACATCTGTAAATATCAGTATATTTCCCTTTATATTAGTATGCATAATCACCCTAAAAATAAAAAACGAACGAGATTCAGCCTCGTTCATTTTTATAATGTTCTAATATTAATCTCGTTGTTGTATTCTCAATTCCACAGTATTTATATGCAAACGCCTCTGCAAACGCTTCAGATGTATGCATGAATTCACTTAACTTATCATTGATACTTATCTGATTTCTGTTCTTTTTGGGAAATAATGACCAAATAATGTTTTCAATAATATGTTGTGAAGATAATGCATTATATAAAAAATTTGCAACCTCTTTTCTAGTAACCGCTTCTGGATGTTTAAACTTATAAGATTTCATTGACCATACAATATCCACAACATGACCAAACTCATGTGCGGTTGCATATACATAGCCGGAATCAATAGGGAGATTCTCTAACTTCATTTTAGTTGCAAAGGTATTGCTGTCCAAAAAATAGTGCTTGTGTTATATCAAAATATTGTGCTTTTTCATAATGGAGTTTCTTGTCTAACTGAAAAAAATGGACTTCTGCGATACCATTCTTTGTCTTTTCAAAATTAATCTCTTTTACAATTCCTTTAACCTCTGGAAATTCCTCTAACATTTTCTTTAAACATGTAAGCATTTGTTTCCATAAAGTTTCCTTTAATAAGTACAATTCTTTTACATCAATACCTAACTCTTTAAAATCTTCTTTTATTTTCAGATACTGATCATCTAAGATCTTCTTGTTTATAAAAAACTTTTTTATATTTAACAATATATTTACCTCCTTTCACAGAGATAAACATAATGTCATGTTTTCATCTGTGAGTCGATTCTAACAGATGAAAACCCATTTGTAAATAAGGCTCCTTGTTTCTGTTCTTTATATTAATATGTTTAAAACATTACAGAATAAAAAACTCACCGGAATCTCTTCCGATGAGTTTAAAGTTAATTACTACGAGTTGCATTATCTGATGTCAGGCTAAATCAATAGTCACTGGTCCATACGTAATTAGGATCTGCCATATACTGCATGTTCGTAATAGGCGCATCTAATGGCATATAACCATTATTGGACTCATAAATCTTGCCATCCACACGAACATAACAAATGGCATGGTTCCCACTACCAGATACAGCGGACTTTAATCCAAGAGCCTTTGCTAATGACATGGTTGTCATTGCAAACTCTTCGCAGATACCTTTTCTAGAAATCAACACTCTATACACAGCATTATGATCGTAAAAATTTGTTCCTTTATACTCTGTTTCTGAAACTAGTGAATACTGAGCACCCTTCATCGCATCCCAAACTGCATGAGCTCTCTGCATCTCGGACATGTTCGCAAAATCCATACCATTCAGCCAATTACAGAACCAGGTATACAGCTCCTGTTCGGTTGCCTTCTGCTCATCTGCTCCATAACCAGTTGGCTCCTCATACATATCCATCTGACCAGTCAGCATTGCATGTACATTCCAAGTACCAATAACATTCACAGTACCCATCGCAGTAGCAGATGTCTTTCTGAGTCTCAAATTCCACTCATCAATCTTTCCTGCCAACGGATGCGCAGGATCATATCCTGCATTGTGGTTCACACCACCAGTAGCAGCATTCCCGTTATTAACCGCAACACCCTTACCTTTTATGAAGCCAAAAACATTGTATCTGTCATACTAAAAATAAAAGGAGTTTTTATATGTGTTCATTAAAAAACGAATTATCTATATCTCATGAGTGTCTTAATATCTCTTTAAACCAAGACTCTAAAGGGATTATTCAGCTTGGACACCTTGGTTCTGGATACAATTGTTATATAAAGTCAATATCTGGTGTTAGGAAGATATTTAAATGGGATGGAACCTTTCTTGATGATGACATAAATATTTGAATTAACAGGGACTTAAAATATAAGCAGGAACAACTATTTTAATGGTGTCAGTAAATAACCTCGTAAGGATCCTTATTTACGACGTGTGTAAGATTTAATAACACGTTTTTTCACTAACACCTTTTAAAATCACCATAGCTCTTTTAAACAATTCATACCTTCCAGATACCTTGACATAACCTCAATATTATGCAAAATGATATATGCTGCATAATCTCTCTTATAGACAATGCAATCTAGATATTTGTCACTATCCAAGACAAATGCCAATATTTTTTCTTGTTGCTTAAACTTTCTATGTTCTATAAATCGGTGTCTCCCATCTATCATGAGATGGATACGCAATGGAGAAAAATAAAAAATTATAACGGCAGCATAGTGGTGTTTTTGAATATTATGTACTTCATTCTCAATCTTAGTAAATTCATCAAGAGAACTTATTATATCTTTTTTTATAATTTCCTGAAGTTCTGGTAACTCAAATTCTTTCGGTTGTATAGCAATACTTTTTCGGTAGATCTTATCAATATCCCATACAAGTTGAATGCTTTCATTAGTTGGAAAATAAAAATTGTGTACATTGCCTGAAACAAATTCCTCTGGATGAAGAGGGCTTCTGCCTTTACAATTTTTATAATGGAGCCACTGCGAAATATGACTTTCTATTTTTGACATTAAGAATTCTTTTCTTTCTATATTTGCATCTTTAATCATATTCTTAACATAGTATAAATAGTCTATCATCCTTATTCTCCAATCAACTAATTTTACTAATTATACAATATAAAAAATATTTTTTCAATCCAATTCAACAACAGCTTGCCCTTGTCTCCACACAACAAAAAACCCACCGGAATCTCTTCCGATGAGTTTAAAATTAATTACTGAAAAAATACGTGGTCGGGTGTTGGGAAGTCAAGATTCAACACCTGATTAGATCCCATATAGGCAGTTCCATTCACTCTGATGTAATAAACAAAATGGTCTCCAGTTCCAGAAATGGCAGACTTTAGCCCTAAAGCTTTTGCCAGTGAACAAGCTGCTGAGGCATATTCTGCACATAATCCTTTTTTGTCAATTAATACAGAATAATAACCATTTCTCTCAAGCGCACCCATTGCCTCATATGTTCCCTGTCCAAGGATCTTCTGAATTTCTCTTGCCCGCTGCATCTCAGACATGTTTTCAAAATCCATACCATTCAGCCAATTGCAAAACCACTGATAAAGAGCCTGTGTATTATGAACATTCTTGTCGTAATCTTCCTGAAAAACATACATCTGAGTTCCTGTAGTAGGATTAATAGAATTTCCAACAGGCGGGATATAATACTTATCCATCTGATTAGTTAACAGTGCCTGAACGTTTTCATTACAAATGTTGATAACGTCTTCATTACCAATCAGACCAGTATTTCCGAGTCTCAAGTTCCACTCATCAATCTTTCCTGCCAGAGGATGTGCTGGATCATATCCTGCATTGTGGTTCACACCACCAGTAGCAGCATTCCCGTTATTAACCGCAACACTCTTAGTCTGAACAACACC